>JAGYMU010000007.1 GCA_018399995.1 Halanaerobiales bacterium | reverse complement strand
ATTGTTCCTCCTCCCAGATTAGAAGTCTGTTCAATCGATAAAACTTTACTTTGGGGGTCATGGTATTCCTCAGTTCTAACTGCCTCTAAGAACTGCTCTGTTTGGAATACCCCCTTAACTCCGTCAATTCTCCGAATAGATGCCCCACTGATCACTGCAGTAGCCCCTGCTTCATAGTGAATAGGATGAGCACTTCTATCCATTATGATCTCATCACCTGGGTTGCAGTGGACTGCAAAAGAAATTTGATTAGCCATCAGGCCCGAGGGTAAATAGATTGCCCCCTCTTTGCCTAATAATTCTGCAGCCATCGAAGTCAGTTTATTAACACTGGGATCTTCTAAAAGTTGTTCATCTCCTACTTTGGCTTCGGCCATAAATTTTCTCATTTCATCTGAAGGCCTTGTGCCGGTATCACTAAAAAGATCAATTTTAATTTTCATGTTTTCACCTCTTTTAGATTATTGTTGTAAAAATATATAAATAAAACATACCTAAAAATACTGTAGTAAAAATACTCTTTGTTAAATATGCTGTTAAAAAAGTCGGTACTGCTGCTATTAAATAGATATTATTAAAAGAAATATCAACTGCACCATCAGAAATAAATATAGCTGGAGCTAAAAGTGAAGCTAAAATAGCTGGCCCTACAAACTTTAAAATCCTTATTAAAAGATCAGGTATTTTGATTCTGGATAGTAAAGTTACGGGCAGCATTCTGGGAATATAGGTAACCAAGGCCATCCCGATAACCATCAACAAGTATTTATATTGCATCTTCTAAAATCACCCCTATTACGGCTGCCAAAACGGTAGCTATTATGATATTCCAATTACCCGGGCATATAAAAAAGAAAATAATAGAAAGAACAGCGGCTATTATCGATACAGCTATATCCATTTTATCTCTAATCTGCATAATTAAAAGAATTATAAACATAGCTGGTAAAACAAAATCTATGACCGGAATTTTAAAGTTTATAAAATATCTTCCTATTAAAACACCAATCAAACTACTTAAAACCCATCCCATATAGGCACTAAAACCCATTACTAAAAAATATAATCCTCTATTTTCTTTTTTATCTTGCAAAAGGGTATTACCAACCGCAAAAGATTCATCGGTAATTAAAAAACCAATTAATGGGAGCAATCTGGAGGGTGTTTTTTTAAAATGCAAACTTAAAGTGGCACTCATCAAGATATGCCTTAAATTAACTAAAAAAGTAGTCATGATTATTGGGATAACAGTGGCTTGAGCAGTTAACATATTTACCGCTATCAGTTGAGAAGAACCAGCAAATACAAATATCGACATCCCAACAATAAGGTAGGGTGATAAGTCAGTACTTAATGCTAGAATGCCATAACTAATTCCAATCGGAATATAGCCCATGATAATTGGCAATGCAGATTTAAATGCGGATTTAATACTGCTTTTGTAGCTCAAAATAAAAAACTCCCTTCCCATTTATATTATATTTCGGGAAGGGCTATCTCAATTCCTCTTGTATTTTGATTTATTTTTATATCAATATCATAAGCCGACCCCAGGTTAGTACCTGTCATAATCTGCTCTGTAGCTCCATCAGCCATAATATTGCCGTTTTTTATTATGATTACACGATCACAGTATTTCAAGGCTAAGTTGGGGTCATGTAAAGCCATAATAACACCTGTAGGACTATTTTTCGTTAACTTTCTTATCTCCCTCATCAATAAGTTCTTATTTTTGAAATCCAGATGAGCTGTAGGTTCATCCATAATCAAATAGCCTGTGTTTTGCATCAATGCTCTGGCAATTAAAACCAGCTGTTTTTCCCCTCCGCTCAATTGATTATACTGTCTATCAGAGAGATGTTCTATATCCAGCTGCTCTAATACTGAAAATGCCTTCTCAAAATCACTGCTCTTGGGCATTTTACCAAACTTTAAATAGGGTGTAACTCCCATCGTAACAACATCTAAAACCTTATAAGAAAAAACGATCGAGTGTTCCTGGGGGACCATACTAATATATCTTGCTATCTCACTTTGAGTTAAATTATCTATATCAACCTCATCTATTTTGATCTGTCCCTCATCTTTGTTGAGAACTTTATTTAAACACTTTAAAATTGTTGTTTTCCCTGATCCATTTGCCCCCAGAAGGCAGGAGAATTCTTGTTTTTGAATGCTAAAATTGATATTTTTAATAGTCCATTCACTATTATAAGAAAAACTAAGGTTCTTTACTTTTAACATATGCTTCACCTTCTATATTAAAGATTTGATCCCCCCAATTCAGAATAACTCTTATCATAGAGGGTATTATAATATTTTTCAACAACCTGTTCTATATCTAAATCGGTATATTTTTCAGGATACAATTTTTCAGCCAACCAGACAATCCCTAAATAAGAAGAAGGACTGGGGAAATCCCAGGGTTCTACCCTGGAAGGAAACCTGTAGATGTTTCCGTTTTTAACAGCTTTTAAAGCCTGTAATTCAACTCTATTTGCTAGCTCTTCAATCGTTCCGCTGTAATACTGCGATACAACTATATAATCTGGATCCCAGTTCATCAATTCTTCCAAAGATGTTTTAATGAATCCATCTTTTACTTCTTTGGCAGGATTAATTCCGCCAGCCAATTCGATCATACTGGTCTGCAGCATATTTTTGCCAACTGTGTCAAATAAATCTGAATTAGCAAAATACACAGATTTTTTTTCTTCTATTTTATCTCTATCTACAACAAGGGCATTAATCCTATCATATTGGTTTATTACATCTAAAGCCCTTTTTTCAACTCCAAAAGCCCTACCCAGTATTTGAGTGGCTTCACGTATTTTTTGATAACTTTCTGGTTCTATTATAATTGAGGCTACATTAAATTCCTCTAACTTATCAGCCACCTTAGGTCCATCATTATGCGGAAATAATATGACAAGATCTGGATCAACCTCTAAAATCTGTTCTATATTCAATCCATGTCTTTTCGAACCTACATTGGGCAGCTTTTCACCATTATAAAGTTTCTGAAATAATGATATCCTTTCAAAACTAAGATCAGAGGCAACCAATTTTTCCTGAACACCCAAACAAAACACAAATTGTGTGGCTGAACGGTAGGATGTCACAATTCTATTGACCTCTTCTGGTAGTTCTACTTCCCTGCCTGCCATGTCTGTTATTACTTCACCTGCCAGTACAGAGTAAGAAAAAAATATGGATATCAAAACATATAATAAAAAAAATGTAGTTAACTTCTTATTGAATACTTTCATTATCTTATTCCTCCAATCATTTTCGTTATTTGTAACTACATATAACGATAAGAAAAAAATTATTCTTTTAGTTTTTCTTTAAAACTTTTTGTGAAGTGTTTGACTTCCAATTTCGACATTTGCCGTCTAGCTTCACTGCGGAACTTTAAAAAAGTATCCTTTAATAAACGACCTTTAGCAGTTAGTGTAGAACCGCCACCATTTCTACCGCCAACCTGTTTTTCTAAAAGCTTAAACCCTAATTTATGCTCCAACTTGTCAATCAACTGCCAGGCCTGGCTGTAAGACATATTGATTTTTGCTGCTGCCTTTCTTAAAGAACCATATTTATCAACCAGCCTTAATATATCAGCTGGACCATCTCCAAATAATCTGTTGTTATCTTCTTCCAACCAGAGCTTATAATTAAGCTTCATAAATATCATCCCTATTCATACTTGTTTTTATAATAAAGATAATCATCATAATAATCCAAATCTATAATAATCTTTTTATTATCAATAGAAAAATAATAAACTTCCTTAGAATATTTTTCTAATAAAGGCTTTAGCCCCATAGGCCCTTTTAATTTTTTAATATCAGGAAGATAATCAGTGCTGATTAGCACGGGGTGTCCCGGCTTTTCATTATAAACCGGCTGCATGATATCTGAAGATGATTTTTCAAATTCTTTAATAATATTATCAAAAATATCCGCAGTAATCAATGGTTGATCTCCCAAAAACACAAGTAGGGCTTTTGTGTTTTTAGACAAATCCTCTGCTCCCTTTTTTATACTGCTGCTCATGCCTTCTTCATAATCAGGGTTTTCTTTGATTCTAAAGCGAGCATCTGAATAATTTGTTAACTTTTTTTTGATTCTATCTGCTTCAGCTCCTAAGACGACCCTAACTTCATCATCAATATACTCACTATCCAATACATTATCAACTACAGTCTCGAGAACCGTTTTTTCTTTCCAGGGTAATAACTGTTTAAGTTTGCCCATTCTATCTGCTTTACCTGCTGCCAAAACAACTGCTGTATACATTATTACCACCTCATTATTAATAAGAGGGGAGTAAATAACCCCCCCTCTAATTTTAATATTTTTTTATACCCATATGAAATATGCAACAAATAATATACCTAATACATATACCAGCCAGTGAACTTTATCTCCCTTGCCTGTAAATAGTTTGACCAGAGGATAAATAATAAAGCCGAGAGCAATACCATTTGAAATTGAGTAAGTTAAAGGCATAGCTATCATTGCTACAAAAGCCGGTAGAATTTCTGTAAAATCATTCCAATCAAGTTTTGTAATATTGGTCATCATCATTGTACCAACAATAATTAAAGCCGGAGCAGTCGCTGCAGCAGGCACAAGGCCAATTAATGGCCTGAAAAATAAGGATAAAAAGAAGAGAATAGCTACAACTACACCAGTTAAACCAGTTCTACCACCTTCAGCTACACCGGAAGCAGATTCAATATATGTAGTTACTGTACTGGTACCAAAAACAGCACCACCTGTTGTACCAATAGCATCAGCCAATAATGCATTGCTGGCTTTGGGTAAATTTCCCTCTTCATCCAAATAACCTGCCTGTTGGCTTACTCCTACCAGAGTGCCTGCAGTATCAAATAAATCGACAAATAAGAAAGATAATAATACACCAAACATACTTAATTTAAATGCACCAGCAATATCAAGTTGAAATAGAACCTGATTCCAATCTCCCATACTGGGCATTGCAATCACACCATTAAAAGCTGGGGTTACTCCATTTGTCCAACCAAATACAGTTCCAATTAAAATTCCCCAGAGTAATGCTCCCTTAATCTTAAGTGCATGTAAAATACCTGTCACTACCAAGCCTACCAGGGCTACCAATGCCGGCCCTGAAAAAATATCTCCCATAGCAACTAAAGTAGCCTGATCGGCCACAACAATACCAGCATTTTGTAATCCAATAAAGGCGATGAATAATCCAATACCCGTACTGATACCAGTTTTTAAGCCCATAGGAATTGCATTAACTATCATCTTACGAACAGGCGTCACACTTAAAACTATAAATATAACCCCTTCAAGAAAAATTATACCTAAAGCAACCTGCCAGGTTACCCCCATACCTATTACTACAGAATATGCAAAAAATGCATTCAGACCCATGCCTGAAGCAAGAGCAAATGGATAGTTAGTTAAAAAAGCCATAGCTAAAGTACCTAAAATAATACCAGCAATTGTAGCAATAAAAACACCATTAAAAGGCATACCTGCATCACTTAAAATAGTCGGATTTACAAATATAATATAGGCCATGGTCATAAAAGTAGTGAATCCCGCAATAATCTCAGTCTTCACATTAGTATTATTTTCCTTAAGATCGAACATGTTTTCCAAAAAACCTGCATTATTCATTTTGTTCATCAAGTTCCCTCCTTATATTTGTTTGCTTAAATAATCAGAAAAATAAAGAATATAATAGTATTCTCCTGACAAACACCTCCTTGTTATTAATGTACACCCAATTTAACAAATTTATTTTCTTCTACATCAAATAAACCCTGATCAGTTATTTTCAAAGAAGGTATTACCGGTAAAGCCATAAAAGATAAGATCATAAAAGGATTTCTATGTATTACCCCCATAGAAGATATTATCTTTTTCATTTGTTCTAACTTTTTAGCCGTCTCAGGTATGGATTTCTTTGACATCAGTCCTGCTATCTCCAGAGGAAGATAATCAACTGTTTCTCCCTGTTTGACAATTACTATGCCTCCCTGTAAATCATCAATTTTTTGAACTGCTTTATACATATCAAAAGAATTCAGTCCAACCACAATAATATTATGAGAATCATGCCCAATCGACAAAGCAAGAGCTCCTTTTTGTAATCCAAACCCCTTTAACAAACCCAAACCTACATTGCCGGTTTTTTTATGCCTCTCCACAACAGCAATCTTTACTAAGTTTTGAGCAGTAAGATCACTACTTTTAACTTTGTTTTTAAAAACAATTTCCTCCTGACCGGTTATGACCTTATCCTTGATAAGAACCATTGTCCGGTATTTATTATAATCAGGTAGGTCAAATTTTTCTTTATTTAAACTACCAATATTAACAGACTTAAATATTTTTTCCGCTTTTCCTGCTTTTTTTTCTGGTAAACCTACAACTAGGTTCTCATTTTCTGCCACCAATCGCCCATCTTTAAATACCTTTTTCACATTAAAATCATTTAAGTTATCTAATATTACAAGGTCAGCTTTATAACCAGGTGCAATAGCGCCAACATTATCCAACCTTAATGCATTAGCTGTATTAATAGTAGCAAGTTTTATAGCACGCAAACAAGACATACCATTATTAACAGCTTTTTTTATTACAAAATTCATGTGACCATCATGATAAAGATCGCCCGGGTTACGATCATCAGTTGCGAACATAAATCTTGCTAAATTACTGTTATTAACAGCCGGCAAGAGGTTAATTAAATCTCTGGTAACAGATCCCTCCCGGATCATTACATACATCCCTTTAGAAACTTTTTCTATCGCTTCGCTCTTTACTGTACATTCATGATCAGCTCTAATTCCTGCTAATAAGTATGTGTTTAAATCTTTACCACTAAGCCCAGGCGCATGTCCATCGATAAACCTGTCTTTCATTAAATCAATCTTATCCCATAAACCTTGTTCTCCATTTATAACAGCAACAAAGTCCATTACTTCTCCCAGCCCATATACACCCTCTTCATCTATTAATTTAGCCAATTTTTCTGCTGATAAACTGGCTCCCGAAGTCTCATTAGAAGTAGCTGGGACACAGGAAGGAAGCATCAAATTAAAGTTCCAAGGCAGGTGATTACCACATTCTAAAATGTATTTTATACCTTCTATACCTGCTACGTTAGAAATTTCATGTGGATCGGCAAAAATTGTAGTAGTACCCCTGGGTATAACCCAAGCAGCGAATTCTTCAACTTTAACCATTGCGCTTTCCAGATGAAGATGTCCATCTATGAAACCTGGGGAAATTATATTATCTGCTAAATCTATTTCTTTAAGACCCTGATAATCTCCAATCCCAAGTATTTTCCCTTCAGCTATTGCAACATCACTTTTGATCAATCTTTCATTAAAGACATCAACTATACTGCCGTTTTTTAAGACTAACTCAGCAGGAATTGCGCCCCTTGCCATTTTTAATATCTTCTTATTAAACACTTAAATACCTCCTTTCCCGATAAAATTATTTTTTACAAAGATCACTCTAACTCTAATGCATTGAAGTTGCAGCGGGTAATACAAAGTCCACAGCCTTCACATTTTTGTGGATCTATCACAATATAGTCATTGCTTTCATTGAATGAAATAGCCTCATATACACAGCTGGTAACACACAGTCCACAGGTTGTGCAATTTTCTTTGATTACAGTTGGTACAATTGTATCGTAATTAGCTTCTTTTTGCATAACCTTTGCTGTTAGACCCTGAATGTCTTTTAAATTTTGATAGTTATTTTTATCTAAAAAATTATTTAATTCATTATTGATTTTTTCATATACATGTGGACCATTCACAATAGCTTCCGTACAAACCTGTACCGCCGAAGCACCGGCCATGAACATCTTTGCGACCTTTATCCCACTGTCAATTCCCCCTACCCCTATTACTGGTATATCAACATTTTTGGCGGCCTGATATACTGATCTTAAAGCCAAGGGGAATATTGCTTCACCTGATAACCAGCCGAATCCATTTTCACTGCCCATTAAAGGTTTCCCGGTTTCAGGATTAATATCCAAAGTAGGTCCAAATGAATTAATCAATACTATACCATCTGCTCCAGCTTTCTCAGCTGCATCAGCAAATTCAGGTATATCAATCTGAGGACTTAACTTGACAAAAACAGGAATCTCTACCTCTTCTTTAGCTGCTTTGATACTCTCTTCCATGGGAGTCGTATCATCTCCTAAATAATGAGTAGATAATTCTAAGGCATCTGCATATTTTTCCACTTTTTTAGCTAAGCTTTTGATTTGATCCTTTGTGTAACCTATACCAGCAATCACGGGCAACCCTAATTTTTTAATTTTGGGATATTCCTCGTTAAACCATTTTTCTGGAGGCAACTCAGACCAGAGCTCTGTATTAAGAAATCCGTTCTTTACTCGAGCCATATTGGGACGGGGAACTTCTGCAGCAGTTGTTGAAATTGTTTTTGTAACAATAGCGCCTGCTCCACCTTCCTTGGCTTTTACAGCAGCCCGTGCATCTTTGATCGGTGGTCCAGCAGCAGGCATCACAGGATTTTTTAGCTTTAAACCAGCAAATTCAGTCCTTAAATTAGCCATTTATATCACTCCTTTTTTGTCTTAGCCCCATAATGATCTTTTTCAGATCTCGATGAACTTCATGAAAAACTTTTTCTCGATTCTGCTTTGTTAACCTATACATCTTTTTATCTTCTCTATCTCTCAACCTGTCTAAAAATACATTGTGCTCATCTTTGATAACAGCTAATACAGGTTTACTGCTGTCCAGTGTTGAAAACACACTGGCTTGAAACTTCATGGCATTACGCTCAAATCTGCCCAATTCATCCATGACCACAATATCTCTGAAGTTTTGGGCGGTTTCTAAAAAATTGACTCCCTTGTCATCAAATACTTCTTTATAAACAGTCCATTTATCCTCAGGTTTTTCCCTTTCTGCAAAAACCTGACACTTCTTTTTGTAATTAGAAAACTTTTCTCCCTGCCAGTGGTAATAATAGTCAATGGGGTCAATCAGATAAAAACTCAACCACTTATTTATATCACCCGTTCTACCTACAACAAATCCCCCGGGTTTTAAATTCAATTTCTTTATATTATTTTTTAAAAAAGTACTTTTACCAACATACTTATCACCAGTTATAAAAATATTATTAATCATTAATTATTATTCTCCTCTAAAGAATTCAATATTATTTCAGGTGTGATGGGGAGACTTGTAATTCTAACACCTATCGCATCATAGACAGCATTGGCAACGGCCGGACAGGCTGCAATAAGTGTTGGCTCTCCGATTCCCTTTGCGCCAAAAGGTCCATCGGAATCTTCATTCTCAATTAAAGTGCTTTCAAATTCAGGTATATCCTGAATACTGGGCACTAAGTAATTTGTCATATCGGGATTAATAGTAATACCATTTTTTATTACCTGCTCTTCCATCAAAGCCATCCCCAGACCCTGAACTGTTCCGCCTTCAATTTGGCCATGTACATTCTGAGGATTTATAGCCTTACCCACATCAAGTGCAGTATATACATTCATTACTTCGATAATCCCGGTATCTGTATCAACCTCTATATCAATAACTTGAGTCATAAAAGTATAAGCTACATAATTTTTTTCGGACTGCCCGGTCTTCTCATCTGGTACATAGGTTTTGGGGAAAAAAGAAGCTTCTGCCTGCAGGTTATCACCTTTTTGCTTCACAATTTCAGCTAGCTCCCAGTAACTGATCTTCTCTTCTTTATTATCACAAGCGTATATTTCTCCATCCTTTACAGTCAATTCCGGATGGTTACTGTTAAAATATATGCTCCCGTGATGATAAATCATACCCATAACTTCTTCAGCTGCTTCTCTTACGGCATTGCCTGAAAAAAAAGTCTGTCGGGTAGCTGAAGTTGACCCGGAATTTTTTGCCTGATGTGTATCCTGGCCTACAATCTCTATGTAAGAAGAATCAATCTTTAAAACTTCAGCAGCAATTTGGATCATAGTAGTTAAAAATCCCTGACCCACATCTGCCCCTGCTGTCCTTAACTTTATTTTCTGATCTGTGGTAATTTCAATTTCGGCTATTGAATGGTCTGGAAACCCTTCTCCATAACCAAAACCAAACATTATCGTTGCCATTCCTCTACCTTTTTTTCTCATTTGTTAATCTCCCCCTCCCATTTAGCTAAATCTATAACAGACTCGATTGTCCTTTTCGTATTTACGCTTTTACCCAATTTTTGCCCATTAGGAGTAACTGATCCCGTAATATATGCATTTTGATATCTGAATTGGGCGGGGTCGATATTCAGTTTATGTGCCAAAATATCCATCTGTGACTCATAGGCAAAAGCCATTTGCGTTGTCCCAAATCCTCTCATAGCACCACCATAAGTGTTGTTCGTATATATAGCATATGAGGTCCCTTCTATATTTTCCACATTATAAGGGCCGGTACAGTGATACATCCCTTTATGAACAACTGCAGGGCCACTCGAGGCATATGCACCCGTATCTCCAATAACTTCCACTGACCAGGCTGTTAAATACCCATTGCTGCTGACGCCTGTCTTCGCTTTAATAATAAGGGGATGTCTTTTAGACTGTGCAATCATTGACTCTTCTCTTGTATACTCCAGTTTTACAGGCCTTTGTGTGTGTAAGGCTGCTAGAGCAAGGTGAATATGGACTGAAACATCTTCTTTTTTTCCAAAAGCCCCTCCAATAGCTGTTTGTATTATCCTAATTTTTTCTTTGGACATATTTATAGATTGTGCAACATCAGCCTGAGTATCATGCAGCCATTGAGAAGCTGCCCAGATTTTTATTTCATCTTTTTTGTCATCATACAAAGCGTAACCTGATTCATTTTGCAGGGGAAGTTGGTCAATATGCTGTGTTCTATATTCATTTTCCACTATCAGGTCAGCCTCTGTAAAACCTTTTTTTACATCACCTTTTTTAAGGTAGTGATCGACGAGTATATTTTTTTGATTTAAATTTGGTTTGAGATAATCAGTACATAACCCACTGAGATCTTCATGAATAGGAGGTGCGTCCTTTTCAATTGCCCGGAGTGGATCAGTAATTACTTCTAATTTTTTTATCTCAACCCCTATTTTATCGCGAGCCTTTAAAGCAATTTCTTCTGTCTCAGCAATAATTATAGCAAGGGCATCTCCCATAAATTTCATCTTTTCTCCCATTTTTATTAAAACATCTTGATCTTTAATAATAAGGCCAAATTTATTAAGATTAGGATAATCTTTTGCAGTTATAATATCTACTACACCATCTATATTTTTTGCCCTATTAATATCCAAATCTTTTAAAATCGCATGAGGATAAGTTGCCCTTTTTATCTTAACATGTAAGCAGTTATCAAATTTTAAATCTGAAGGATATTGAGCTCGCCCAGTCACTTTAGACTCTGCATCTACTTTAAGCATATCTTTTCCTACATATCTTTTAGACATCATCTTCACCCCTACTTCTCATCTTATGAGCTGCTTCTTTGACAGCATCAATTATCTTGACATATCCGGTGCATCTACATATATTACCGGAAAGTCCTCTTTTTATTTCTGCCTCTGTCGGATTTATATTTTCATCCAAAAGTTGTTTGCTCGACATAATCATGCCTGGGATACAAAAACCGCACTGAACGGCCCCCTTATTAATAAAGGCATTTTGGATGGGATGAAGCTCATCCTGACAGTTTAAACCTTCTATTGTTAGTATTTCAGATTGATCAGCCTGAACAGCTAATACAAGACAGGAAGCAACCAGCTTATTATTCATAATAACAGTACAGGCTCCACATTCGCCTTTACCACAACCCTCTTTGGTACCTGTTAAACCCAGGTCTTCTCTCAGTAAATCTAAAAGCCTGGTCTGGGGCTTGACTTCGACCTCTCGTTTTTCTCCATTGACTGTTAAAGTAATCTTCACTGATTCGTCACCTCACTTAAAGCCTTCCTAGTAATGTTTAGCGCAACCTGCCTGCGGTACTTTGCAGTACCCCTTATATCATCAATAGGAGATATCTCCTCAGAAACAATTTGGGCAATCTCTTCTATATTAATTTCAGTCAGTTCTTTTTTCAAAATTGCCTGTTCTGCTGTTTTTATTCTAAGAGGTACAGGGGCAGCAGAGCCTATACAGATCCTTGCTTTTTTGATTAGATTAGATCTATCTATGCTGAGGTTCAAAGCAAGGCTGATAGAAGAAATTATCAGAGCCTTTCTCTTGCCAACTTTGATCCAGGCCCCTCTGTATACTTCTTCTTTTAAAGGTATGATAATTTTTTCTAATATTTCACCTTCTTTTAAAATATTCTTTTTGGGCCCTGTGAAAAATTCATTAGCATCAACTACCCTACTGCCCTCTCCTGAAATTATCTTAAGTTGTGCATCATATATTAAAAGAGGTGGAAGTAAATCTCCAGCAGGTGAAGATGTAACAATGTTACCACCAATAGTTCCTCGACTTCTAATTTGAGGTGACCCTACATCTGCAGCAGCTTGATGTAGGACAGGAAATAATTCTTTTATCTGATCTAATTTACTTAATCTTTGATGAGTAACCATTGAACCAATTTCTACTTTATCATCAAACATCTTTATATTTTTAAACTCATTTAAAAGATTCAGATCAAGCCAGTTCTTGATTTCATACAGTTTTTGATAATTTGCTACTAAAAGATCAGTCCCACCTGCAATAATTGTTAGATCTTTTTGAAAATCATTTATGATTCTGATAAGCTCTTCTTTTGATTTTGGTCTGAAATATTTATATTGCTTAAAATCTCTTCCAGAAGTCCTCGGCCTGTCTTTTACATTTTCTGATTGTTTTTTCATAATCTAAAATTTCCACCTCCCGATTTTCCATCAAGACCTGTCCATTGACTATTGTTGTATCAACCATTCCGCCATTAAATCCAAATAAGATATGAAAAAAGTAGTTTTCTTTCGTAATCGGTGTAGGAGATTTATAATCAATTACAATTAGATCAGCCGGTACATCTTTTTTTATTATACCCAGCCTTTTTTTGAAGTACTTCTGAGCAATCTCTCGATTATTTTCAAATACCAACTTTTTAATATCAAGTCCTCCCACATTAGGGTTTGAACTATCATGTTTTTGCAATAGATCAGCCACTTTGAGCTCATTAAACATATCTGTTGTATATCCATCAGTTCCCAATCCTACCTTTAAATTCTTATTTAAGGTGTTCTTAAGGTCAATAGCGCCAACCGCATTACCCATATTAGATTCCGGATTGTGAATTAGATAAACATTATTTTCCTTTAAAATTTGCAGCTCATCGGCTGATAGATGAACGCCGTGAATAGCAAGAGAATTCTCTTTAAGTATATTTAACTTATTTAACCGCTCTGTAATATTTTTATAGCCTCGTTTTTGACTATCTTTTTGATCAATTTTCCCTTCTGCTATATGAAAATGAGTTGGAGTATCGGTTGCTTCAGCCAGCTCAGCTATGTCTAAAAGAGTTTTGTCTTCTACTGTAAAAGAGGCATGTATTCCAATATTGGGAGTTAGAAAGTCATTATTTAGCTTTTCAGACCTCTCAATAAATCTTCTATTTTCTTTTAAAGCTTCCTCTGATTTCAAGCTACCATGTCGGTCAGATATTTCAAAAGAAAGGTTAGCCCTCAACTTGGATTTTACGACCGCTTCTGTTATTATATCCAGACTGTTTTCTATATAACCATAGCTGGCATGATGGTCAAAGATAGTAGTGGTTCCATTTCTAATACTCTCTATTAAGGCATAAAGTGCACTGTAATATATATCTTCACTATTTAAAGTTTGGTCCAGACGCCACCAAAGTTTTTCTAAAATCTCTGAGAAATTTTCCGGTGGACTATCTGTCTTTAGGTTCATACCACGGGCGAAAGTACTGTAAAAATGCATGTGGGTATTAATCATGCCGGGCATTATTATCTTATCTTTTACATTAAAATAATCGGACTCCTGATACCTTTGTTTTAATAAGTTAGTCTTTCCATAATCTTTTATTATACCTTGGTCAATTAAAACTGCTCCATTTTTAATAACAGGGTCTTTTGAATTTAAAGTAAATAAAATTCCATTCCCATAAATCTTCAATTCCAATTCCCCCTTAACTATTTATTAATTTTTGAGCAATTTGGTTATGCTGTCTTATTGTATTATATTCTTTAATAGTGGTTAATTCTCCTTTGCGAACCACCACATTCCCATTAACAATTGTATAATCAACTGTCTGTGTAATACCTGTGTTTACAAGTGCTTCTACAGAATCACTTAATCCTCCAGCAAAACCTAATCTATCACTACTAATCATAAATAAATCAGCAGCTTTGTTCTCTTCAATACTACCTATCTCTGGCTGATTTAAAACATCTCTGCCCCCATTTGTAGCTATAGAAAGTATCTGCTCAGAAGTTATACTGTCAATCCCATGAAATAATTTATGAAGTAGATAACCCAGCCTTAATTCCATGATCATGTTGGAGGCATCATTACTGGCACTACCATCAACCGCCAAGGAAACAGGTACATCTTTTTTAATCATGAGAGGTATCTTGGCAACACCGGATGATAATTTCATATTTGAAGCTGGACAGTGCGCAACTCCAGTCTTAGTTTCGGCTAATTTTGCTATTTCAAATTCATTAAAATGAACTCCATGAGCATACCACACATCATCACCCAGCCAGCCCAATTCTTCCATGAACTTTAAGGGCCTTTTATTGAATTTATCTAAGCAATACTGGTTTTCATCAACAGTTTCAGCCAGATGAGTATGACTTAATACCCCATATTGTCTGGCTAGCTTGATCGATTCTTTGAGAAGTTCTTTGGAAACAGAAAAGGGAGAACAGGGTGCCAGGACAACCCGCTGCATTGAAAATTTACTGTTATCATGAAATTCTTCTATAACCCTCTGTGAATCCCGCAAAATTTCATCTTCGCTCTGAACGATAGAAGCTGGCGGTAAACCTCCATCTTCTTCACTTAATGACATACTTCCCCTACTACCATAAAACCTTATACCTATCTCGCGGGCAGCTTTAAACTGATAGTCCATTAATTTATCGGTTTGGCTTTCAGGAAAGACATAAAAATGGTCAACACTAGTAGTACAGCCTGTTTTCAATAGTTCAGCTGAGGCCAGGAGTGTACTATAATATACAGCCTCAGGAGTCAGATTCGCCCAGATCGGATATAAGAACTTAAGCCAATCAAATAGTTCAACACCCTGAGCCTCATAAATATTCCTCGTAAGGGTCTGATAAAAGTGGTGATGAGTGTTTATCAAACCCGGAAAGACAAAATATCTTTTACCTTCGATGATTTCGTTCACTTCATCTTTATCTATCTTAATATTTTGCTTGATCTGTTTAATCTGTTCATCCTCAATTAATATGTCAACATCTTTATGTCTGTTTTTACCTTTGTCCATTGTGATTAATTCTTTAATATCTTTGATTAATATTTTAGACATCTTATTCACTTCCATCCTTTTTAGTAGATGCTTCAATTGCCTCAATAATCTGCTGATAACCGGTACAGCGGCATAAATTGCCTTCAATGGCTGTTTTGATTGCTTCTTTATCGGGATTAGGGTTTTTGTTTAAGAGGGCTTTAGCTGACATTAACATACCCGGTGTGCAAAATCCACATTGAACTGCCTGGTGTTCAATAAATGACAACTGTAAAGGATCTAGACGACCATCAATCTCTAAACCCTCAACTGTTAAAACCTGGCTACCATCGATCTGAAAGGTATAAACCATACAAGAGTTGACGGCTTTACCATCTAAAATTACAGTACAAGCTCCACATTCTCCAATACTACATCCTTCTTTAACCCCAAATAAATGCAGCCTATCTCTCAGGGTATCAAGTAGCCTTTCATCAGGGTCAACCTTAAGATTATATTTTTTTCTATTAACAGTTAAACTTACTTTTACTTTCTGCATTACTGCACCTCCCTAATTATTTCTTGAAGTGCTCTTATTAAAAGATTACCGACAACAGGTTTTTTATAAGGGGTAGACCATCTTTCTCCTGTTATTTCCACCATCTCCTGACCTGTTTGTTCTGCAATAGATTCAAGATCCAGTTCATTAATATGAGCTTGTTTTAGCCTTTTCTCTATTTTTAAAAACCGAATAGCGGTGGGAGTAGCTGAACCAAAAACAACCCTTATATCATTAAACCTCTTCTTTTTTATATCTGTAACCACTGCTAGATTAATTCGAGCAATAGCAACTGCCTGCCGCCTCTTTACTTTTTGAAAGCTACTCTGATAATCAGAAGTAATTTTAGGTATTTTGATTTTAGTCATGATCTCATCTTCTTTTCGATCAGTTTTATATGGCCCAGTTATGAAGTCCTGCAAAGGCAGCTCCCTTTTTTTATTTTTTGATTTTAGTATTACCGAACCTTTGAGAGCAATAAGAGGAGTAATTAAATCGGCAGCTGGTGAGCCATTATTTATATTGCCGCCAATCGTTCCTCTATTCCTTATCTGAGTGGAACCAATAGTTTTAGCAGCCCTAATCAATATCGGAAAATTGCGCTTAATTAATTCAGATTCGCTGATCTGAGTATGAGTGCAGAGTGCTCCTATTATTAGATGTTCTTTTTTATTCTCAATTTCATCCAGTCCTTTTATCGAACTGATATCCATTAAGTACTTAAAATCGCCTAATCTATCACTATTATTATTAATTTCCACCAAGAGATCTGTTCCCCCGGCCAGTATCTTTATATCCATGCCTTTTTCTTTTAGGACAGCTAAAGCCTCTTTTAAGTTTTGCGGTTTTAATGCTTCAAATTCTATCATTTCTACTCCCCTCCTTTAGACAGTTTTCTGCCTACTATAATTTGTTCAAGATTAATGGGAAGGGATCTTATTCTTTTATCTGTAGCATTTGCGACAGCATTAGCAATGGCAGCAGCCCCTAATTCAAGGGTTGGTTCTCCTATAGATTTTGCTCCAAAAGGACCATCTGGATCGGGGTTCTCAACAATTATAGGATCTATATCAGGCATATCTTTAACAGTTGGTATGAGATATTCATCAAAATTGGTGTTTTGAATATATCCCTGATTTGTTTTTAACTCTTCCATTATCCCGTAACCGAGTCCCATCATGACTCCCCCGTAAATCTGACCTTTAACATTAGCTGGATTTATTGCGCGACCTACATCATGAGCGGCCGTCATCTTTAAGACGCTGATCTCTCCTGTTTTAATATCAACCTCAACCTCAGCTACCTGACAACCATATACATATGTAAAATATGGATTACCTTGTCCAGTTTCTTCATCCCATGAGATTTCAGGTGAAACATACCATCCATAGGAGGTTAAATAAACCCCTTCCATTGCAGCCTTAGATGACATCTCTGCAATACTCATTATTTCAATATCTTTTTTGCCGTAAATTGTACCATCTTTTAAAACAATATCCCCTTCAGTTTGCTCATACCTCTCTGCTATAAATTTCTTTATCCGATTTGCCAGGTTATTGGCTGCTTTTTTTACAGCATTACCCCCAATTAAAGTGGCGCGTGAAGCTACAGTAGATCCACTATCAGGTGATATTAACGTATCTACTTCCATAAAATTTATTCTATCTATATCCAAACCCAGTATTTCACCTGCCATTTGACAGTAAACAGTTTTTAGGCCCTGTCCATTTTCCGCTAATCCACTGTAAAGATTGACACTACCATCTTTCTTTAGAGATAAAATAATACCTGCTGCATCGATCGCCTCGGCGCCTAGACTGCAGCCTCTGAAGCTGATGGAAAGCCCTATACCTCTTTTTTTATCTCCGGGTTGCTCTTTTTTATATCTATTATATTTTTCAATAAAATCGCTCTTTTCAACTGCTTTTGTCAGGACTTCTTTTAGACTTACTTGATGGCTGTCCAGCTTTTGTCCACTGGCTGTAATAGAATTATTGTGGTAGATGTTTTTTAGTCTAAGCTGCACGGGATCCATGTCCAGCTCTTCTGCCAATTCATCCATCAGTGATTCCTGAGCAAAAATTACTTGCGGTGAACCATAACCCCTCATTGCTCCTGTATAGATGTTATTTGTATAAAAACCATAAGTATCGGTTTTTACATTTTCTACCTCGTATGGGCCTGTAGCCTGTACAACTGATCTCCAGGTAACAAAAGGAGTCTGACAGGCATAAGCTCCACTATCAGCAACTGCTTCAATTTGCATGGCCTTAAGCCGACCATCATGAGTAGCCCCTATTTTATATTTCATCTTATAAGGATGCCTCTTATAGCTTTCTTTTATGGATTGATCTCTCGTATTAACCAGCCTTACAGGCTTCTCTGTCTTTAAAGCTAAGATAGCCGCCCTGGCTGCCATAGAAGAAACTACTTCGTCTTTACCTCCAAAAGATCCACCCATATGGTTTTGAACTATCCTTACCTTATTCAGTTTTTCTTTTAAAACTGATGCCACAGCCTCCTGGGTGGCAAAGGGGTTTTGAATAGATCCATATATCGTTATAGTAGAGTTTTCTTGATAGGGAACAGCCACAACTGCTTCCGGTTCAATATAGGATTGTTCAATAAAGGGAGTATCATATTCTCTTTTTATGATTACATCAGATTCTAAAAATCCTTGCTTAACATTACCTTTTCTGAGAGGATGATGGATAACCTGATTGCTTTCATTTTCTTCGTGTATCAACTGAGACCCTTCTTTTCTGGCTTCCAGAGAATCATAAACACCCTTAAGCTCTTTATATTGTACATCAATAAGTTCTACTGCTCTGCCGGCTGCTTTAGCAGTTTTAGCTGCTACTACTGCGATTCCATCACCTATAAAAAGGGATTTGTCTTCAGCAAGTACCTGCTGGTTTTCTATTATTACACCAAACTTATTATTAGGAACATCTTCGGCTGTGATAATAGCTTCTACATCGTTTTGTTTTTGGGCGCTGCCGAGATCTATATTCTTTATCTCTGCATAAGGATATTTGGTATATAGGGTTTGAGCATAAAGCATATCTGGAAATCTCATATCTGCCCCATACTTTGCTCTACCGGTTACTTTTTCATAAACATCTACTCTTTTTTTTGATTTATGAACATGGTTAAATTCCATTAGAACACCTCCAATTTTTAATCATAAAACTATCTATATTCTGTTTACAAGTAATATTAAAATACCTGCAACTACATAACCAACAAGACGGCTGTCTACCTTTGTCATCTGGCTCACTCCAACCTTCTGGCTAAAAGTAGTATTGGGCATACTGATAAATATTGCCGTTATTAAATTACCTACCACATCTGCTAATATTTTTTTGCTTAATCTATCTCTGTGAATTTGACCGGAGACCGGCTCACCCGATATTTCTGCAACAGCCGTAAGAACAACAACCGACTCTATTGAGGTAATTACATTTGCTACCACCCAGGGAAGATAATATAATAATTCAAAATCAATACCAAACTTAAAGGGCACAAGTTGGCCTCTAATAAAGATTTAAAATTAACAATTCCCAATGGTATTGAAACAAGATAACCGGTTATTAAACCAATTGCAACTGACCCAATTTGACTAGAGCACGGCCGAAACGGTTGGTGGCAATGATAATTATAAGTAAAAAGCTTCCCAATAATAAATTCTGAATACTGCCAAAATCCTCTGCCTCTGCACCAAAATTAGTAATACCAGTTTCCATTAAACCCAATCCAATTAACATAACTACTATACCATTTACAACCGGTGGGAATAATTTTTTGGTTTCCTTGATCAATCTACTGATAATTATCTCTACCAAAAAAACAGCCAAAACCATACCAAATACTAGAGCTAATCCCCCTGAATTTACTGCAGTTATGGCCATAGGTACAAAGGTGAAACTTGTAACATGCACACCTAAAAGTCCAAAACCAACCGGATCATTTTTCGACATTGTATGTAAGAAGTTACCCCTGAAACAATCAGAGCCATGTTTACAAAAAATGCAGAATCAGCAGCATTTAGCCCGGCTACACCAACAATTATTAAGGGAGGTGTAATTATTCCTACAAACATAATAAGCATGTGTTGAAAACCCAACAATATGGTTTCACCTAGAGGGAGTCTATCTTCAAACCTATAATAAATATCTTCTTCAATGTCCTGTTCATCTATATCTCGGCTCATGAATTTTCTCCCCTCTTTTATCTTATTTTAAATATCCACAAACCTTATCTTTTAAATTATGAATTTTATATTAAACAAATCATAAAACAATGAAAATAACTTAAGTTGTTCAAAACCTTTTTTCTTTTGATATAAATTACATTTAGTAATCTATTGTCTCTGCTGAAAACCCTACATTAATAGATATTTTTAAAACAAATTATTTGCCACCCATCGTAAGTGCCATAACTGCCTTAGCGGTATGTAGTCTATTTTCTGCTTCATCATAAACTATAGAATGTGGACCATCAATTACAGAATCTTCTACTTCATTACCCCTGTCTGCAGGCAAAGCATGCATATAAATAACATTATCGTCCGCCTTTGCTAACATTTTCTCAGAGCATTTCCAATCTTTATAAGATTCAAGCTCATCATCAATTATTTCATCACTTTGATCATTAACCCAGCTTCCCCAGTTTTTGGGTATTACGACATCAGCATCAGTATAGGCCACTTCCATATCATTAGTTATCTTAAAAGAGCCCCCCTGTTTCTCAGCATTTTTTCTGGCCTGTTCAACCACCCAATCTGGTAGCTCATAACCTTCTGGATAAGCTAAAGTAACGTCCATACCATATCGTGGGAAAAGTAGTGATTGGGTTACAGGAACAGAAATTGGCTTCTTATGACTGGTAGCATATGCCCAGATAATTGAAACCTTTAAATTTTTGATAATCTCCCTTTTTTCTATAATAGTCATTAAATCTGCAATGCCTTGCATAGGATGATATAGGTCATCCTGCAGACTCAAAACAGGTGCTGTTGACCATTTAGCCAAATTGTTTAAATATTCATTTCCAATACCCCAATCACAATAACGGCAGGCAATCATATGTCCATACCTGGAAAGAATAATTGCAGTATCTTTAGCTACTTCTCCATGTGAGACCTGCATTGTAGAGGTATCCAAAAAGTTAGCATGCCCTCCCAATTGTGCCAGACCAGCTTCCATAGAATTTCTGGTTCTTGTCGACTGTTCAAAAAACATTAACATGGCAGTTTTGTTTTTTAAATAGGGTGTGTCCACTCCTAAAGCAAATTTTTTCTTTAAATCAAATGATACCTCCAGTAATGTATCTATCTCTTCCTTTGACCAGTCCTGCAGGGTTATAAAATTCTTATCCCTAAAAATTGTCTTCATCTTCTTTTATTCCTCCTTATTTTTACTCAACAATATTTTTAGTTACTTTCGGCATTTTGTCCACGTATTTATTGAGATAAGTACCTGGGATCAAAGCATAGATTGCTGCTGCTTTTACTAATTCATCCTTCCAGGTTTTTTCATTGGGAGCATGAGCCTGATCTTCATGACCGGGACCAAAACCTATACAGGGTATTGCGTGCCTGCCCATGATTGAAACTCCATTAGTCGAAAAGGTCCATTTATCAACCAGGGGCTTTTCTGAAAAAAGCTCCTGATAAGAATCAACCAGGGTTTGACAAACCGGATGGTCTTCTTCAATAACCCAGGTCGGGAAATATGATTCAACAGGATATTTCAAATTAGTATAAGAAGGCCTGGTATATTTATACATTTCTACCTCTGCCTTTGCTATCTTAACTGAGGGAAGCTCACGTATCTGATTTAGAGCAAACTCCCAGGTTTCCCCGGCAGTTAACCTCCTGTCTATTGATATAGAACAACCATCTGCCACCGCACATCTGGAAGGAGAACTATGAAATATTTCAGAGACAGTTAAACTGCCTTTACCTAAAAAATCATCCTTTTTAAGCTTCATATTAAGTGCTTTCAGATCATTTAAGATAGGTGCCATTTTGTAAATAGCATTTTCCCCCCGCTCGGGTGCTGAACCGTGACAACTAACCCCATGGGTGCTGACCTTTATCTCCATCCTGCCCCTATGCCCTCTGTAAATATTGCAGGAAGTTGGCTCAGTAATAACAACGAATTCAGGCCGAATATCCTCTTCTTCAATCATGTAATGCCAGCACAAACCATCACAATCTTCTTCCTGGACCGTTCCTGAAATTAAGAGAGTGTAATCATCTTCTAAATTCAAGTCTTTCATAATCTTTGCCGCATAAACCATAGAAGCCATTCCACCCTCCTGGTCACTTGCACCCCTTCCCAATATTATTTCTTGATCTTCAAAGCCTTTATAAGGGTCATGGTTCCAGAGACCTTCATCTCCTACTCCCACTGTATCTATATGAGCATCCATGGCTATTAAATGACTTCCTTGTCCTACATATCCCAATATATTTCCCATCTCATCAATTTCTATATTATCAAAATTAAGCTTCTCCATCTCTTCTTTAATTCTTAAGATCACTCTCTCTTCCTGACAACTCTCACTCGGAATTGCAATCATATCCCGCAAAAAACGCGACATATCTGCACGATATTCTTCTGCCTTTTGTAAAATTTTAGAACAATCTTTCATGTATTAATACCTCCTGTTACAATAATATATTAAAAATTAGGTGGGGTGATAGCAGATATAAAGATTAGGTCATCTTCACCTATACTAGTAATTTTATGTGGTAGATTTGCATTGTAGTAAACACTATCTCCCTCTGATAATTTATAGCTTTCATTTCCTATGGTGATTTCCATTTTACCTTTCATTACAATACTAACTTCCTCTCCATTGTGGGATAATGGCTGGTCTAAAGTGCTTGCCCCGGGTTTTAGCCTGGCTTCAATCATCTCAATATCATGATCTAAATCAGGAGAGATTAATTCAAAAGTAAGCTGTGAATTAGGAAACTTTAAAGTTTTACGATCTTCTCTTCTTACAACAGCATTATGCTTTTTATCTTCTATTAAAAAATAAAAGATAGGTACATCAAGGGCTCTTGATATTTCCCTGAGAGCTGTGATAGATGGCTCAGCCAGTCCTCTTTCAACCTGGCTTAAATAACTGGAAGTTTTGTCTATTTTAGATGCTAAAGCAGATAAGCTTAAATTTTTTTTCTTTCTAATATGTCTGATCTTTTTGCCCATCTTCAAATTATCTGTCATACATCAATTACCCCCTTCTTATAAAAGATCTCTTCTAATTTATTAATATCAGACTCAATTTTAATTAAATCACCTGTGGCTTTCCGCCCATTATCAATATCTTTGAGGCCATTACCCGTTATTACGGCCGCAACATTATCATCAGCTGTAATAATTTCCAAACTTACAGCCTTCTTTATACCAGCTAACCCTGCTACACCAGCTGGTTCACCAAATATTCCTGTGGTACTTCCTAGGGTTTTGATCATTTTTAAAATATCCTGATCACTGACATTTATCATATCCCCCCGGGATTTCTTTACAGCCGTTAAGGCCTTTTTGTAATTACTGGGACTTCCAACAGCTATGCTATCCGCTATTGTGTTTTCTTCTGTGACTTCAAGTTCCTTTCCTGTTTTAAAGGCCTTCGTAATAGGAGCACAACCCTCAGCCTGAACCCCGAGTAATTTCGGTATACTTTCTATAAATCCGATCTGTTTCAAATCATACAATCCCTTATACGCACCAGCGATCGTACAACCATCTCCAACTGAAAATACCACCCAATCCGGCATATTCCAGTTGAGCTGCTCTGCTAATTCTAAAACTGCTGTTTTTTTACCCTCTACTAAATATGGGTTAATAGCAGCATTCCGATTATACCAACCCCATTTTTTTATGGCTCGATCCGATAAATAATATGTTTCTTCGTATGAATCCTGGACAGAAACCACTTCTGCTCCATACACTAATAGTTGAGCAACTTTACCGGCAGGTGCTCTCTTTGGCACAAAAATTATCGCTTTCATCTCACTTTCCATCGCAGCTACATTACCTGCTAAAGATGAAGCTGCATTACCTGTAGAAGAACAAGAAACCGTCTTTGCACCTGATTCTTTTGCTTTAACAGCTGCTATAGCAGAAGCCCTATCTTTGAGAGATCCTGTTGGGTTTAATCCATCATCTTTGATAACTAAATTATTTAAGCCTAATTTTTTGGCCATCTTTTTTGAATTATAAAAGGGAGTATGACCAATCCTTAAATCAGGTTTTTGAGTGGTTTCTATAACCGGCAGCAGAGGCATATACCTCCATATTGAACTCTCATTATTTTGACTCAGTTTTTCTTTATTCCAATCTTCTTTTATCTTTTCATATTTGTACTGAACATCCAATATGCCCTTTTCACCACATGTATCACATAAATATCTTTCAGGTACAGCTTCATATGTTTGACCACAATTAGTACATTTTAAGTTCTTGACATACTTCATTTTCTCACCTTCTTCGTTTTCATTAAAGCTCTTTAAGTAGTCCCACTTTCTTATTAAATTTTTTGATCAAACTATCTATTTGCTCGGTCATATTATGTATATTACCCCAGTAATTATCATAATCATACCACTGAGCATTAAGCTCTTTTAAGTCTTTAGCCTGTTGTTCAATCCAAGTATAGTATTTGAGATTATGGATTCTTTTTCTACTTTCATATGTCAACTCTTCCAAATAATCAGTTGTTAATGATTTTAAATGGGAATTATAATCAACAGCAGCATCAATTTTATTATATTCACCGAACTTTTCTTCCATCTCTGCCAATCTTGATTTATAAAGTTCCATTGAATCAGTAAATACGGTTAAAATAATATCTTTTTCTCCTAATTCATAGTATTTGGCAAACTTAATAGCAGAAATCATATTAGCCACTCCAGAGATACCCAGCAAATCAAGTTTATCAATTAGTTCTTTATCAAGTCCTAATTCTTCATTTAAATACTGATGCCCGGCTGGTTCATTAAAAAGCCTTACTAACCCCATACTGTCTTCATCATCAACAGCAATAACCATATCAGTATTCTTTACATTATGTATCCAGGGTACATGTTTATCTCCAATCCCTTCTATTTTATGAGCACCAAAACCATTATTTAAAAGAGTTGGACACTGCAGTGCTTCACCTACTGCAATCTTACTGTTAGGATACTTTTCTTTTAGATAATCACCACAACCCAGAGTCCCTGCAGAACCGGAAGTAATTGTTACTCCTCTGAAGTTCTCATCCCGCCTCATCTCTGCTTTTAATACCTCTTCCATAGCATTACCCGTTACTTCATAATGCCATAGATGGTTACCAAATTCACTGAACTGATTAAAGGCAACCACATTATCTCTCTTCTCTTTTAATTCCCATGTTTTATCGAATATCTCTTTTACATTACTTTCACTTCCAGGTGTAGCAATCACCTCTCCAGCAACATTTGACAACCATTCAAATCTTTCCTGACTCATCTCCTCCGGCAATATAGCAATTGATTCACAGGATAATAGTTCAGCGTTATAAGCTCCTCCCCGACAGTAGTTGCCTGTAGAAGGCCAGATGGCCTTATGATAAGTAGGATCAAACTGGCCGGTAATGAGCCTTGGTACTAAACAACCGTAAGTTGCACCAACTTTATGAGATCCAGTTGGCATCCATTTCCCTACCAAGCCGATGATTCGAGCATCAACACCCGTTAATTGCGAAGGTAATTCTAAGTAATTAACCCCATTATATAAACCGCCTTCTTTTTGGGGCTCATTTTTCCAGGTTATCCTGAACAGATTATATGAATTAATATCCCATAACCCGATATCTTTTAACTTTTTTTTAACCTTGTCCGGAATTAACTCTGGATTCTTCATTTCTTCAAATGTGGGCATTATGATATTTTTTTCTCTGGCCCGCTGAACAGTTCTTTTTAATTGTTCTTGATTAATCTCTAAATCAATCATCTTTCTCCCCCTTTTACCTAAATTTTATAATAATATAAGATATTAAATTTTATTTAATTCTTAAGGTATATATTCAATATAAATTAATAATGTCCTGCCCCATATGTTGATTCACTAGTATAGTTCATGTGACTAAATCAGTTTAAAATATAGAAAATTTATTTATACTTTCTCAAACTTTTAAAGGAATTATTTTCATATAAAAAAACCTCATATAACCTGTGTAGTTCGTTGTTTTTACTGAGCTCTAAGTTTTTTCAATTGTAATCTTAGCAACAATTAAACCCAAACAGTTTAATAATAAATGAGTCATAACTTTCTTTTTACTTTAATTCTTATTTTATTAAAACCGTTGTTTTTTAAAATTAAATAAAACCATTTAATACTAATTCTTTTATTATAGATTGTCTGCCTGATTTTATTTTAGTTTGATAATCATCATTAAAATCTAAACACCAAATAAATCTATATACAAAATCTGCTTTACCACATATATTAATACAGCTATATAAAGATTATCTTACAAATAACACTAAAATTGAAGTCTCTTTAAAATCATAATATTTGGCTGATGATTGGTTAAAGTTTCTATATTTACAACTATGATTACCCTTCTTTATTGACATTTTCCCCACCCGTTCGTTAACACTCACGAACGAGGATTTCTTAAAGGAACTTACGAGGTTATCGAATGATTAGAGGACAGTCTATTTCTAGTAGTCCAATATAACTTCGACTTTAGGCTGTGCCATCAGCCCTCCTAAGATAGCTGACTATACATTTTAATAGTATAATCCCAGCATCAAATACTGATATAAGCACTCAGACACTTAGATTATTACCATCTAAGCAAATTGTTGTTCTAAATATTTATTAGCTATATTTCTGCTTACATTTAAATCAGCGTGGATATGATTACAACATTCACAAGAATATAGATTAGCTTTACGGTTGGATTTTTTAACTCTAGCACATCTAGAACAACTCTTGGAGGTATATTGGGGGTTGATATATTCTACCTTAATCCCAGCTAACTCAGCCTTATCTTCAATAAATTGTTGCAGCTGATAAAAAAAGCAGCTATCAAGATTTCTATCAGCCCTATTAAGACTTTCAGCAGTATCTCGGATATTTTCTAGATCCTCCATAATTATAGTACCAACTTCCTCTTGCACAGCAAGATTAACTATTTGGCGACTAATTTTATGGTTTAAATCTATGATCCATCTCTGCTCTTTGTCATCAATAATTTTAATAGCTTTATCTTTCTTTAATTGACCTAGTTCTCTTCTTAACAAACGATATTCTTTACGAATAAATCCTGCTTATTTACCATTATAGAATTGACGATTAACTTCTCTGCCTTTAGGAGTTTTAACACTAACAACAGCTAATTGGCGAAACCCTATTACATTAGAGTTATTGGATTCTTTATTAACAATTCTAATTGTTACAGTAAAGTACCATTTTCGGTATGTCGTTGCAACTTTTCAAATTTTTTAATTTGTTTGACAGGGAAGGCAAATCTTTGATATTTGTTAGTATAAAGAGGTTGAGCTTATATGGTTATCAATTTTATAATTTTGATTATTATAACAAATTGGTTGATTATCCTTAAACTCAATATTCTCTTTATCAGAACTAGACTTTAAAAATAGTTTATACAATGCTTTAACTTCTCTAATATCCTGATTTTTAATAGCTGAAGGTAGGTCTATCTCTTCAAAGCCAGCAGAACTCAACTTAGTTTCTCCTGCTTTAAGTTTATCAGCTTATAACTTTACGATTCTTAACTACTTCTATAATATTATCTAAAAATATATCCTGTTTTCTTTTTGTTGGTTTTAACAACTCTAGAATATAAGTTAATATCATATTAATCACCGTTTATTTTCAATATATTGTTGGATAGTTTCAGAACTAAAACTACCAACAGTAGCTACAAAATATGCTCTAGTCCAAAAAGAACTTTTAATGTTCAACTCTGGAAAGTGCTTTGATATTCTTCTTTTAGTAGTACCTTTAATAATATTCATTAACTTACTGGAAGAATACTTAGGCAAAGCTAATATAAAAAGGTGTATGTGGTTTGGCATTATTTCAGTGGCTAACACTTCAAAATTATGTGTCTCAGCTAATTCTTTAATGGTATCTAAAGTTAATTGTTTGATTTCAGGATTATTTAAAATATGTTTTCTATATTTAGATATCCATATAAAATGGTAGTTTAAAAGGAACTTTGCGTATCTTGTTCTTTTATAGGTATTCATTATTAAAAGCCTCTTAATATACGTTGTTATCTGTATTATATTATAAAAGGAATTCGTGCTAAAAAAATATATAAATATTTTTAATTTTCAAGTCGATTAAAAATTAAAATAGCCAATTCATCACATCCCTAATTCAAAAACGAGGTTTTCTTGGCTACAATTCGATAATATCCACTTTCAGATAAACTCTCCAGCCGCAATAGACTAAATTTTTATATAAAACAAGTTTACTCTTCCAATTAGGTTTTTCGTATTATCTTTAGCAATCTTTGATTTTATCTATCTTTAAGAATTACGTTTTGAGACATTAGTTTTAGTTGCCTTAGCTTCAATAATATCTGTTTCTTTGAGCTTAGTTTATTAGATTTTAAAAAAGGATTTTTGAACTATCTGATTAAGGTCACCTCGAGAGTATTCTTAGCATAAAAAAATCCGAAGCCGCATACAGGATATTTTCTAAACCTGCAAACAAGGCGGCTCCGGTACTTATATTTACTGTTTTTTAAGCTAAAAAACCTAATGATTGATCTGATTTTATATCCGAGTAATAATTTTTTATTGCATAAAATTTAACGACAGCTTTCAGTTAAAATTCTCAAAGATCAATTCTAATTTCATTTTCTTTAAAGATTAAACAAACTTTTTAAAAAATCATTTACTGAATATAGTTAATAGGCTTCACTGCTTTTTTATTTTTGCTTTCTTTATTAACTATATCATATAATAAGTGTGGTGAAACCCATGATATATTTCTATCAATACTGTTATATCAAGGCTCGCTTGTATGAAATTTGCTTATATATTAATCTTAACTAAATATTTGGTAAAAATATCTAATAAAACATATCTTCATAATAATCCATGGCCGCTTCGGGGTCTTTCTGTTGTGTATAAAATAATTCCAGCTTCCCACATTTTAGATATAAATGAGCTCTAACCCTTTCTATATCCATGGTGTACTCGACGCTTTCATATTTATCTTCACCCGAATGTGCCTGAACATTATAAGCTTTTTTGATATCACCACTCCATGTTTTGATAATTATATTATGATAAGAATTCAGCTTGTCGTCATAATTACTCAACCCATATAAGAAACCTTTTCCCCTTATATATTGATTAGCCAGAAAAAAATTGGAAAATTTAAACTCACTTTTTATATTCTTATCACTTTTAAGAAAAACTACTAATTCTAAGTAATTAATCTGAGGATCACTGGTATATTCTTTTCTGGCAAATTGATATGTTATTTCTACTTTGGCATCAAATATTCGCGTTTCCGCCTTATAAATCCAGTAATCATTGTCATTTTTATTGTCTGATTTACTAAATTCAACCGGTATATATTTTCTTTCTCCCTTCTCCTCTTCAATTTTTAAGATAAAGTAACGATTTCCAAGAGGAAAATCTATCTCTCTTTCAAAATAATATTCCGGGTCACTGACTATCCCTATATCTTCTAAAATAGGCAAAATCCTAAAAGAATTTAACTCTATCTCTTCATCTTTGAATAAAGAACCCACGTCTTTTTCTTGATCTATATACTCTAAACTATCATATCCCATCGTATTTTGAGCATGAATGGGAAAAGCAAATAAAAGCAAAAACATCAATAAAAATATTAAAATATAACGTTCTTTCAAATTATTTCCTCCTCTCCTGAATATACATTAAAAAAATTAAAAATTATTTTAGTTAGTCTGCTCTATCTCATAAGAAGATGTGATCTCTGCCTTCAAAGAAGCAGATGCAGAACAATACTTGTTTTCTGAAAGATGTATTGCCTTTTCAACCTTTTTATCATTAAGGTTTTTACCTTTTATCTTATATTTTAAATGGATTTTCTCAAATTTTTTGGGGTGTTTCTCAGCTCTTTCAGCATCTATATCAATACTGAAATCCGCTATTTCTGCCTTCATCTTCTTGAGTATTAATATTACATCTATACCTGTACATCCGCCCAATCCCGCTAAAAGCATTTCCATCGGCCGGGCTGCACTGTCATCACCACCAGCACTTTCAGATGCATCCATTAAAATATCATGCCCTGATTTTAATTCTGCTGTTAATTTTAGATTTTCTTTTAATTTAACTGAAGCCTTCATTATCTACAACTCCCTTTATTTGTTAATTATTTCAATAATAATTATAACATATTATATACCATATTTCATCTTATTATGATGTCAAAATATATGTTTTTATGTAAGTTGATGGTACTCTATATCAGATTGCTCTAATAACCTTGTGGCAAATTCGTCATCATAGGGATCTTGATAATATATTCTCTTAATACCAGAATTAATTAGTAATTTAACACAAATACTACAGGGCTGATTCGTACAATAAACGGTAGCTCCCTCTGTTTTAACCCCGTGCACTGCGGACTGAGCTATTAAATTCTGTTCGGCGTGAATTCCCCGGCATATTTCATGTTTTTCACCACTGGGAACACCTTCTTTTTCTCTCAAACAACCTGTATCTTCACAGTGAGGTAATTTCTTAGGTGCACCGTTATAACCGGTAGCCAAAATTCTTTTATCCTTTACCAGAACAGCACCTACTTTGCGCCGCAAACAGGTCGACCTTTTAGCTGCTAATTCAGCCATCTGCATAAAATATTGATTCCAATCAGGGCGGTCCATAATATCAGCTCGTTTCTAATATTTTTTAAAAATTTGAGCAACTTAAATTGATTTAAACTCTTTTCTAGCAATTAATTTAAACCATTGTGAATTAAACTTTAATATATATTATGTCTTTTTATTTTTAAATCTTTGGCCTTATATTTAAAATCAGGATGCTTTTTAGATAATTAAAAAATTTACTAAACAGACCTTTCTACTTAAAAAAATATCTACTTGTGATAAGGCTCTTTTTTCAATATTTTAAAAGCCCTGTAAATCTGTTCAAGTAAAATCAAACGACTCATCTGATGGGTAAACGTTAGGTAGGATAAAGACATCTTATAATCTGATTTGTCAAGAACATTTTCCGCCAGCCCATAAGAGCCACCAACGATAAAGGTTAATAGGCTCTCCCCTCTGAGACGAAGATTTTTGATTGATTTAGCTAAACCTTCAGATGAAACCGGCTTGCCCTGCCTGTCCAAACTAATTATATAATTTTTCTTTTTGTGTAACTTTTCAATTATCCTCTCGCCTTCACGATTTTTGATTAATTCAATCTGGGAATCATTAATCTTATGTGTTGTTTTTTCAGATTCCACTTCTATTAGATTGAGATTACAATAATGTTGGAGTCGATTCGAATAATCTTTTTGGCCCTCTTTTAAATAAGTTTCTTTCATTTTTCCTACAGAAATAATATTAATATCCATTATGATCCCACCTGATAATCATTTTATTTTATATTTTCTGGTTGGCTTGTCCTGGTATGTTAAATCTAGCTTTAAATCTTTATCTACGATTAAGCCTTTTTCATTTAACATATTTTTTACAGTTATATAGGCAACTCTAGGGTTGTTATTTTCCTGACTTAAATGACCTAATAATATCTGTGGGCAGTTACCATTGATCAGGTTAGGCAATATTTCAGCAGCAGCATCATTGGATAAATGGCCCTTATTCCCCCTTATCCGCTTTTTTAAAAAATTAGGATAATTACCCGACATAAGCATATCTATATCATGATTGGCTTCCAGTAGTAAAAGATCTGCATTGACAAGTTCCTGTTTTAACTCCTCTTTAATATAACCCATGTCTGTTGCAAAAACCAACTTCTTATTTTTTCTATATACAACATAAGCCACTGGAGCACAGGCATCATGTGAAATAGCAATCGGTTTAATATTAAAATCGCCAAAACTAAATTCGTCTTGGAATATTTTAATATTTTTTGCTTTAACCTTACCCATGCTGGCTTTACAGGCTGCCCAGGTTTTTTGATTTGCATATATTGGTACATCTAATCTGCGGGATAATATGCCCACTCCTTTGGTGTGATCTTTATGCTCATGGGTTACAAAAATTCCATTGATCTTTTTATAATCTACATCAATTTTTTTTAATCTATTTATTATCTTTTTGCCGCTTAATCCAGCATCTATTAAAAAACTATGCTCTCCATCACTTATGTAAATGGAATTGCCGGAACTGCCGCTGGCAAGAATCGAGACTTCTATTAGCACATAATCACCTCTATAAATAATCAATCAACAGTTATTAAAAAAAGGTTCTTCTCCAAATTAGTGGGTCAATTTATGATTATACATAAAATTATCTATAGTCATTTTCTTTAATTGATGGGCTTTTTAACAATAAAAGGATAATATAAATATCGTATAAAAAACCTATTCAATTAAGAAGATGGCCACTAATCAGTGTAGCAAACAAACTTCACATTTTTTTACCCACGGAAATGGAGAAGATCCATAAATTTAAAAATAGGAATAAATACAATATATAACTGTATAATTATAAGAAAATTGTGAGTTGTGGATAAAAGGAGGCAAAAATGAATAGTTCGGATTATTCAATATTTTTAAATAAAAGTGGAGCAGATAAAATACATAAGGCAGCACTTAAAGTACTTTCCGTGACAGGGGTGAAGGTGGAGCATAAAGAAGCAGAAAAAATATTTTTAACAGCAGGTGCTAAAAAAAACAGTGAAGGAAGGATACTTATATCTCCCGCGCTGGTTGAAGAAGTACTGGAAAGTGTAAACAGTGAAGTGCAGTTATATGATCGGGAAGGCAATAAATCTCTTCTACTAAAAAACGGTGCAAACTATTTTGGTACAGGTTCAGATGCACTTTATAACATTGATATAGAAGACTGGTCTGTAAGGGAAACCAGATTGGCTGATATTGCCCGTAATGTAAAAATAGCTGATGCTCTTGATTTTGATTTTATTATGTCCATGGGCCTTCCCCATGATGTTTCAACAAACAAATTATATCCATCAATATTTGCAGAGATGGTCAGAAACACTACAAAACCAATGGTGTTTACCTCAACTACGATAGCAGATGTAAAACATACTCATAAGATTGCAGCAATGATTGCCGGGAGCGAAAAAAATTTCAAAGAGAAACCTTTTTTTCTGGCTTATATGGAACCCATTTCTCCTCTGCAGATGGATAAAACCGGTATAGATAAACTTCTGTATTGTGTAGAAAAAGGTATACCTATTTTATATGCAGCCGGTAATAATTCTGGTTCAGGTGCTCCCATATCACCGGAAGGGGGAGTTATTCAGGGTACTGCAGAATCTCTGGCAGGATTGGTTCTTGCCTATTTAAAGAATCGGGATGTCAAATTTGTTTTTGGGGCAAATACATCATCAATGGATATGAAAAAAATGATAGTTTGTTACGGTGCTCCTGAATGGGCAAAAACAGTTGCTATGTATGCTGATATGGGTAGATATTATAATCTTCCTAACTGGGGTACAGCAGGTTGTACCGACACTTTCCATCTTGATGCCCAAGCGGCATGGGAAGCCCAGGAATCTATTCAAATGGCTGTTTTCTCAAACTCTACCATGAATCATGATGTCGGTTTTCTTGGGCATGGTGAATTATATGATCCCAGAATGCTGGTGTTAACAGATGAAATGATTAAAAGAAGCAAACATTTACTTAAAGCCCCTGACTTGAGTGAGAAAGAGATAGAGGAAGTTATGAAGTCTATTGATGATGTTAGCCTAGGACGGGATATTTACCCATCACATCCCTATACTTTTAATAATTTTAGGAAATATCTGTGGATACCACCTTCTTATGTTTTTAGAGGTGGTTTGAGAGATATTGATAAAAAAGAATTTAAAAAAATTTCTGAATTATTGAAAAATGAAGTGAAAAAAATTCTATTTACTTTAAAGCCAAAAAAGCTACCCGAGAATTTAGATAGAGAAATAAGTATTTACCTAAATTCGTTATAATCTTGTCAGTAATATATTTTCTTAAATTGAGATGTAGTAACCGTGAGGTTATGGAAATATAATTGTCAAAAAAGATTAATAAAAAGGAGGCTTTATATGATAAGAATCAAAAATCTCACAAAGATATATCCAGGGGCTGAAATCCCGGCTGTAGATAATCTGAATTTAGAAATCGGAGAAGGAGAAACGTGTGTCCTGGTGGGACCTTCTGGTTGTGGTAAAACGACTACGCTAAAAATGATTAATAAACTTATTATACCAACAGAAGGAACTATTCTTATTGATGGTGAAAATGTTCTGAAGGTAGATCCTATAGAATTGAGGCGAAATATTGGCTATGTAATTCAGGAAATAGGTCTGTTTCCCCATATGACGATCTTTGAAAATATTGCTACCGTTTCCAATGAATTAAACTGGCCGAAAGATAAGATAAAAGATAGGGTATATGAGTTGATGGAATTGATGGATCTGGATCCTGAAATATATAGGAACCGCCGGCCATCAGATCTCAGTGGAGGCCAGCGACAGAGAGTAGGAGTTGCCCGGGCTATGGCTGCCAATCCTCCTGTAATGTTAATGGATGAGCCATTTGGTGCTGTTGATCCTATAACTCGCGGTAGATTACAGGATGAATTTCTAAATCTACAGGAAAAATTAAAAAAGACTATAATTTTTGTAACTCATGATATTAATGAGGCATTAAAAATGGGTACAAAAATTGCTGTAATGCGAGGAGGTAAACTTGTTCAATATACTTCTCCGGATGGACTGCTGGCTCAACCGGAGAATGAATTTGTAGAAGACCTGATTGGTGGGGATTCTACCCTGAAAAGGTTACACCTTGTTTTAGCTAAAGAAGTTATGAAAAACCCTTTATATGTAGCACGTGATTCCGATTCTATAGCAGATATAAAGGCTAAAATAGGTGATAAACCGAAAAGTAAAATTTATGTTACTGATAGTGAAAATACTTTGATGGGTTATCTACCATATGCTCAATTAAAACGGGAAGGCAGTATAAATTCATTGATTCAACCGGTTAAAGCTAAAATTGCTGATTATACTCGTTTAAGTGAAGCATTATCAGAGATGCTAAGTGTTGGTAATAGTATGATATGTGTAGTTGATGATGATAATAACTTTAAAGGGGTTATTTCTCTACAGGATATACTTGATACTGCCAAAAGCGAAAGTGAAATTCATAGTTAAAAAAAGGAGGTAGATGTATTTGTGGGATTTATAGAATTTTTATTTACCCGTAATCAAATGGTGTTAAGATTACTTCTTGAACATATCTGGTTGGTTTTATTTGCTATTATTATTGCCATAATTGTAGGAGTTTTTTTGGGGTTGATATCAGCTTATTATCCGATAATATCAAAAATCATACTACCTTTTACCCAGATAACGATGACTGTTCCCAGTATAGCACTTATGGGTATACTTATTCCCCTTGTTGGAATTGGGATGATAAATGCTATTATCTGTCTAGTGGTTTACTCATTATTATCTATAGTGCGCAATACCTATACCGGAATAAAAGAAATACCTGAAGAATATATTGAAGCTGCCCGGGGGATGGGAATGACAAAAAGATGGATATTATTCAAAATCAAATTACCTTTGGCTTTACCTGTAATAATTGCAGGGGTAAGGACTTCAATAGTTATGATTATTGGTATTGGTGCCATTATGTCTTATATTGGTGTTGGTGGTCTGGGTGATCTTATTTTCCGCGGTATTGCACGTACAAGTCGGAATATGATATTAACAGGTGCTATATTTGTTAGCATTTTATCGATTGTAACAGATTTTTTCTTTGGTAAATTGGAGAATTATTTTGTCAAGAAAACTTCTTAACCGAGAGGTAGTGTATATATATGCATTTAAAAAAAGATTATAATATTTATTATCCGATAATACTTGTAATACTTGGTATTGCAACTGCTGTATATTTTGTTAATAATCCTGGTGGAACAATGGCGGCTCGTTTATTGAATTATGATGAAATTATTCGTACTTGTAGGGAGCATATTATACTGGTGATTATTTCAATTATTGGTGCTATACTTTTTTCTGTACCCATGGGTATTATAGTAACAAGACCTAGATTTAAATCAATAGCACCGATAGTAGATAATCTAACTAACATTGCCCAGACAGTACCTAGTCTGGCTGTTCTGGCTCTAGTCTATACGGCTCTTGGTCTCGGATTTAAAACGGGTCTTTTTGCACTCTGGCTTTATACATTATTACCAATTTTACGCAATACTTCAGCAGGTATACAGGCTATTCCTGATGAAATAATAGAGGCAGCTAAGGGAATGGGTATGAGTCCTGTACATATTATTTACAAGATAGAATTACCACTTGCCTTACCGGTAATTATGGCTGGGATTAGGGTTTCAGCAGTTGTTTGTACAGGGGCTGCAGCCTTGGCAACATTTATAGGTGCTGGTGGACTGGGTGATCTAGTTGTAACCGGTCTTGCACTTTCCAGGAATACTATTATTTTTACAGGAGGGATTTTGACGGCACTCTTTGGTATGTTTATTGATAGCATATTTGGAATTCTGGAATCATATCTGGTGACAAAAAGGAATTTTGATATGTAAAAGTATTTTATTAAAAGGGGGGAGTATAAAGATTAATAAGAAAGTAATTAATGGTATTTAAATTTAATTATAAAAAAGAAAGAAAGGGGAAAAGTATTATGAATAAAAAAGTTATAAGTTATTTATTAGTTACTTTGCTGATTTTTTCTGTCTGTTTAAGTGTTGGTGCTGCAGATGGAAAAATAACAGTTGGCTCAAAACAGTTTACTGAACAGTTGATTCTCGGTCAAATTACAGTTTTGCTTCTTGAAGATAGGGGCTTTGATGTTGTTGACAAAACAGGATTGGGAGGTTCTTCTGTCTGTCGTTTGGCTCTGGAATCAGGTGAAATTGATATGTACTGGGAATATACGGGAACAGGATGGATGACACATCTGGGTCATGATAACCCATTAACAGATTCAGAAGAATGTTATAAAAAAGTAAAGGATGAAGATGAAAATAATGGGATTATATGGCTTGATTATGGTGAAGTAAACAATACTTATACATTGATGATGAGACAAAAGGATGCTAACGAACTGGAGATAAAAACTATTAGTGATCTAGCAGAAGCTATTAACTCAGGAGTAGAATCTCCTGTTGGCAATGAATGGGTTTTTGCTACTGATCATGAATATTCTATTCGACAGGATGGGCTTGTTGGTTTGGAAGAGCTTTATGGGTTTCAGTTTGATGATGTAAAAATAATGCAGGTAGGTATCACCTATGGAGCACTTAAAGAGGGTAAAGTACCTGTTGCCATGGGATTTGCTACTGATGGACGTGTAGAAGGCTTTGAACTGGTAAATCTTGTTGATGATAAACAATTTCACCCCGTATATAATGCGGCACCATGTTTAACTGAAGAAGTATATGACAAATATCCTGAATTAGAAGAAATATTTGCAACTGTTATACCCTACATGGATGATGCAAATATGACTAAATTAAATGCGCTTGTTGATTTAGAGGGTAAGACACCGGAAGAAGTAGCAAAAGAATTTTTAATGGAAAATGATTTGATTTAAAGGTGATTAAAATTTGTGACAATAAAAATCTAGTCCCTATTTATAACAAGTAGGGGCTAGATTATTTATATTATTATTATAAAAACATAAAGAAAGTTGGGAAATAATGGATGGTTATTTTAATAGATTTCTAGATATTAATTTAAAAGAAAAAGATATAAGTGAATTTTATTTAACTGAAAAAATATTGAAAAAATATTTGGGTGGTAGTGGAATTGGGACATATCTTCTTGCCCAGAATATTGCAGGTAATACTGATATTAATAACTATCCCCTGATTTTTAGTACCGGCCCTTTCTGTGGAACAAAAGTTCCCTCTTCCGACCGTCTTCATGTTACTTCTATATCACCACTCACCTGCATTTTGGCAGAATCTGATGTGGGTGGGAAAATAGGCAGTACTCTGCGTTCATGTGGTTATGATGGTATAATATTGAGGGGAAAGGCGGAAAAACTTTCATATCTGGTTGTAAGAGAGGATAAGATTGAAATAAAATTATGCCCTGAATTAAAAAATAGAAACACTTATCAAACATCGGATTTTTTTAAAGAAAAATATAATAGCAAATTTACTATTATGAGTATTGGACAGGCAGGAGAAAATGGGGTTAAATTTGCTTCAATAATGGTTGGAGGTAGAGAGGCGAGGGCTTTTGGTCGAAGTGGACTAGGAACAGTTATGGGGAATAAAAATATAAAAAGTGTAGTTGTTTTTAAAGGTACAAAACAAGTACCGATTTCTAATAGAAAAGTACTGGAGAATGATATTAAAAAATCCATACCACAGGTTTTGAAAGGAACAGAAGCAATCAAAAATCTGGGTACTGCCTGTGGAGTTAATCATGCTCTTAAAACAGGTGATTATCCAGTTAAAAACTGGCGTATCAGAAATTGGGAAAAAGAGGGAAAGAGTCTTTCCGGGATAAGATTAAATGAAAAATATGTTGAAAAAAGTTATTATTGTGGTCAGTGTATAATCGGCTGTGGGAGAGAAATAAATATCAATTCAATAAATGAAGCAGGACCTGAATATGAGACTATCGGTACCCTGGGTAGCAATCTACTTATTAATGATTTAGCTACTGTAATTAAGGCAAATAGTTTGTGTAATAAAGGTGGCATAGATACAATAACTACGGGTAATGTAATAGGTTTAGCTTTAGAGCTTGCTGAAAAAGGGTATTTAGAGAATAGATTACTTGTTTGGGGTAATGGAGAAAATATATTAGAGATAATTAAATTAATTATTAAGCGAAAAGGAATTGGCAAATTATTGGCAGAGGGAACAAGATATATTAATAAAAAATTTGATCTTCCACCCGAATTAAATATTCATATCAAGGGTCTTGAACCACCGGCTCATGATCCGCGAACTTATGCCAGTCTTTATCTTGGATATGCTACTTCTAATAGAGGTGCCTGTCATGTTCAGGGTCTTACACATGCTCTGGAAGGAGCAACTGTTTTTCCGGAAATAGGTTATAAAAATACTTTTGACAGAATAGGTCTTGAGGGTAAGGCCTTAATGACGGTCAAGATGCAGAATATAATGACCCTCTTTGATTCCCTGAAAATATGTAAATTTTTAATCTATTCTAAACTTCCCTTTGAAAAGTTTCTGGACTGGTATAATTTAATCACAGGTTATGAAATTGATTGGAATAGTTTTTATAAAACCGGAGAAAGGATTTTTAATTTAAAACGGATGATTAATGTTTTTTTCGGTGTTGATAAAAAACAGGATAGGATTCCACAGCGATTTTATGAAAACAGCCAACAACCGGTAACAGAAAGTGATTTTTATGAAAGTTTGCAAAAATATTATAAAATACGTGGCTGGGATAATAATGGTATACCGGGTAATGAACTTTTAAAAGAGCTGGAGATAGAGGAAGAGAAATTAACAGGAAGTGATATTAAATGCAACAAGAAATAAATTTTATTACAAGACCGGGTATTATTTTCGGAAAGGGAGAAACATCTGAGATAGGGTGTATTTTAAAAAATAAAAAAATGAATAAAGCTTTGATTTATACAGATAAAGGGATTATAAAAGCCGGAGTACTGGAAAGAATAGAGAATTCATTAAGAGAAAACAAAATAAAATATAAAATATTTGCTGAAATTGAAACAAATCCCCTTAAATCTATTATAAGAAAAGGAATTAAGAAAACAATTGAGTTTGAACCCGATATAATAATTGCTATCGGTGGTGGCAGTGTACTTGATACAGCAAAAGCGGTAGCATTTTATTATAGTAATCCGGATTTGGCGCTATTAGGGGAAACAGGGGAACTAAAGGGAGGTTATAGTAAATTTCCCGTAATTACTATTCCCACTACTGCCGGTACGGGGAGCGAAGTAACTTCCTGGTCTGTAATTACTGATCCAGATATACCGGAAAAAGTGAGTATAGGTGGTACCTGTATTGCTCCGGAGTTAGCAGTAATTGATCCAGAAATGACCCTTACTTTATCACCAAAACTTACATTATGGACCGGTATGGATGCCTTTATTCATGCCCTGGAAGCATATTTGTCCAGTATTAGTAATGACTATGTAAACAAAATCGCCTATCTGGCTATGGAGTATGTGGTAAATAATTTAGAAATAGTAGTTAAAGATGGTTCAAACCTTCTTGCAAGAGAAAAAATGCTTCTTGCCAGTTACCTGGCCGGCTGGGCTATGGAAAATGTGGGACTTGGTCTAGTTCACGGAATGTCCCACCAGGTAGGTGCTTATTATAATCATCACCACGGACTGCTTAATGCTCTACTTTTGCCCTATATAATTGAATATAACTATCCGGCCTGTGAGAAAAAGATGGATGATATAAATAAATTATTTAAGACAGGTAATAATAAAGATTTGGCAGAAAGTATTTTTGAGTTTTATGATAACCTGGGTCTGAATACAGAGATTTTAATTGAAAGAAGGGATATCCCCTGTATGGCGAAAATGGCAGTAGAGAATGTTAATAGTAAAACAAACCCCCGCAAACCTGAGCTGGAAGATGTTAAAAAGATATATCATCGGGCATTTAAGGTTAAGGATACTTGAAATAACAGTTTTTTAAATATATACTTTAGTATAGAGGAAAATGATGATTAGAAATACGATAATGTGTCAGTGCGCCAAGCGAAGATTATATCATATAGTAGGTGTGGAACCTACTAAATACCTTCAACCGGAATAAATTTTATCGTCTATTTTCCCGATATATGGACTATTAGGAAGTTTGCATTGACCTAAAACCCTCGATATAATTATAGATAGATGGAAAATAATTAATAGAAATAAATAATTGTAATAACTATTTTATCTATACAAACTATTAGCCGTAATTGTTGATATGTGGGCAACTTGAAGTTTAGTTGTCCAAGCAATTGTTAATAATGTGTGTCAATTTTGTTTTTTTAATTGTCCACATTATTAACATTAGCGGCATATCCATAAATAAATTCATCTATATTACATATGGAGGGGTAATCTTTTGGGTCGCAAAAAAAAGTATAGACAAAAAATAAGTGAAAATGTGAGAACAAAACTTGAAAGAATAGCGTAATTTGCAAGATTTATAATTGGCAAATTTTGTGAAAGGTCGAGTGAAAAACCATATGCTATAATATGGCAATTAAGGTTCTATAGCGGATTTGGAATTAGAAATTCCGCTTACTCGACATTCAGCACAAATGGTTTGGAGTAATAGGAGATAGGTTTTTTTATTGTTATAATTACATCATTTTATAGTTTATTAGTAGAGTGTGATATATTAAAACTAAAACAAGTGGGATTAAGTCATTTGCGGGAAATGTTTGAAGCAAAAATAATGATTTTACCATTGTTGAAATAGAAAATATTTTAGAATATGAAATCGAATCCGGAACTATAAAGTTGGTTAAATATGATGAGATTTCATTTGTGATTTCTTTTAGACATCTATCTTCTACAGAAGATGTAGAAATCAACTTTGATGTAAATGATATAGAGTACCATTAATAAAAAAATAATAGATTGATAATTTTAAAAAACAGTAAATACAATTTGATTACAATCTTTTAGTATCAATATATAATGAAATATTTTTTTCATAGACTGCCCATTTAATTCTTTTGAGGTGGTCTTTGTATTTACAGGTTCTTTATATTTTAAAGATTAAATTTTAATTAGTTTTCAAATTTAACATTTCTATCATAATAGGAATTTAATTTTGCCTCTTCGCTATTTAGTGTGGGTATTTCCATATTAAAGCTTAAATTTCATAAATAATGTTCTTTTCTGTTTCCAAATATGGTATACTTTACCTATATTAAAAGGGAACAGAAAGGATGAACTTAAATGTATAATAACATTGATTTATTTACCCAAGCTTTGGGTATAGAAAATCCATGGAAGATAGACAAAATTAATTTTGACAAAGATGCAAAACAATTAGACATATATATTTCTCATGTTAAAGGAGCTAAATTCCCCTGCAAAGTATGTGATGATAAATACGGTATTTATGATACTACTAAAGAAAGAACCTGGAGACATTTAAATTTTTTTCAGCATAAAGCTTTTATTCACTGTAGTATTCCCAGAATCGAATGTGAAGAACATGGAGTCCTACAGGTAAAAGTACCATGGTCGAGACCAAGATCAGGCTTTACTTTGCTTTTTGATGCCTTTGTTATGGAATTAGCTGCTTGCATGACTGTAAATGAGATAGCACAATTAGTTGATGAACATGATACCAGGCTCCAGAGAATAATCAATCATTATGTTGATAAAGCAAGAGCTCAAGAAGATTATTCTGATGTTGAAAACATTGGTATTGATGAAACATCCAGCAAAAAAGGCCATAATTATATTACCTTATTTGTTGATTTAGAAGAATCTAAAGTCCTTTATGTTACTGAAGGTAAAGATAGCACAACTATTGATAGGTTTTGTCTTGATTATATTTTACATAAAGGTAAAGCAGAGTCTATAAAAAATATTTGCTGTGATATGTCACCTGCCTTTATAAAGGGTAGTAAAGTTAATTTTCCCCATGCTGCAATTACTTATGATAAATTTCATGTTATGAAAAAAATCAATGAAGCAGTAGATCAAGTCAGACGTGAAGAAAGATATAAAAATGATTTTCTTAAAAAAACCCGATATATTTGGCTTAAAAACCCTGAGAATTTAACTAAAAAACAAAAAGAAAAATTTGCATCTCTTTCTAATATGAATTTAAAGACTCTAAGGGCATATAATCTCAAATTAGCACTTCAAGAGTTCTGGGAAATAGACGATGTTACAACAGCAGCCAGCTACTTGCAAAAATGGTACTTATGGGGTATTAGAAGTCGTTTAGAACCTATGAAAGAAGCAGCAGAGTTTATTAATAGAAACTGGCAAGGAATAATGCAATATATTACAAGTAAAATAAATAATGGTGTTTTAGAAGGTATAAATAGTGTAATCCAAACCGTTAAAAGAAAAGCAAGAGGATTTAGAAATACAAAGAACTTTATCACAGCTATATATTTGAGATGTAGTAAATTAGAGTTTGACCTACCAGAAGCTTTAGCTCATAAATAAATTCATTCTCATAATTGAAATAGAAGTCATTTTTAAATTTTTGTCAAGGCCGGGCGATAGACCGTTCAATATAGCCTTTACTAAAATTTATAAAATGATTTATACTGTTAGAAAAGAGAATAAATGACTAAAATAATGAAATTCAATTACCATTATTGTTAAATTATACCAAAAGGTTTACCCATACAAATTAGCGAAGAGCCATACCCTTTACAGGTTAAGAGGACAAAAAAACATATTATAATTTTTTCCTGTAATTTTATGTAAACGAGAAGCCAGGTAATAATTTGAGACATAATTCTTGCCACTTTTCTTTTTTTATGTTTCTTAAAGATACACTTTATCCAAAAAACAGGGGAGTGGCAAGGGTTTAAACAAGATCCTTGTTTTGACAGGGTTTTGGACTATAATAGTTAGAAAAGTTTTGAAAATATGTATTTAATGAAAGAGGGGAAGAAATGGATATCAAAAAGGTTGTCTATACAGCATTTTTTATTACATTGGGAATTGTATTTCCTTTAATTTTTCATATGACCGGTGGACCAGGTTTGGGTAGATTATTATTACCTATGCATTTACCGGTGTTAATTGGAGGTGCTTTTTTAGGTCCTTTATCTGGTCTGATCATGGGTATGATTACTCCTCTGTTAAGTTCATTTTTTACTGGTATGCCTCCGGTTATACCTATGCTTCCTATCATGGTATTTGAATTAGGGACATATGGTTTAGTTATGGGTTATTTGTTTTTTAAACTAAAATTAAATGTCTATCTCTCACTTTTAGTTACGATGATTTTCGGTCGAATAATTGCTTCTTTTGTAGTTTTGATTTTAGTTTATGGATTCGGATTATCCCAACTTAATGCCAACCCCTTTATTTATATTTATGGTACGATAACAGCAGGGTTACCTGGTATAGTCGGGCAACTAATTTTAATACCGATCTTTTTAAAATATTTGAAACGGTATAAAAATAATAAATTGAGTTAATTTTTATATTTAATAAAGAGGAATTGGACTTACTTCTATTTAATTATTAATATAAGTGATTAATAATTCTAGATAGGAGGTTCTGAGCATGCCTGCAAATTTACCGCCTCAGTATTATGATGCTGAGGAAATTTTTAGAAAGGCTCAAACACCTGAAGAAAAAATTGTAGCACTGAGAGAAATGCTGTCAATTATGCCTAAGCATAAAGGAACGGAAAAATTACAGGCAGATCTGAAAAAGAGGATATCAAAACTAAAGGAAGAAAAGGAAAAGAAAAGTAAATCACAGAGTACTTATAATCCTTATTTAATTGATAAAGAAGGGGCCGGTCAGATCATATTATTGGGTTATCCTAATGTGGGAAAATCATCTGTAGTAAAGTCATTAAGTAATGCTAATGTTAAGGTAGCTAAATATCCTTTTACAACTTCTTTACCTACAGCGGGTATGGTTCCTTATGAGGATGTACAAATTCAGCTAATTGACACCCCGCCGCTAGTACCGGAAGATGTTCCGGGACCAATGATAAGCGCTATATTCAACTCTGATTATATAATAATAGTAATTGATTCTTCTGCAAATAATTGTTTAGAACAATTGTCTAATACAATTGATTTTCTCAAAGAAAAGCGGATAATTAGAGAAGAAATACCTGAAAATGTAAGGGCCTATCACCAGGAAGATATTCTAATAATAGCGACAAAGGTTGATCTGTCGAACAGCTCTAACAATCTGGAAATTATAAGTGAATTTTACCCTAAGCTAGATATTGTTAAGATATCAAATAAAAGTGGAAAAAATCTTAATAAATTACCCGAGATTTTATACAAAAAGTTAAATATAGTCAGGGTTTATAGCAAAGAACCGGGTGAAGAAGCCGATTATGAAAGGCCTTTTATATTAAGTAAAGGCAGTACGGTTTTAGATTTTGCTCGCCTGATTCATAAAGATTTTGTTAAAAATTTAAAAAGTGCTAGAATTTGGGGTTCAGCTCGTTTTGATGGACAGAAAGTCGCCAAAGATCATATTTTGGAGGACCAAGATGTGGTAGAGCTGCATAATTAAGATGGAATAGTGATATAGAAAGGAAATTGATAATGGAAAAAGACAGGCAATTAGCAATAGAGAAACTCAAAAACAGTTCTTATTCTTTAGTTGTTGTTAAGAATAATAAGATTCAATATAAAAGTAAGGAAGAAAGTGTTGGCTCAATTGTAGATTTAATGGTCAACCGGGCAGATTTACTAAAAAAGGCGGTGGTGGCTGATAAAATAATCGGCAGAGCTGTAGCAATGATCTGTGACTATGCCTCAGTTAGCTTTTGTTATGGTTTAATTTTAAGTCAGGGAGCTGTTGATCATTTCAATAAGGTTGGACTCCCTTATCAAGCTGAAAAAGTAGTTAAAACTATTAGAAATAGGGATGATACTGATCTGTGTCCGATGGAAAAATTGACTCTTGAGGTAGAAAACAGCCTGGAAGGTGTTAAAAAAATAAGAGAATTCTTAAATAAAAAATAGGGTGTGATAAATTATGATGGATTATGTCAAAATATATGTTCTGGCTTTTGCAATATTTATTGGTATTGATTTTTTCTGGTTGGGCTATATTGCTAAAGATCTTTATAGAAACCAGATTGGTTTTATAATGAAGGATAATTTTAATATGAAAGCAGCTGTGGTATTTTATCTTTTTTATATAGTTGGTCTGGTATTTTTCGTTATAAACAGGGCTATTAATATGGGAAGCTGGCAGTATGCATTATTTGCTGGAGCTTTATATGGTTTTATCACATATGGAACTTATAATATTACAAATTTGTCTACATTAAAGGATTGGCCGATAAAACTAACCTATATTGATTTAACCTGGGGTTCGTTTTTGGGTGGAGTCACCTCTTATTTGACTTATATAATAGCCATGAATTTTAATTTCATCAAATAATTTTAAAAAAATTAAAAAATAGCTAATAAATAAGAAATTAATTTTATATTTTACTTGCATTAATATTCATTTATGTGTATAATTATAGAAAATATAAAAAAGCCTGAGAAAGTAAGATTAGAAAGTGAAGCTGATATAGCGAGATGAGGTTTGGTGTAAGCTCATCCAGTTGATCTTTCGAAACGCATACTGGAGGTGTTTCTCCGAACAAAAAGTAGGGGAAAACGTTTGATAAACGTTATAAAATCAAATGAGTGGTCAAATAAAGTATAATTCGGCAACCAAGAGTGGTACCACGGATAATAATCCGTCTCTACAGTTTGTATAGTAGTGGCGGATTTTTTCTATTTTAAGAAAAGGGGATTTTAAATTATGAAAAAATTTAATCGCCTCCGATAAATTTAAGTCTAGGGTATTAAAACAAAAAATTGGTCATGACTTAAATTAAAAAAATTAGGAGGACAAACATGAAAAACATAAAAAAAATATTACTTGCATATTCAGGTGGATTGGATACTTCCGTTTCTATAAAGTGGTTAAAAGAAAAATATGATACGGAAGTTATTACTTACACAGCTAACCTTGGTCAAAAGCAAAACCCAAAAGAGATTAAAGATAAAGCTATACAAACAGGTGCATCTAAGGCATATGTGGAGAATTTAGAAAAAGAGTTTGTTAATGAGTATGTTTTTAAAGGTCTTAAAGCAAATGCTCTTTATGAAAATAAATATCCACTGGCAACAGCTTTAGGTAGGCCATTAATTGCGGAGAGAATGGTTGAAATAGCTAAAAAAGAGGAGGTTGATACTCTTGCTCATGGTTGTACAGGTAAAGGTAATGATCAAGTTAGATTCGAAGTGGGTTTTAAATCTTTGGCTCCAAAATTAAATGTTATCGCTCCCTTAAGAGATTGGGAGTTTAAAAGTAGAGAAGAGGAGATTGAATATGCCCTAAAGAATAAAATTCCTGTAAGTGTTAAAAAAGACAGCCCCTATAGTATAGATCAAAATTTATGGGGGGTAAGTATAGAATGTGGTGTATTGGAAGATCCCTGGGAAGAACCGCCTGAAGATGCATATTTATGGACCCAGTCTTTTAAGAACACACCGGAGAAAGAATTCAAATTAGAGATCTCTTTTGAAAATGGTATACCTATTTCAATAAATGGTATTGTAATGGGGAAGGTTAATCTGATTAAAAAATTAAATAAAATAGGTGGTAAGTATGGAATTGGAAGGATTGATTTGGTTGAGAATAGATTAGTGGGGATAAAATCACATGAGATATATGAAGCACCTGCAGCGGAAATTCTGATGAAAGCTCATACTGCAATTGAAGAATTGACTCTTGATAAGGAAAGTAAGCAGTTTAAACATTATGTTAGCAGCAAATATGCTGAACTAATTTATAATGGATTTTGGTTTTCCCCCCTAAGGAAGGCTCTAGATAAATTTATTGATAAAACCCAAAAGGTAGTCTCTGGACAAGTTAAATTGATTCTCTATAAGGGCAACTGCCGGGTGGTTGGCAGGAAGTCCAATAGCTCACTATATCATTATGGACTGGCTACTTATGATAAAAACGATATATTCGATCATAAATCTGCCTCCGGTTTTATTAATCTTTGGGCTTTACCAATTCAAATTGCTAATGAGAAAAAAAATGAATTACGACCAGATAAGGAGGTTATTAAATGAGTCTCTGGGGAGGTAGATATAGTAATCAAATAGCAGAAGGTTTATATAATATAAATTCTTCTCTTTCATTTGATTTCAGATTATATCATTATGATATACGGGTTAGTATTGCTCATGTCAAGATGCTTGCAGAGCAAGATATAATTAGCCAATCAGAAAAAAGCAGGATTGTAGAAGGTTTGAAGGAAATAAACAAAGAGTTAGAATTAGAAATTAAAAATAAAAAATTTGATTATATGCAAACAGAGGATATTCATACTTTAATTGAAAATAGATTATTCAAAAAGATTGGGAAAACAGCCGGCAAGATGCATACTGCACGCAGTAGAAATGATCAGATTGCTGTTGATATGAAGTTATATCTGAAAGATGTAATCAGGGATACAAAAAGGTTGTTATTAAATTTGATGTCAGCTATTACCCAAATTTCTAAAGATAATATTGTTACCATAATGCCTGGATATACCCATTTACAGAGAGCTCAACCCATTACATTTGCACATCATTTGATGGCTTATTTTTACAAATTTAAAAGGGATTATGAAAGATTTGATAACTCTCTAAGAAATATTAATGTATCTCCTCTGGGTTCCTGTGCTTTATCAGGAAGTAGTTTTGATATAGATCGTAAAATGACGGCAGAAGAGCTCGGGTTTTCTAAAATATATAAAAATACCATAGATGGGGTGAGTGATAGAGATTATATACTGGAATATAACTTTAATGCTGCAACTTTAATGTTGCATTTAAGTAATTTAAGCGAAGAAATCATCATATGGAATACAAGCGAGTTTTCTTTTATAGAGCTTAATGAGAGTTATACTACGGGCAGTTCTATTATGCCCCAGAAGAAAAACCCTGATCTGGCAGAACTAACGAGGGGTAAAAGCGGCCGAGTTTTTGGAAATCTTATGCAGTCTTTAATTATGCTTAAGGGTTTACCTTTAGCTTATAATAAAGATTTACAGGAAGATAAGGAAAGTGTTTTTGATACAATCGATACAATAAAGGCGGTTTTAGCGGTGTATCCTTCTATGGTTAAAAAGATTAATGTGAATAAAAAAAGAATGGAGTTAGCCTGTGAAAAAGGTTTTATTAATGCAACTGAACTAGCTAATTATTTAAGTAGAAGAAATATAAGTTTTCGCAAGGCTCATAAGCTGGTAGGAAAGCTGGTAATCTATGTTGAAAAAGAGGGCAAGTCCCTAACAGATTTATCCTTAAAAGAGTTACAAAAGATTTTACCTGAATACAGTGAGTGTTTCGATGAAGATATTTATAATTATCTGGATATTAAAAATTCGATTAATAATACAGATACAGATGGCGGTCCTTCATCAACAGAGATCACAAGTAAGATAGATAAAGCAGAAAAATATATTGTAAAAGAGCAGATATAAATAGTTAAAAGGATTTGTTCAGCTTGAAATTTTGCATATTAATTCAATATAGTGTAAAATATAACTATCAAATAAAGGTTAATAAAGTGGTAGGGTAATATGTCAAGTAAATCTTCTATTTCATTTGATGCCCTTTTTAGGGCATAATTCACCCATCCCCTTTAAACATGATTTTTTAAAGGGTTAAGAAAATTTAAATTACTAAAGGTAATTAACTCTATCCTGGGTGAGAAGATAAAACAATTATCTTTAGAGAAATTCTTTATAGACTAATTTCTAAAAGTCTTAAAGCATTATTAAGTCAGCAACCACCTCCGCGGGTTTTAAGATATCTAGAAGGGTCATAAAGCGTATTTTTGCGCAGCAGAACAAAGATAAGCCTTACTAACTTTCTAGCACTTAAAACCAGTGCTCTACGGTGTTTGTGTTTGGTAGATTCTCTGTACTTTTTGTTGTAATAATCTCGATATTCATCACAATTTTTTCTTACAGATTCCGCAGCTTGAATAAAATAATAACGAAGGTATTTGTTACCAGATTTATTCATATGAGTTTCTTCGCTTTTGTATTGATTTGATTGTTTATGAAGCCAGGTGAGGCCTGCATATTTAGCAAGTTTAGAATCATTATCAAAAAGATTAATATTAGTAATTTCAGCAAGTAAACCAGCAGAAAAAACAGGACCAATACCTGGAATGGATTCAAGAGTATGTTTAAATTTGGAGATTTCGCGGTTAATAGCAATATCAATTCTATTCAAGCTTTCTTTTAAAGCTTTAATGGTACTAAGAGATACTTCCAAGATAAGATTAATAGTTTTGTTAACAGATCTGTCAATTCTGTAACAATGTCGTGCAATTTTTTTGATTTCCTTAGCATAGGCTTTTGGATCAGTAAAACGGTTTTTACCTTTTTCAATTAAAAAATTAATTAATTTTTCATTAGAAACTTGAGTTAGTTCTTCAATATCAAATTCAGTAACTAAAGCGATAGAGGTAGCACCAAAAGTGTTGGAAAAAGGTAGTTTTTTGTATTCACTGAATTTAATGTAAAGATTTGAAAGAAAATAATTCATTTCTCTTTCAAGTTGTTTAATAATGTGAAATCTTGTTCTAGTAAGCCTTTTTAAAGAAACAAATTCATTGAATGGAGTGAAGGGTTCAGGTAGACGACCAAATCTTAGTTTGTCGGCAATTATAAAGGCATCGTATTTGTCAGTTTTGCTTTTATCAGGATAACCG
>JAGYMU010000069.1 GCA_018399995.1 Halanaerobiales bacterium | reverse complement strand
AGAGTCGTAGGCGTACCTGCTTCCAACTTCAAAAGTTCAACTGTATAACTAAAAGATACATCGTTAATTAACTGTCCTACATTAGTCCACGTACTCTCGCCTTCCGGCTTAACATAAAGTTTACCTGAACCCAATGTAATAGAATCTATATCAACAACATTAGCACCCATTTTAATCACTTTCCCTATTTTTCACTATGTACACAAATGTACACTATTTTCCATAAGCTCTTATATCCAATGCGGCAGGAAGTATATATTCGTTGTTCTCGGAAGCATATGTGTCATAAAGATTCCTATAATTTATCTTATATCTCCAATTAGTTGTTTCCCATAATTTCTCTCCTGTAACTTCTCCCGTAGAATCATCAACTTCATATAATAAATATGTTATAATATTATCCATTTGTTCCTCAATCCCTGATGGATCATAATAATACAAGATAACATCTAAAGTACCAACAGAACTAACAGACTGTCTATCCTTCCCCAAAGATAATCCAATCTTACATACTTTAAAATCTGTTGAATAATTTTCACTAGATGCCGTATTATCTCTAACATCTAAATTCGTAAATTCACTCGTTAAATTTTGTATAATATCTGATTTAATCTCGTATAAATTTATTTGTGGAATCATCTATGTCATCCTCTATTATTACAAGCTCCAATTTGTAGGCATCCTACTTGGAGTTGAATCAAATTGCATCTTACTCTTCCTCAATTCGACAGCTTCATCTAAACCCTGTTCTCGAATCCAATCCATGGTTCTCCCTATAATCCTAAAAGCAGGTGTATGTACCGTACCAAATTCATGATACCCTGCATAATCCTGGCCGCTTCTATTCTTTGTAGAAGCAAGGCCGCCCATCCTTAAAGTAATAGATTTACCTGTTTTAGTTTCTTTCTCCTCAAGTCTAATAGATTCTAATAAAGCACCGCTTCTTACATGTTCAGACTCTAACTCCTTAGCCTTTTCTACAGCAATCTCCCCAACATCTTCTGTAATCTCTCCTAAGTTTCGTCCAAACCTATCTAAGTTATTTTGAAAGTGCTTTGTTTGTATGTTAAATTTAACATGAGGTAGTCTATTAGCCACGATATTCCTCCATAAAACATTGGTATATCCTTACATTCTCTTGACCTTGAGCTTCAACACGTCGCACTAAAAACTTAACGCTGTTAAATGTCACTAGGTCATTCTCTTTCAATTCAGAGTTCGTTAATATTTTTAATAAACGATTATTTAGTTCGCCGCCCTTAGATACGGTTATATCTATCCCAGTCGGTATAGGTATAATCAAAAACTTATCGTCTAATTCTGAATAATTTCTAACAGGCCTATTCATACTATCGGTCGTTTTAGTTGCCCGCTCAACTGTAACTGGAATACCAGCCATAGAAATCCAATTATTGACGGCTTCTATCCCAAAGTCATACATATACTTTTGAAAACTCATAGCGTAATCTCCGTATAAACTTCTCGCCCTAAATTGTCAGTCTTAACGACTTTAACAGATGAAATATCATCCGTCGTTGAATACTGCGTGTTGTATCGACTTGTAGTAGAATAAGCCGCATCACTACTACCATCAAAAAATACTTCCGTACTCTTAAACTTAGTCGAGATGTCAACATCCCACAGTATTAATGTCGTACTGCCTTCAGTTCTAATACTTACATTAGGCTTAGATAAGGGAGGCTCTTCTATTGCTTCGTACTCTGAAGCCAATATCATCTTATTCTGTGATATTGAACCTATTCCACCTTCTAAGCCTTCGGCATTCATTGCTTCCTCATCGGCTTTTTCCTTATAAGCTTGAGAAATCTGTAAAAAGTTCTTAACTGGTACAGATAAATCAGTTTTAACACCATCAGCGACTGTTATCGATGTATTGGGGGCATACGATGAAGCTAATATTTCATATAACTCTGAAACAGCCTCAAATACCACAAAATTCGTAACAGTACTATCCGGATTTAAATAACTTATGCCTTTCGTTTCACAAATATCTTTAACAATCTCATCTACAACAGCCTCGTTTACTTCTGAACGATTAGCATTTATTCCAAGTCTGTATTGTATCTTATTATACCAGTTAATAGCCATCTATGTCATCCTTTATCGTTTTATAATCTTCACAAGTTTCTTACCGTCTACATCTCTCAAAGTATCCAGATACTCTGCAACTTCTTTTGGATAAGTGTACTGATCACCCTCATCCAATGCCGGATAAAATTTGTCATTATAATACGTTTTATCAACAGGTCTAAGAGCCATAACTTCTATTTTATCATTTACCTTCTTAGGCGTTGAGGCTTTAGGTACGGATTTAGACTTTGTACTATTTGTTGACGTTGTTGCTGAACTATCTACCTTTTTAGGTTCTGTAGTATCAGATTTTTTCGTTGCCATAATAGTTTTCTCCTTTCAAACATAAAAAATTAATAACCCTTTTCTATTTTATATGGAAAAAGGGAAAAGCCATGTTATATTATCCTAAAATTAGGAATAATCTGTTCCAGTTCTAAACTTAAGGATTGACTGATTCTGAAGTTTAACATTACCCCAATATCCGAGCCATGCAGCTTCTTGAATCCTTCTAAAGTCTGAATCATCCATTCTAAGATTAGGCATCATCATATCGTAATACCCAACAGCTTCTCTACCAACCATAAGGCCTTCGAGTGTATCAGCATTAGTTGTTCCAGAGGAATCAAGGTCAGAGTCATAAGTATCAGAATCCGAACTATCATAACCCTGTTTTACAAGAGGAGTAGAAATAAATCTAATATTCTGATATTTTCCAACTTCTCCAGGGAATAACTGTACCTGTGAACCATAGCTTGAAGCAGGTTCCCAAAGTACCGCCTTTACATTGTTTGTACCACTCTGCATCTCATTGATAAGCTGACTATGGTTAATTGGATGCATAAACGCAACATAATAATTTCCAATGCTGCTGTCTCTAAACGGAAGCATCTTCTGAAGCCTTGCAGCAGTCAGGAGCGTCTCCATGAATGAGAAACTAAATTTATCCGAATCTGCAATATCGGCAAGACCCGTAGCGTCTCCGGCATATTTTATATTTGTACCAGTATAAAATGCGTCTCTAACAGACAATGTATGTACCATTCTTGCATCTTCAACTAGTTCATCAACAGCTTCAATAAAAGGATCAAGACTATTAAACTGTCTACCCTGTTCCGTGATTCCAACCCCGTTACCATATTCGTAAATGGTCATCGTTACTGATTCGTTATCAATGTTCTGAATTGGAACTCTCTCAGTTTCAAGAAGTTTTCCACCCCTTGAAATCTTTCCGAATTTCTTGAAATCAATTTTATTTGTTTTTCCAGCATTCTCAGCGGTTCGATTCATCGCTGCGACTTCAAAAACTTTTTCCTCTCTAAACTTCGTCAGAAGTCTTCGATTGAGGTAATTATATATCAAATCAGAGGTCGCTGAATAACCTTCTGCATTTGAAAGCGCACTATTTAAAGTGTTAGCCATTTTTAACAACTCCTAATAAACACACTACGCAATATCTATCCTTGCTGTAACATTTTATTTAACTGTGACCTAATATCTTGGTCTTTTTCTAAAAATTCCTCGTCAGATGTGTTATTCAAAGTATCCTCCAAAGAGGGCTCTTCTACTCCGCCAGCCGCTCCTGTGGAAGAAGCTTGACTTTTGGGTGGAAGCTGTTTACCCTTCTTGGCTTCCTTCTCTTGCTGACTCATCTGACTTGTAATCTTTTCTTCTAAGGCCTCATAAGCCTGTCTTGCTTTTTCAGCACTTGCTCTCAATTCCTCTTCGGAGTTGCCCTGTAAAAGTTCTGGAATAATTTTTCCTTCATTCTCTGCGACGATTTTTTCCTTGGCATTTTCTAATATCCGTTGATTCAGTTGTTGAAGTTGTTCATCGCTCTTGCTGATCTTCTTCTCAAACTTTTTTGAAATATCTTCAATTCTGGAATTGAACTGTTCTTGCTGTCGTGCTAATAGCTCATCTATGGATGGTTCTTTATCTTCGCTTTCAACACCTAAAGCATTCTTCAATTTCTCTTGAAATTCATTGTTGCCGTTACTTGTCTGCTCTAACTGTGACTTCAACTGTTTTAACTCCTTAGCTTGTTCATCCAACTTACTATACAATTGTTGCTTAGCTTCAGACCTTCCTGCCTCAATACCTTCAATTTTCGCCTTTTTCAAATCGTCCGCCGTATAGTTATCCGATGATTTATTATCAGTCTTTGTTTCCTCTACACTTGTTGCTTGTGCCTTTGTATTTTCTGTTTTTTGTTCATCTGCCATAATAAATTTCTCCTTTCACACCTTCGCTAAATTGGGGAGGATTTAGCTTTTTTATCTTACACGTATATTATAACATATTTTTTATTGTTTGTCAAGCCTATTATACCATAAATTAAAACTTTTGTCAAGTACCTGCTAAAAAGGGGGTATATACATCAATACCCCCGAAATCAAAAATCAAATAAGAGGAGGTTTCTTAAATTACAGCTATATTATACCATAAAAATTATGGTTTGTCAAGCCCTTGATTTTTACTAAGTATATTATACCATATTTTTTGAACTTTGTCAAGGGGTCTAACAATTAAAAATTAAACTAATAAATGAAAACATTCTATAATATACTAATAGAGCCAATAAAAATAATATATTTTTAATAATAAACTAAAAATGAAAATGTATATTCTGTCTAAAACACCGCTAATAGCTATACAAAAATAAACAACACTTGTATTCCCTATTTTCAACCTACTTACTTAAACAAAATATTTATATATTAATATATAGGGGTTTTTAGTATATTATTATATTAATATATTAATATATATAAGTAGGTTGAAAATATAAGTATATATAGGGGGTTTTAGTAGTAGGGGTATATAGAGCTTTGATTGTGAAATTTTTCACAATACAATAATATACTTTAAATAATATACTATAAAGCTATAATATACTATTTAAGCGAAAAAATATACTTTTAGTAGTTTATTTTAGGATAAATCATAATAGTGCATAAGTAATTTATAATGCTATAAGTGTCTTGCCTATTGAATTATATTGATTTTCATATAATAATTTACATAATTGTTACATCAAAAGGCTTGACAAATCTCAATATTTATGGTATAATACTACTGAAAATCAAAAAATAAAAGAGGGGCGATTAATTATGGAAAATGTTATACAAACAATTTTAGACCAGGCAAGAAAGGAAAATTTAATCTCTAACGGAGCTAAAGAAATGTTTTTAATTATTTTAAGAGATAATTTTTATATTCAACACGGAAAAATTTATAGTAAATTAGATTTTGATGCTATTAAATTTATTATGGATATTAGCAAATCTACAATTCAAAGAAGATTAGAAGAATTAATTGAAAATGGTTTTGTGGAGAAGGAAAAAGAATATCAAAAACCTATTAAAATAATTGTGGGGAGAGAGGATAAGTCAAATAATAATTTACAGCGTAAATTTTTTATAGCTGAACGGTTATCAGAAGTGTACAAATCAGATTTAAAGTCTATTCCTAAAAAAGATGTGATAACAGCAGAAGTCGTACAAAATGTACGAAAAAATGAAACTAAAAAATCAAAAAAAGAAAAGATTTTTAATAAAATAATAAATTTATATAATAAAAAATTCAAAGCTGATATGAAATTAACTAATAAAAATAGGAATTTACTATCATCCTGTTACAACAGATTAGAGAAAGGAAACTATGATATATTAGAAGTATATAAATGGTTTATTAATAACTATCAAAAAATTAAACACATCAAAAGTTTTCCAACTGTTCCAAGTTTTTGCTATTTTATTGAAACAGTACTTAGATATTACACAGAATACATAGAATTAGATGATGCTTTTAATTTATTTAATGAAATGAGTAATTATTTAGAAGCTCAAATTAATATAAAATCTAAGGAAAATCTTGAATTAATTCACAGCGTAAATAAATGTATTGAAACTGTAAATGGTGACGTTGAATTAGTCAAAAAAGTATATTTTTGGTATGTTGATAATTATCAAAATATAAAATTTTTAAGAGATTATCCTGAGATACTTATCTTTACAAAATTTTTTACTACGCTTTTGTATCGATATAATAATCCAGAAGAGATAGATAATCCAGTAGAAGAACAGACGTGGGTAAATCCATTAGATTTAATAGATGCATAGAGGAGGATTGTAAGTGAATAAAAAATTACAGAAAGTATATTTAATCCCAGAAGAATTTCAAGATTATAGAATTAAACATTTTATAAAATTTAAAAATAAATTTCCTGTAATTCAAAAAATTGTAGATGATGTACAACTATTAGTTGATGAAAATTATTGCAGTGAAGGAATGTATATTTATCTTTACGGTAAAAATAGAACATTTAAAACCTCTTTAGCGGTAGCAATTTTAAATTATTGGATTAATAAAAATCAACATTATACATATTTTACAAATCCTAATATTATTATGGGAGCTAAATATCCAGAAGATGATAGAAATTATGTTAAAGTTGATTATGAAAGATTACTATCAGAAGATTTTATACTCGTAGATGATTTGTATAGAAATCCATCATCTAATAAAGCTGAAATGTTTATAGGAAATAGTTTAGAGGAATTTTTTATTGGTCGTGGCAATAGTAATAAAGGTGGAATTATAACATCAAAACTTCCTTTAAAAGGCGGCAAAAAAAGTATTAGTACTGTATATGGCAATAATATTAGTTCATATTTACAGTCGAAGTGTTTAGGGCAGTATGAGATTAGTGTTTAAAAATAGAAGGGTAATATATGGTTAGGAAAATAACAGAAAAAGAAGCGAAAAAATTAAAAAACAAAAATGTTAATCCGTTTGAACAGATGGAAGATGAATTAAATAAATTAGAAGAAGATTTTGAAGATACAGTAAAGAATTTAGAATCTGAAGCGGAAAAAATATTGGACGAATCAGAAGAGATAGAATTTAATCCTGATATATTGATTGATAGAATATTTGAATTTGGTGAATTACTAAGTGATACAAAACTTTATGATTACCAAAAACCTCCTGCTAAAAAACTTATAGAGGATATTCTTTTATCTCAGGGGAGCCGTATTACGATACATTTTCCGAGACAGAGCGGTAAGACACATATTTTTAAAGTAGTACTTCCTGCATGTGCTGTACTATTGCCTAAATTATATAATATATTCCCCCAAAAATTATGGGCTTTTAAGGACGGATTTTATGCAGGTATTTTTGCTTTATCAACTAAAACCTCTAGTACAATGTTTAATCGTATTCAAGATGTATTTAGTTCAGACCATGCCAAGCCTTTTTTAGAAGACCCTGATTTAGATTTGAAAGTGAGGAAAACAAATCCTGTTAAATTATCTAACTTATCTGTAATAAGGGCACATACAATGTTAGCAAAAATACTTGTATCATATTCTTATCATATTATGGTAATAGATGAATCAGATAAAGCACTCGATACAGACAGACTAACAACAGATATACAACCAATGGGTGCTGCATACAATGGTACTTTTGTTATGCTTGGTACAGCAGGAGAACAGGAATGTTTATTTCATAAATATATTGAAGAAAATAAGGAAGTAGAAATAAATACAGGTTTAAAAAATCATTTTCAAATACGTTATCAAGAAGCTATGAAACAGAATCCTTTATATAGAAAGTATATGGAAGGGGTATTAAGAGATTTAGAGAAAGGTGTTATTACACAAGATTCTTTTGATCGTTCGTATGGACTTATATGGAAAATTGATGATAGGAAATTTATTACTAGAGAAAAATTTCAGGTTATGCTTGATTCGACACAGAAATTATACTATGATGGAAAAAGCGAGTTTTTAAAGAACACTGAATTAGTAGCAGGGCTTGATTTAGGTAAAACAACAGATAAAACAGTTTTAACTATTTTAAAACTTATTCCTATTGAAGGCTCTAACAGGCATTATAAACAAATTGTTTCATGGTTTGAATTATTTAAAGTTAAGTACTCTGAACAAAGGAGAAGAATAGTGGAATTTATAACAAGGTTTCCTGTAACATTGATGTATGCTGATTCTACAGGGGTAGGAGAGGTATTCACAGATGAATTAATAGAAAGTTTAGAAGAATGGTATATAGAAATTAAAAAATTTGTTTTTTCAGATAAAAGTAAATCTAATGGATATAGCAAACTACAGGATATTATTGATAGAGACGAATTAATTATTCCTGGCTCTTATAAATCTAAACAAACTGAGACATTTAAACACTTTAAAAGCGATTTTTTAGCGTGTGAAAAAGTATATAAAAAAAGTTATATGATGATAGAAGCTCCGGAATCTGATAGAACAAAACACGATGACTATATTGATAGTTTAATGTTAGCTAATTTAGCTGCATCAGAATTAATTGAAATGGGAGATTTTGAAATAACAGATAATGATTTTTTTAGTTTTACCGATGGAGGTAATAACGAATGGCAAAGCATTTTGTAGCCTATGAAAAGGCTGTTGAAAGAAATCCATATTTTGCATCAATATATAATAATTGGTTATTATATTGGAATGCATATAGGAATAGTTATAAAAATAGACTTGAAAATAACAATAAAGAATCTATTGGACTAGTAAACTTTTTTAAGAATGTTACTGAAACAATGTCATGGTTTATTTTTGGTTTACAGGGTGTAAGAATTGATATTGAATCTGAAAATAACAAATTAGAAAAAGATATACAAATTAAGTTAGATAAAGTATTAGATATAAATGATTTTAAAGAATTTACAAATCAGGCGATTATATCCATGTTAATTTTTGGCGATGCTTTTTCTAATATTGGATGGGAAGAATTAACAGAAGAAGAAAATGGATTTTTTATGAAAAAACACGGTTTAGAAGACGGTTATCCAATTATAGAACTATTAGATAATTTTACAGTATTTCCAATATTAAAAGAAAGCGACATAAAAGATATTGATTATTATATTATTACTAATCGCTCATCTGATTATG
>JAGYMU010000068.1 GCA_018399995.1 Halanaerobiales bacterium | reverse complement strand
GTTTGTCATATTAGTAACCTCCAAAAATATAAAATAATAATCAATAATTTTTCTAAAAATATCTATTAGAAATTTGGAATAAATATTTTCAAAGAAAACCCCTTAATTCACTGTTGAAAAATATCTTTTTATTAAATTCTACAAAACTTCAACTTAGTCTATGTTCACAGTGAACGACGTTGTATGTTTCGTAGTCCAATTGTCAATAATAATAGAATACCCCAAATTGCAATTGTCAAATGTGAACTTACACCCAAAAAATTAAATGCACTTGATATCATTTGTAAAATGAAAAGAGCTAGGACAATTCCGCTAATCTGGCCAAATCCACCAGAAGGGTCAACACCCCCCATCACCGAAATCAATATTGTAATTAAAAGATAAGAAGATCCATAACCTGTCTTTGCTGAATTAAAACGAGAAGTCATAATTGTAGAGGCTATCCCACAAAACAAACCAGACAAAGCATAAGTAGTAATAAGAATTTTTTTGATATTAACGCCGGAAAACCGAGTAGCTGTCTCGTTTGAACCAATCAAATAGTTTGCTATACCAAAAGGCGTTTTCCGCAATATTATTGAAACAAATAGAGCAAGAACTAGAAAAATAATAAAGGGAATAGGTATTCCTATAAAAACACCATTACCTAAAAATTGATATTCTTCAGGGAACCCAGAAATAACGTAGCCTTTGGTTAAAACTATACTAATACCTTCAAATAATGTCATAGTACCCAATGTAGCTAGAATGGGCGATACTCCTATATGGGCAATCAAGATTCCGTTTATCAAACCAATTAATAAGGAGACTAACCAGCCCGCTAAGATTGCTAATACAATGACAGGGATTGTACTTCCGTTTGTTGTATCAGTAATCATTCTAGTCATCACGAATGCAGAAACAATACCTGCCATATTTGCCGTAGCAATTGTGGATAAATTAATGCCTCCACTTATCATGGTAATCATTATTGCTAAGGAAAGAATTCCCAACTCCGGCAATTGAAAAGCCATTGACTGAAAATTGCCTATTGTTAAAACTTTACCTGGAAAAAATATAAACAACCAAAGAACAATTAATAAAAATGAAAATAACAAGATTGATAAGGTAGGATCCTTCTGATAGATTGAACGAATATTTGATACATATATCCGATAATTATTCTTCAACACAAACTTAGTACCCCCTCAAAGTTTTTTTGCGATTGTAGGCATTAATACTAACACTAAAAATAATAATTAATCCAATAATTACATTATGCCAATAGGATGAAACACCCATTATTACTAAACCATTCCAGACTATAGCCAGAAGAGCAACCCCCAGTGCTGTACCAAATACACTACCAGCGCCACCGGCTAAACTAGCACCACCTAGGACTGTTGCTGCAATAACCTCCAATTCCCTACCTACAATAGCATTAGGTTGAACTGAGTGCAAAATAAGCACTTGCCCCACCGAACCAATCCCTGATAAAAACCCAATATAACAATAAACAAAAATTGTTAGACCAAGCATATTAAATCCTGCCCTTCTAGCAGCTTCAAAATTCCCACCCATCGCAAATATTTTTCTTCCAAGGACAGTATACTTTAAAATAATATAAGTCAAAATAAAGACCAAAACCAATATAACAACTGGTAATGAAATTCCAGAATAGAAATGGGACTCATCTGCTGATGTGAAACTAAATAGATTGTGAGATTGGTTAAACCAGTCAGGAAAATTATAAATCCACTTTCCCTTCGTTACGAAGATAGTAGCGCCATAAAATAAATTTAATGTTGCAATAGTAATAATCAAGGCAGGTGCCCTGAGATAATAAATCAGGAAAGCATTAAAAGTACCTAATAATATACCAATAATACCTGCAACCATAAATGCACTAAAGAGATTACCATTATAATCAATGATTGTAATTGCCATAATGTATTGGGCAACAGTAGCAATAGCAGTAACAGATAGATCAATACCTCCGGATATTAATACTACTAACATACCTGCAGCCATAATCCCAATGAAAGAAGAGCTAATAAGGATATCCATAAAATTTTCTAAATTTAAAAAGTTATCACTGAAAACTGCAAAAAAAATTACTAGCGTAACAATAATAATAAAAAGATAAAACTCATATTTTTTTACTATATTTTTCATTATTTTCTATCTCCGATAATTTTAGCACCCAATTCTTTCTCAGTAATTTCTTTAGGTAAACTTTCTTCTACAATCTTACCCTTTTGCATAAGTAAAATGTAATGACAATTGTATAATATCTCGGGAACTTCGTCAGAAATGAGTATAATACCAATATTTCTTTTTGATAATTCTCTCATAATTTGATAAAGACTATTTTTTGCAGCAATATCAACTCCAACCGTTGGTGAATCAAGGATAAGTATTTTTGGATTAATTGCCAACCATTTTGCTAAAACTATTTTTTGTTGATTACCACCCGAAAGTGTATTTACAGGATTTTCAACATTACCAACACGAATTGAAAGTGAATCAATCCAATAATTAACAATACTTAACTGTTTCTTTCTGTTAATCATGCCCAAATTATCCAGAAGTTCTTTAAAAATAGTAACTGTAGTATTTTCTCTAATAGCTTGCTCCATAATCAATCCCTGATCAATTCGATCTTCAGGTACATAGCCAATACTGGCTTTAATAGCACTTTCGTTTGATTTAAAATCGACCCTTTTTCCTTCTAATAAAATCTCTCCCTTATCCGGAGTATTCATACCAAAAAGAGATAAAGCTAATTCTGTACGACCTGAGCCAATCATTCCTGCTATACCTAATATCTCTCCCTGATAAAGTTTGAAATTAATATCTTCATATTGATCTTTTTTGAACAATCCACGAATTTCTAAAAGAATTTTTCCTTTTTTTCTGTTTCCCAATATTTTCTTCTGAATAAATTCTTTTCCTGTCATTAAGTACGATAGTTTATTATCATTTATCTCATCACGTTCATAAACGCCCACCTTATTACCATCACGAAGCACTGTAATTCTATCGGAAATTTTTAGAATCTCATCCAGTTTATGGCTAACAAACAATACAGTTATTCCGGCATCTTTTAATTGTTGAATAACCAAAAAAAGGGCCTCGATTTCATGGCGTGCCAAAGAAGAAGTTGGTTCATCCATAATAATTAGTTGAGCATTAGTTGCAATTGCTCGACAAATAGCCACCAATTGCCTATCCGCAATGGATAATGAACCCACATTATCATCAAAATCTAAATTTACTTTAATTTTTCTAATTGTATCTCTAGCAATTTGATTAACCTCTTTCCAATTTACCCATTTATTACCACCTTTGGCATAATAATTTATAAAAATATTTTCACCAACGCTTAAATTTGGGAAAACAGATAAATCCTGATAGATAACCTGTATGCCTTTTTGAATTGATTTAATTGGAGTAAGCTGATTTTCTTTTTGATTATTGACGAATATTTCCGCACCTTCTTCTGGTTGAATAGCTCCAGAAATAATTTTAATTAAGGTACTTTTGCCCGAACCATTCTCACCTACAAGACAGTGTACTTCTCCTCTCTTAACTGAAAAATCTACAGATTTTAGCGCTTGTACACCGCCATATTTTTTACTAATATTAGACATTACTAACATTTCTTCATTCATATTTAGATATTCAACTCTTTCATTATCAAATTTTCCATCTATTATATTTAATTCTAACTATTTATCGGTTACAGTTATATTATAAAATAAAAAACTCCATGATTTGTCTTTTATAATAAAAGAAGAAGGAAAACCTAGAGAATCTATGACTTTCCTTCTTCTTGATTTTAATTAAAATCCAAGTGTTTCAGCATTCTCTGCAGTTATATCAAGAACTCCGTGCAACCTAATGGTTTTTTCTTCAAAATCAACTTTAGCATTACCCAAACCAGGTACCGGCATTCCATCTTTAATTTCTTCGCCGTCAAGCAGTAATTTAGCAACATAAACCATTGAATATCCTAATTTTTTAGGATCACTCATTGAACCAGCTTGAATTAATCCGGCTTTTAGATAAGGAGCAGATTGTTCAGGCATAACACTACCAACAACAATAATTTCGCCTGCCATATTTTTCGCCTTTAGAGCTTCAGCTGCACCAATTGGTCCTAAGCTTCCTATACCTGTAATGCCTTTTAAATTTGGATAAGCCTTCATTAACTCATTTGTTCTGGTAAAAGCGAGCTCAATACTTTCACCACAGGGAATTCGACTGGTAACTAGTTTCATATTAGGATATTTTTCCTTCTGAACTGCCAAGGCAGCATCAGCCCAATCATTATGGAATTGAACTCCAAGACCACCTACAAATAAGGCAAATTCTCCTTCACCATCCATAAAGCCGGCAAATTTTTCAAAACTATGGGCACCCCACAATTTAGGATCAACTGTTTCAATGTCCCAGTCCGCTCCTTTTTGTCCAACTGATTCATTGGTAACAACTACAATTCCTTTGCTCTGGGCTTTTTTTAGAACCGGTTCAAGTGCTGAAGGGTCATTTGGTGTAACACAAATTGCATCAACTCCTTTAGCAATAAGGTCCTCAATCATACGGACTTGTTGAGCAGGATCAGCTTCAGTCGGTGCTACCTGATAGGCATTTACATTTAACTCTTCCCCCGCCTGTACTACACCTGATTCCTCAACATTACCAAAGGGAATTCCAGCAATTTTATAGACATGAACAATTTCATAATCCTGGGCAATGGCTATCCCTGTTAAAGAAAAAACAAAAAGAACGATGCTTAAAATAAATATTCCTTTTTTATTCAACATATAATCCTCCTAAAATTTTTTACTTAAATCTGCTTACACTATTTCTTCTCGAACTGTGTCACATACAAACATTCATTTTTATTGTGAAATTATATTTTTTATAAAACACAAATAAGAATGAATCCTTAGTACAAACTATCACCTCCTCTCTAAAATATAGTTGTAAAAAACAACTAAAACAATATTATTTATGGATACCAATTTTCAGAATAAAATGTCATAAAAAGTATAAAACATAAATTACAAAAAAAGTTTTTTATAATCTTGATAGGCTTTTTTAAGTCCAGGTAATTTTCGGGGTATATAGCGGCAAAATTTGAAAGAATTTTTAATAATTTCCTTACCTTTTTCCCAGGAATCAATTTCCCCACTAGATAAGATTTGAATAAGTAAATTACCAACAACTGTTGCTTCAGGTAAACCTGCTACGACTTCTTTATTAGTAATATCTGCAGTTAACTGACATAGTAGCTCTGCCTTACTTCCGCCGCTTATAACATAAATCGTTTTAATTTGTTTTTTTGTAATTTGTTCAATTAATTCAATATGGTAACGATAGTTTAAAGCTAAACTTTCATAAATACCCCTTACTGTATGACCTATTCTCTGAGGTACATTTCTTCCATGTTCTTGTTGATAAGATTTCATAGCTGAGGGCATATCATTCACTGAACTGAAAAATCGCTTATCGTTGGGGTTGACAAAATAGAGCCATGGTTTTGCTTGGGCAGCATCCCGATCGGCTTCTTGATAATTAGTCCAAAGACCTTCAAATTTCCATTTGTTAATACATTGGTTAAACATCCACAAACCAGGTAAAATTTTGTGATATAATATTTCTCCTCTGGCACCACATTCATTTGTAAAATTACCAGAAAGTGATTCATTGCTCGTATTAGGATGATCTAATTCAATTCCCAAAAGTGACCATGTACCCAAACTGATATACACATTACTTTTTTTATCATCTATAGGTAGTGCTGCAACAGCTGAGGCGGTGTCATGGGTTGCTACCGCGAATACTGGTATACTTTTCAAATTGCATTCTTTTGATAATTTGGGTAAAAGCGTTCCAATCATATTGCCCGGTCTTATAATTGGTTGAAGCATATGGGGTGACAATGAAAGCTTTTCTAGTAAATCTTTTTCCCATTGAAGTTTATTAGTGTTAAAAAACTGCGAAGTTGAAGCCATGGTAAATTCATTAAATTTTTTACCTGTTAATAAAAAATTAAAATAATCAGCTATAAATAGCATTGAGCTTGTTTCTTTTAAGACCCAAGGACGGTACAAAAAATCAGCATAAAGCTGAGGAAGCGTATTAAAATTAATAAATTGGATCCCAGTTAATTTGTATATTTCTTTTTTTGGAATAATGTCAAAAATATGCTGAAAAATTCCATCTGTACGATGATCTGTATGATGAAAAACATAAGACAGCTGATGATCGTTTTTATCTAGGAGGACATAATCAACACCCCAGGAATCAATTCCAATACCAGAAATCACTTTTTCCTTATTTCGGCTAACTGAAAATAATCCTTCTTTGATTCCCTGATAAATATTCAATAAATTAGATATCAGATGCCCTTGAATGAAGATTTGCTTATTCGGAAATTGATGAATTTCCTCTAAAGATAATTTCTTACCATTGAATTGACCCACGTAAATTCTAACATGAGAATTACCAATATCAATGGCTATGTAATTCGAGCTGTCTTGCACTAGTAATAGCTCCTATTGTCTAGAATGTTTTAGAATATTATACTAAAAAATCTACAATCTTACTGTTTATATATATTAGTTTAGTTATAAAATTTTGTCAATTTAAAAAAATATTTATACTGTCTATTAAATTTTCATAAGTTAAGTATTTTAGAATTTTCTAATAAATGAATATTTCCCCTTTGCCCTTATTTGATCGAGAGCAACTGTTAATATAATTAGAGCACCAATAATAACTTGCTGCCAGAATGGATTAATATTCAATAAAACTGAACCATTTTTAATAACTGCAATAATCATTGCCCCCAGAAAGACACCTACCGCATTGCCCTGAGCACCAAAAAGACTAGCACCTCCTAAAGCGGCTGCTGCAATTGAATCCAAATTTAAATTAATTCCACAAGTTGGTACCCCCATCCATAGTCGTAGTGTCAACATAATCCCAGCAACTCCAGCAAGTAAACCAGAAAAGGTATATACGCCATAAACAACCTTTCTAACATTAATACCGGATAATCTAACTGCTTCAACGTTGCTTCCTATCGCATAGATATATTTTCCGAATTTAGTAAATTTAAGAATTGTTCCTCCAATGGCTATAGCAGAGATAAAAAACCAAAACAAATTTGGGATACCCAAGGAACTTCCGGACCCAAAATTAGCAAATGAAATCGGTAAACCTGATATATTTGTTCCTTTAGTTATAATTAGCGATATACCATTAGCCATTGTCATCGTTCCTAATGTAGTTATAAAAGGCGGCATTCCGAGTTCATAAATTAATATTCCATTTATTAAACCAATAGTTAACCCTATTGCTAGAGAAATCATTATGGCTAAAGGAATAGGAATTCCAGATATAACTAAAATTGTAAAAACTACATTCACAAGCTGTGCGACCATACCCACAGAAAGATCTATACCTCCTGTGATGATAACAAAAAGTTGACCTATCGATAACACTCCAACTATGGCTATTTGTGTTAATACGGTATTAATATTACGAGTTGTCAAAAAATATGGTGAAGAAATAGATAACCAAACACCCATTGCAAAAATAATAAAACTATTTACTACTAATGTATTAATATTAATATTTTTTCTTATTTTTAATTTTATCTCATTTAATTGGTCATTTTTAGGCATTTATATCCTCCGTTTTTCTTTCAATGGCCATTTTTAAGATTCTTTCCTCGGAAAAACCTTTTCGTTCAATTTGACCGACAACCTTTTTATCCTTTATAACCACAATCTTATCGCATATTGACATTAACTCTGGCATATAAGAAGAAACAAAAACAATACCCTTTCCTCTCTTTGCTAAATCGTTTATTAGATTATAAATCTCATTTTTACTTCCTACATCTATACCGACAGTCGGTTCATCCATGAAAAATATGTCAGATTTTGCAGCAAGCCACTTTGCAATAACAACTTTTTGTTGATTTCCTCCGCTTAATTTGGATACAATTTGAGATACAGAAGGGGTTTTTATATCTAATAGTTTGACAAAACGATTACTTCTAACACTCTCTTCATTAAGATTTATAAAGCCAAAACGAGAAAAATAATCATAAGAAGCTAAATTAATATTACTCATTACGCTTAATTGTAATGCCAAACCTAAACTTCTTCTATCTTCCGGTAAATAGGACAACGAATATTTTTTTGCAAAAACCGGAGAATTGATTTTTACCTCTTTACCCTTAACAAAAATATTTCCAGAAAATATTCTATCAGCACCAAAAATAGCTCTTAAAGACTCTGTTCGACCTGATCCTACCAGACCATATATTCCAACTATTTCACCACTGTGTAAAGATAAGAAAAAATCATTCACATACATATTGTTAATATTCTCACACCTAAAAATTTCTTTGCCAATTTTTCTGCTAGAATCATAAATAGAAGAATCTATTTCTCTTCCAACCATTAAACTTATTAATTGATTTATATTTACTTCACTTACTTTTGATTTACCAACTAATGCTCCATCTTTTAAAACGCTAACCCTGTCTGCAATTTTAAATATTTCCTCTAATCTGTGAGAAATATAAATGATAGAAACCCCTGATCTCTTTAGTCTATCAATGACCTTAAATAGCACCTCTATCTCTTTTGAACCCAAAGAAGCGGTAGGTTCATCAAATATAACTATTCTTGCCTTTCTACTCATAACCTTTAAAATTGCTACAATTCCTTGCTGTGCCCTGCTGAGATCTTTGACTTTTAGATCCAAATTTAGATTACTATACCCGACAGATCTTAGTAACTCAAGGACCATGTCTTTTTTTTCTTTCTCATTTATAAAACCAAGTTTTGACGGTTCTATCCCTAAAAATACGTTATCAACAACACTTAAATAGTTCGCTAGAACTAATTCTTGATAAACAGCTGCTATACCAAGATTCGGATCAGTTGATGTTTGGATTGGATCTAATTTTTTATATTCCCTTCCAAAAACTACTACTTTACCTTTTGTGGGGGTCATTGCACCCGTTAATATCTGAATTAATGTTGATTTACCTGCTCCATTTTCTC
>JAGYMU010000067.1 GCA_018399995.1 Halanaerobiales bacterium | reverse complement strand
ACCAGAGGTGTGGATGTTTGGTTGAATAATCCGCGCACGTCTGGGGGGCGTGAGGTCCCGGGTTCAAATCCCGGCAACCCGACCATTTTTATAATTAGTCAAAGCCCAGGCAGGGCTTTTTTTATATTAAATACAAGTTTTTAAGGAAGTGAAACGATGAAAAAAGTATCATTTGTTACAATGGGCTGTCCTAAAAATGAAGTCGATACCGATTATATGAAAGCCTTTATATTTAATGATAAAAAATATATTTATGAAGAAAGTCCCAAAAATGCAGATATAGTAGTAATAAACACCTGTGGCTTTATAGAAGATGCTAAACAGGAATCAATCGATGTAATTCTTGAGGCTGCTCAATATAAAAACCAGGGTATTATTGATGTTTTAATTGTAACAGGATGTTTAACTCAGAGATATAAAGATGAACTGATAGATGAAATTGAAGAAATCGATGCTATTCTTGGTACAGGAACCTTTGATCAAATAAAAAAGACCATAGATGATGTGTTAAGAGAAAAAAAGAGATTGAATAGAGTAGGAAAACCTGTTTTTGATTTTAAACAAGACTTAAAAAGATATAATGTGAAAAGACATTATTCCTATGTGAAGATAGCTGAAGGCTGTAATAATAACTGCAGCTACTGCAGTATACCTTTTATCAGAGGACCTCTCAACAGTCGAAAAATTGAAGATATAGTTAAAGAAGTCAAAATATTGGTAAAAAATGGAAACAAAGAAATAATACTAACCGCTCAGGACACAGCAGAATACGGCAAAGATATCTATGGTCAAAGAAAATTAGTTAATCTATTAGAAAGGCTTGTCAAAATAGATCATTTAGACTGGATTAGACTACTTTATATCTACCCGGAACATATCACAGAGGATCTAATCGAAGTTATAAAGAATAATGAAAATATTTGTAATTACTTCGATATACCCATTCAACACTCTTCTAATCGAATTAGAAAAAAGATGAGAAGAGAAGGCAGTAAAGAAGAACTTCTTAATGTAATCAAAAAAATTAAAAATAATATCAATGATGCTGTCCTAAGAACTACCCTTATTGTTGGTTTCCCGGGCGAAACAATAAAAGATTTTAATGATTTACTATCTTTTGTTAAGGAAGTAAAGTTTGATCGACTGGGTGTTTTTAAATACTCAAAAGAAGAAGGAACGAAGGCTGCTCTTATGAAAAATCAAATCAGTCCAGAAATAAAAGAAAAAAGATATAACAAAATTATGGAAATACAACAAAAAATATCATATAATAAAAACAAGAAACTAATAAACCAAACTGTTGATGTAATTGTCGATGAAAAAATAGAAGATGAATATATTGGTAGAACAATATATGATTCACCAGAAATTGATAATACCGTTTATCTAAAGGGAAAAAATATAAATATTGGCGATATAGTAAATGTAAAAATTACAGATTGTCTCGAATATGATCTCATGGGAGAGAAAATAGATGAATCTACCTAATAAACTAACGATGATAAGAATTATCTTAATTCCTATCTTTATTATCTTTCTACTTTTAAGAAAAGAAATTCCTGGGGCTGAAGTTTTTTCATTGGCCGTCTTTATTTTAGCTGCTATCACGGACAGCTTGGATGGATATATAGCTAGAAAACATAAGATGGTTACCAAATTTGGTAAGATTGTTGATCCATTGGCAGATAAACTCCTTATATCAGCTGCCCTTATAACCTTTGTTTCTCTTAATGAAATTTCAATCTGGGCTGCTATCTTAATAATTGGAAGAGAGTTTGCGGTAACTGGTCTTAGGATAATTGCTGCTAAAGATGGGGTAATAATATCAGCCAGTATCTGGGGTAAAATAAAAACCACTGTTCAAATTACGGCTGTAATTGCAGTAATTGCTGATCCCAAGATAATCACACTGCCTTACTATATTCCAAATATTCTAATCTGGCTGGCTGTTGTCATAACTATTTTCTCCGGTTACAAATACTTTAAATCTATAGACATTGACTTTTTTGTAGAGGAAAAGGGATAATATTATGGAGATCTTTAAAACAAAGCTAACTGAAATAATAGCCAGCTGTTTCTATATCGGTTATATTCCAGGAGCTCCAGGCACGTATGGATCTTTATTTGCACTTTTATTAATCAGCCAATTCGAGATTTTAACAAACATTTTCTCAATTATTTTATTTATTTTAATAGGATTAATCTTTTCTACATTAATGGAAAAACAAAGTAAAAAAAGAGATGATCAGAGGATTATTATTGATGAATTTGCAGGCATGTTGATAACATTTTACCTTGTTCCAATCAATTTTCTTTATTTAGTCCTGGGCTTTGTTCTTTTCAGACTATATGATATTTTTAAGCCCTACCCTATAAAAAAATTACAAAAGCTGCCAGCTGGCTGGGGAATCATGGTCGATGATATCTTGGCTGGTATTTATGCCAGGATTGTACTTTATATAATAATTATCTTAATTTAGTTATGTTTTAAATAATTAGATTTTCCTATGGATTTATTTATGATATAATTTTGATGAGGTGACTTTATTGGAAATAGAAATAATTAGTATAGGTGATGAACTTTTAGATGGATCTGTTCAGGAAAGTAATGCCAATTTTATCAGCAGTCAATTAAAAAAGTATGGAATTATACCACATCATATTTCAATTGTGGGAGACAATATAACAAAAATAGTTAATTTATTAAATACAGCTCAACAGAGATCAGATATTATAATAATAACAGGTGGTCTAGGGCCAACCGGTGATGATATAACCAGAGATGCTGTAGCCGAGACTTTTAATCTAAAACTCAGTTTCAGAAAAGAGATACAAACTGAAATTGAAAAAAGACTAAACTCATTTCATGTTAAATATACAGATAATAACCAAAAGCAGGCTATGCTGCCTGAAAATGCTGTAATCTTAAATAATAAGAGGGGAACGGCTCCTGGATTTATAATTAACAAAGAAAACATAATATGTATATGTATGCCTGGTGTGCCAAGAGAAATGAAACCAATGTTTAAAAATCAAGTCCTAAATTTTCTTGATTTAGATATTTCAAATAATTATCAAAATGAATTATATTTCAAAGGCATCGGTGAAGCACAACTGGAAGATGCCATCTACAGCAGGCTTGAAATACCCGAAAAAGTTTATTTGAGTTTTGTTGTAAAGTATAGCCACATCAAAGTAAAAATCAGAGGTGATGACCAAAATTTAATAGATCAAATTACCAAAGAGATTAAGTCTAACTTCCCACAAAATATATTTAATGATCTCAATCTATTTATTTCAGTTTTTAATATTTTGAAGAGTAATCAGTTAACTCTCAGTACAGCTGAGTCCTGTACAGGAGGGTTACTGGGTAATAGAATCACAAATATTTCTCACAGCTCTACGTTCTTTAAGGGAGGGATAATAGCATACAGTAACCAACTAAAAACAGAACTATTAAATATTGATCCTGATCTTATTGAAACCAAGGGAGCTGTCAGCAGAGAGGTTGCAGAAGGGATGGCAAAAAATATTAAAGAAATTACGGACTCCGATTATGGAATTGGTATTACTGGTATCGCAGGACCCACAGGAGGTACATTAGAAAAACCAGTTGGTTTAGTTTATATTTCAACAGCCGGTCTTAAGAAAAATACAGTAAATAAATATCAACTAAAAGGGGATAGAAAAAGAATAAAGTATTTGAGTACAGAATTTGCTTTTAAGAATTTAAAATTATTATTACATGAGGAGGATCATTATGAAAAGGAATAAAATTTTTGTTGTTGTTTTAGTGATGTTTTTCTTCTTAACAACCCTTAATGTTTCCGCACATGAAAGTGATCTTGATCTTTTAAACCAGAGTATTAACAATTACCACATCAATAATTTTGAAAAAGCACTTCAATTAAACAAGCAAATCAATCTTAATCAATTAAATACTTCCGCTAAAGTTGATGCCCTCTACTATAGAACTCTCATTGAGCTCAGATTAGGTAATGTCCCAGAGGCAAATGAACAAATAGAAATGCTTTCCGATATGGGCTATGAATTTGGCAGACTTCATTATGAATTAGCCAAAGCATACTTAAACACCTATAACAATTTTGATAGTGCCTATTATCAAATTGCGTTAGAGGAGTTTAAAAAGGCTCGATCCCTCGGGATGAACTCAGCTCAATTCCACAGAGATTATGCCTTGGCCTATATGGGATTAAATAATCGCCAGAAGGCTATATTACAATTGGAATTAACTATTTTAGAAAATGGTAATACGGGAGATTACTTAAATTTAGGCAACCTCTATAAAGAATTAGGAAACTTAGAAGAGGCAAAAGAATCCTATCAAAAAGCATTACAAACAGATCAAAATAATGTGACTGCCCACAGCGAATTGGGAAGTATTTTGATCAAACAGGCCAAATATGAAGAGGCAGCTCTAATTCTGAGACAGGCTGTGCAATTAGATCCCGATTCCTTTATATTAAACTACAAACTGGGTGAGGCCTATTATAATCTACAAGAGTGGGCGTTGGCGGAAAGTTATCTGATGAAGACAATAAATATAAAAGAAAATTATTATCTCGCTCACTACCATCTGGGTAAAATAAATGAAAATCTAAAAAACTATCAAGAAGCAAGGTACTATTTAAATGAATGTATCAAATATAATCCCGACTATTACTGGGCATATATAGCCCTCGGTAATGTAAGCCTAAAAGAAGAAAATAACTATCAGGCTATTGCCCATTATTCAGCTGCAATTGAAAAAAGCCAAAATTATCCAACCGGTCACTTTTATCTTGCACTTGCCTATAATCAGGCCGGTATGCAAAATGCAGCAATATCGGAATTAAAAAGAACATTACATCTTAGTGATAGTCATCCTGAAGCACAGCAACTATTGAATAAATTAACGGAGGAGTGAGATGAGATTATTTATAGCAGCTCCAATCAGTAATAGAACTCGTCTGCTTTTAGAAAATCAAATTAATAAAGCCCAGGCAGAATTAGACTTTGATCTAAAATGGGTTAAGGCAAAGAATCTCCATCTAACTTTAAAATTTTTAGGAGATACTGATCAAAAAAAAATAGAGGTCTTAAAAAATACCATTATGAACATTTGTTCGAACTATGAAAAATTCAATATCTACTATGATCATTTTGAGGCTTTTCCCTCGACAAATTATCCTAAAATCTTATATTTTGGTCTTAATAAATCCAAAAAACAACTTATTAAATTACAAAATGAACTAATAAATAAGTTGTATGAAAGTGGTTATGAACGTGAAGATAGAGAATACACACCACATCTAACCTTTGCCAGGACAAGAAAAAGTACGAATATGCGCCAATTAAAATATGAATATAAAACATTTATTAAAGATCATGATATTCGGATCTTAGACAAAATAGATAGGATGTCATTAATTGAAAGCAAGTTGTATCAAAATGGACCCGTTTATCGCGAAATATTTACTGATAGTCTAAACTAAGGCTTGCAAATACTAAACATTTGTTCTATAATAAAACTATAAAATAAAGATAGAGGTGATATTTTTTGACTAATAATAATGAACAGGAAAAGGCTCTCAATAATGCGGTAGACAGAATCGAAAAACAATTTGGGCAGGGCGCAATAATGAGGTTGGGGGATAGATCAACCCTTGATGTTCAATCCATTCCAACCGGAGCATTACCCCTCGATATTGCGCTGGGAGTCGGCGGAATACCTCGGGGTAGAATAATTGAACTCTATGGTAATGAATCATCCGGTAAGACAACCCTTGGACTCCATATGATTGCTGAGGCTCAAAAGGAGGGAGGAATTGCAGCATTTATCGATGCCGAACATGCTTTAGACCCTCGTTATGCTGAAAACTTAGGTGTTAATATAGATAACCTATTAATTTCTCAACCTAATAATGGGGAAGAGGCTTTAGAAATAACAGAGTCATTAATCCGCAGTAATGCAATTGATCTTGTAGTTATAGATTCAGTAGCAGCCCTAGTTCCCAAAGCAGAATTAGAAGGAGAAATGGGAGATTCACACGTTGCACTCCAGGCTCGTTTGATGTCTCAGGCAATGAGAAAGCTTTCTGGTGCGCTTTCGAAATCAGATACTGCCTGTGTTTTTATAAATCAAATCAGAGAAAAAGTGGGCGTGATGTTTGGCAATCCCGAAACCACTCCAGGTGGCCGTGCTTTAAAATTTTATTCCTCGGTGCGTATTGAAGTAAAAAGATCTAAGACCATTAAAGATGGGGATGAAATAATTGGTTCACATGCCAGGGCCAAAGTAGTTAAAAACAAAGTGGCTGCTCCATTCCGTAAGGCTGAATTCGATATTATGTATGGTACAGGTATCTCCAGAACAGGTTGTGCTCTTGATATGGCTGAAGCGACCAATATAGTAGATAGAGCCGGTTCATGGTATTCTTATGGAGATGTAAGATTAGGTCAGGGTCGGGAAAACTCAAAAGACTTTTTAGCTGAAAATGAAGATATTTTAGAAGAAATAGAACATAAAATAAAACTAAAAACCGGCTTAATTGAAGAAGAAGAAACAAATGAGGAAGATAAAGAAGTTGAAAAAGAAAAATAAATATAACTATAAAAAAACAGTTTTTTAAACCTGTATATTAAAGTATACAGGTTTTAACTTTCTTGACACATAGCAAAAAAAAAGATAAAATAAAAATGATGCATTTAATAACTAAATACGTTTTTAAAATATAATAGGAGGTGAAAATAATTTATAATATACTTTTTATAGTAATCATATCCCTTGTCCCGGGATTAATTATTGGTTACTTTATTAGAAAGTTTATTGCGGAAGCCCGGATTCAGTCTGCTGAAGAAGAATCGCGTAAAATTTTGGAAGAAGCAGAACGGGAAGCAGAATCTAAAATTAGGGAAATTACTCTTGAAGCCAAGGAAAAAGCCCAAAAAATTAGAGAAGATGCCAACCGTGAAAGCCAAAAAAGAAGAAATGAACTTCAGCGTCTGGAAGACCGTTTAATGCATAGAGAAGAAACACTTGATAAAAAAAGTGAATCTTTAGATAAAAAAGAAGCCAAACTAAAAAAACAACTCAATAAAGTTGAAAAAGAACAAGAAGAAATTCAAGAAATTAAAGAAAAAGAAATCAAAAAACTAGAAATGATCTCCAATTTATCACATAGTGAGGCAAAAGAATATCTATTATCCAAAATGGAAGATGAACTCGATCATGAATATGCTAAGATGATCAAAGAAAAAGAAAGAGAAGCTAAAGAAGAATCAAATAAAAAAGCCCGTGAAATTATTTCTTCGGCCATTCAAAGATGTGCTGGGGATTATGTTTCTGAAACCACTGTTACTGTTGTCGACTTACCCAATGATGAAATGAAAGGTAGGATCATTGGTAGAGAAGGTAGAAACATTAGAGCCTTAGAGAGTTTGACTGGTATTGATCTCATAATCGATGATACACCGGAAGCTGTTGTAATTTCTGGTTATGACCCGATCAAACGAGAAGTGGCGAGAATTGCACTTGAAAAACTAATCATTGATGGCAGAATCCATCCAGCCCGAATTGAAGAAATGGTTGAGAAAGCCAAAGAAGAACTCGATAACCAAATTAAAGAAGTTGGTGAACAGGCTACATTTGATTCTGGAGTACATGGACTTGATCCTCAGCTTGTAAAATATTTAGGACGCTTAAAATTCAGAACAAGTTATGGACAAAATGTTTTACAGCACTCCCTGGAGGTTTCATTTTTAGCTGGAGTAATGGCTGACGAACTTGGAGCAGACTCCACATTAGCTAAAAGAGGCGGACTACTTCATGATATAGGGAAAGCCATTGATCAAGAGGTAGAAGGCCCTCATATTGATATTGGTGTTGATTTAGCCCGTAAATTTGGAGAATCAGACGGCGTCATACATGCAATTGAAGCACACCATGGTGATGTTGATTTTCGAACTGTAGAAGCAGTTTTAGTAGCTGCTGCAGATGCTATTTCAGCTGCCAGACCAGGTGCTAGAAAAGAAACATTGGAAGCATATATTAAAAGATTAGAAGAGTTGGAAGATATTGGTAACTCATTTAACGGTGTCGATAATGCTTATGCAATACAAGCTGGTCGTGAAATTAGAGTAATCGTTCAATCAGACAAAATTAACGATACAAAGGCCAGCAAACTTTCAAGAGATATCAAAAAAGAAATAGAAAATAATCTTAATTATCCGGGACAGATAAAAGTTGTTGTTATTAGAGAAACTAGACAAATTGAGTATGCAAAATAAATATGAAAATTAAGGCCCTTTCAAGAGGGCCTTTTTTAAAATCAACTATGCTTATTATAAATAGAGAGGCAGGTGAGCCACCGCAATTTTCCTTCATTAATTAAAAGGATTTTTGCGTTATTTTTATGAATATAATATATATTGGAGACATAGTTGGAAGGGCAGGACGTCGAGCTGTTCGTAAACTTTTAGGTGAAGTAATAAGAGGACGTAATATAGACTTTATTTTAGCCAATGGAGAAAATGCAGCTGGTGGTTTTGGCTTAACTAAAAAAACAGCTGATGAACTATACGGCTATGGTATAAACTGTATGACAATGGGTAATCACACCTGGGGCAACAGAGAAATATATGAATTTATCGATAGAGAAAATAAATTGATCAGACCTTTAAACTTTAACAATGTTGTGCCTGGTAGAGGATATAATATATATAAAGTGAAGGGAAAAAATATTGCTGTTATCAATTTAATTGGCCAGGTTTTTATGGGCAACAATAATTCACCTGTAGAGGCCTTTGATAATCTTTATGAAAAAATAAAAGAGAAAGCTGATTATATAATTGTAGATTTTCACGGAGAAGCAACCGGTGAAAAAAAGGCATTTGCTGTAATGTATGATCAAAAATTATCTCTATTGATCGGCACACACACCCATGTTCAGACTAATGATGCACAAATATTAAACTATGAAACAGGTTATATCACTGACCTTGGTTTCTCAGGTGCGGTCGATTCTGTACTGGGCATGAAAAAAGATAAGGTTTTATATAGATTAAAAACTAAGATGCCAAAAAGACTTGAAGTTGCTACCGGTCAGGTTCAATTATCAGGTGTTTATGTTAA
>JAGYMU010000066.1 GCA_018399995.1 Halanaerobiales bacterium | reverse complement strand
GGAGTAATTGAAGAAAATCTTGTATTAATTCAAATTAATAGTTCAAATTAAAAATTATGTGTTTGAATATCATTATTTTAGCTAAAAATAGAGTGTAATTTTATTTTTTGTTGCCATTTTCCGAATTCAGGTACAATATAATTACTGTTTATGCCGAGACAATAAACCTTTTTACAGTAATTATGATGATGAAAGTGAAGTATTTACTGCAAAGTTTTCTAAAGAGAACTGTAAAGACTGTAACCTCAAAGAAAAGTGCCGGATCAAGTTTCAAAAAAAAGCAAACACCGTTAGGTTTAACAAAAGCCAATACGAAATAGATAAGATCCGTAAAAAGATGGATACTAAAGAGTATAGAGAACTTGCCAACCAGAGAGCGGGGATAGAGGGATTACCTTCTGTATTTAGAAGGAAATACAATGTTGACTGTATGCCCGTCATGGGATTAGTGCGTTCAAAATTATACTTTGGTATCAAAGTATTAGCAAGTAATGTTAAAAAGCTGTTCAAAAGACCAAAAGTAGTTATTGAATAAGGGCTATCTTTATATATATTTATTTTTTAACTAATTTATTTAAGATTTTCTAGTTTTTCGTCATATAGAGTCGTCTATATAGGTTGTTTTTGTGTTGGAACCATTAGATAATTTTTGGATTTTTATATTTTTAGTCTAAGGCCTTAATCTCGTATAAGTATTTTACTGAATATTGTTTTTCCAGATCTGCAAAAGCGATACGTACTGTATCTTTTTCATCTGTATAAACTATACCACTTTTCATATCTTCTGCACTAACTTTTACAGAATAACCATCTACAGCTATAACTTCATATCTATCCGCCTGGACAAGTTTTGCTCCCTCTATCAATTCACTCATCGGGACTCCTTCATTATCACCAGCTGTTTTTAAATCAAAAACATTTTTACTTTGTTCAAGTGAACATATTGATGTTGAACCATAATTAATAAATAGCATATCTTTTATATGCATTCCCTTAGGAAAATCAGGAGAAAAGAAAAGGGGAGCATTTTTACCAGTTATCTTAATATACGCCTCTGCAAAAACGTCCAGGGTCTCATTTTTTTCAAAACCATCTGCAGCTTTAAAGCTTACTGCTCTCAGATCTGTATCAAGTTCCATGTATTCTATTATTTCTGAAATCTTAACTACTTTATCCGCACTCTCATAATATGTATAGTCTACTTTTTGTAACTCTGAAACCAGTGTTTCTAAAAATACTAATGATTTTATGTCAACGGTTTCAACCATATCCGCTATTTTTATTTCAGATAAATTTTTAAGCCAGTACATAGACATCTCATTAGGAATCACTACTCTAATCGGTTTGGTTCTTTCATCAAGTGGCTCTCCATTTATTTCAAAAGCAAGAATCAATTTTCTTTGCTGCAAGATAGGTTCTGGAATGTCTATTTCATAACCATCACCTGCTACTAATCTGATCTTTTTTAAATCCTGTTTCGAAACTCCCTGAGAAGCTAATAAATCTGATAATAAAACTCCTTTTACTTCATATTCATTTTTATCATCACCTTCATCAGCTGAAATAGCAGTTTCTTCTATAACTGGTAGCCCTTTTAACTCTTTTAAGTTAATAGTAATATTTTTGCCTTTTAAATCTGAAATCATAAACTCACCTTCATCTGCGATTACACCCGTGTTTAAAATCATGGTTGTAATGAATAATAGTAAAAATAATGAATAAAATAACTTCTTCATGTTTGATATCTCCCCTTTTTTTAGTATTTTTGCAGATCTTTACCCGGGAAAGAATTAATTGGATAAGATATACCCAATAAAAAAACCCCGGAAAGGGGGCTTTTAACAAAAAAGCATCTTGTTATAAATACTTTATACAATCCTTTCCAAACGGGAGGCTGAAATGTTTCCATATTCAACCCTGTCGTTCGTTTTTTCATAGAAAATAAACAACTTTCATTAGAAAAAACGAATCGGATCTTATATATTTTATTAATATAATTATATATAAAACTTTATATATTGTCAAAGAATCTGCATTAAAAGAAAATTCAAGTACATTTGAAATTAATAATTCAATAAAGTACTATAAATTATTGGATCTTCTCCATTTCCGTGAGTAAAAAATGTAAAGTTTGTTTGCTACGCTGATTAGTGCCCATCTTCTTAATTGAATAAGTTTTTTATACGAAACTTATATTATCCTTTTATTATTAAAAAGTCCATCAATTAAAGAAAATGACTATAGATAATTTTATGTATAATCATAGATTGACCCACTAATTTGGAGAAGAACCTTAAAAAAAATCTCAGGGTATTAAATTAATGATATATAGTGGGATTAAAATAATAAGTATACTAAAGAGATTTAAAATATCTACCAGCTCGAAGCAATCAATAAGCAAAATAGAGCTAAAGCTTTAGAAGTGTTACAGGAAGAATGGGGAGATACTAATTTTTTTGTTTCTAAAAATTAAGAACATGATATTCGAAAATTACCTGGCTTTATAATAATATGAGACTATGAAAGTTTGAATGTCATCTATTTGCTAACCACAATTATACTCTAAGCTATTGCAGCTAAAGTCAATAATGATTTTCTATTTAGTTATTATTTTATTTCGGATCTTTTTTGCAATTCTGACTATTAGACGATCCATTATTCTTGATTATATAGGTGGAATAATTAAGGAAAAGAAAAGAGCTACCATGTTATTGATTGAGTATCAGTTTAGAACAATACTTATAATTGTAGTTGCGCTGATAATGAAATATATAACAGATATTTGGAAACTAAAAGCAATATTCTTTACGGCTGCTTTTAGTAAGTTTGTAAACTTATTTTTAACACGACTATCTTAATTTTAAGATAGTACTCAAAAATAGTTACAAGTAGTTTGTATATTAAAATAATTATAAATTATTACTACTTATACGTATAACCAGATAAGTTCATAAATATATTCACTGTGTTGATTCCTTTAATTTAAACATTCATAAACCCTTTAAACTATAATCATAATAGAATATTACAAAAATTATTTGAAAATTATGAATGAATGGTTTATAATATATTTACAGAGTACTTATACGCATAACCAGATAAGTTATACAAAAATTAAAAAGGATAGCTCTCAGGCTAATCAGGAGGCTTAAAAAAACATGGAAAAAATCTTAAAAGATGACTCAATACCTCTTTATCAACAAATCAAAAATAATTTAAAGAAAATGATCAAAGAAGAAAATTTGCAATCAGGAGATAAAGTACCCAGTGAAAATGAAATAGCTGAATTAAATGAAGTCAGTAAAGCCACAGTAAGAAGAGCTTTAATGGCCTTAGTTAACGAGGGGGTTTTATATAGAGAACAGGGAAAAGGTACCTTTGTAGCTGAAAAAGATTTTAAGATAAATGGCATGGTAAATATATTAGAAAACTCTACTGGCCGGATGAAAATCGAAGGTGTATCAATGAAAAGCAAAGTTTTAAAATTTGAATATGTCACTCCAAATGAAAAAACAAAAGAAAATTTAAAACTGCCTGCTGATACAGAGATTGTAATTAAAATTAAGAAATTGGTAAAAAACGAAGGAGATCCTATTTTAATTGAAAATAGCTGGCTATCTTTTGAATTGTTTTCAGATCTAGAAAGGGATTTACTTGATAGCAAAACTCTTTATCAGATATTTCGTACCGAATATAATTATGATTTAGAAAAATCACAGAATATAATAAAACCGGTTGAACTGAATAAATATCAAAAGGATCTGCTGGAAATGTATGAAAAAAACTGTGGTCTTTTATTACAGAGAAAGACAATATCCAAAACTGGATTGGTACTTGAGTTTAGCAGATGTATTTATAGAGATTATGAGTTCATGTTTGAAAAAATACTAAGATAATAATTTGTTTTAAAGTCACAAACTAAAATTTAAATCACGTATCGGAGGTGATTTTCGGGATAAAAAACTATGAATATTAAGATAACAGAAAAGTTGAGAATGTCAACTGTGTAAAAAGGAATATCAATAAAAATAGGAGGCTAAAAATGTTATCTAGTTTTAAGAAAACTGGCTTGATCTTGATTGTATCTGTGTTGTTTCTGACTTTAACTGCTCCAGTTTCATATGCTGTGGACTTAGAAGTTTTCACTATGTTTGGTGGTGCTGACCCTGCCTCTGGAGCATATCAGGATGCTATTTCTGAATTTGAATCAATGTATGATGTTGATATAAATGATGATTCTTCCACAATGGATGATTCAGTTAAGGTTAGGATTGAAAATGCCTTCCAGGCTAATAATGAGCCCGATTTAACAATGTACTTCACAGATGAACAGGCATCTCCCATTATTAACAGTAATAATGTTGTCTCCTACACAGAAGAAATTTTCCCGGAATATCCAGAACTAAAAGATAGATATTTAGAAGACCCGTTAGAACAACAGTGCTGGAAAGATGATCACATCTATGGTATCCCTGTTACAGGATTTTATGAAGGATTAATAATTAACGAAGACTTATTTGAAGAACATGATATACCTCTTCCAACCAACTGGGGAAACTTCATTACTGCTATCGAAAGGTTTAATGAAGAAGATATCGTTCCAATTGGTGCTGGACTAGGTAGAGTTCCTCATTATATAATAGAACATGCTATTTTAGTAATGGCCGGTGCTGAACAGCATAATGCTGGTTTAAAAGATGGTGTTCCACAGGGTTGGATAGATGGATTAAACTTAATAAAAGAACTTTATGAAATGAATGCATTTCCCGTTGATACTCTAAATATGGGTTGGGAACAACCTCGCGAAATGTTCAGAAGAAAAGAAGTTGCTATGCTTCCTGAAGGTAACTGGGCTTTAGGTGCTCTTTCTGAAAATTACGATACAATGACAATTCTACCGATGCCCGTTCCACCTGAAGGCAGAGGTGAATACGGTTCAATTATAGCTGGCTTTACTTCAGGTTTTTATATCAGTAAAGATGCTTATCAAGATGAAAAAAAAGGTGAAATGGTAATTAAACTAGTAAAACATCTTACAAGTAAAGAAGTAATGGCTGATATAGTAGAGGCTAATGCTGGACTTCCTTCTGTTAAGGGGATTAATGTTAATGATCTAGAAGGATTATCCGTAGTAGAAAGAGAAGGTGTAGATCTTGCTAACCTGGCTAGTAGTATAGTTTTACCTACTGATGCTAAAATTTCCAGACCTGCCTTCCAGGAAATAGTCGATGGAGTAGCGTATATTGTCGAAGGTGAAAAAACTGCTGAGGAAGTATTAGAATCAGCACGAGAAATTGAAATGGAAGCAAGAAGAGGAGAAGAGTAAACTATAAAACCAGGGGATCTCTACCATAGAGGTCCCCTCCTTATTTCAGAATGAAAGTTGATATTTGAGGAGGAAACCAGGATGAGACAATTTGAAGATGACAAAAAAGTCATTATAATGTTTTTAATACCTGCTTTTGCTTTTATATTTATATTTTTATTATATCCTTTAATAAGAACATTTTATAATAGCTTATTTTATATATTACAAAATACTAACCCAAGATATGTTGGGTTAGGAAATTATCAGAAATTATTTACTGATTCCGGTATGATTACTGCAATCTGGAATACATTAATATTTATGATTGCAGCAGTACTTATCGAGGTAGGGTTAGGTACAGTTCTTGCAATTTTAATTAATTTTATAAAAAGAGGAGCTAAATTCTTTAGAATTGTCTATGTTTTTCCGGTAGTAGTTTCTGCTGCAGCACTCGGATTATTATTTTCTTTAATATATAATTACAGGGTTGGACTATTAAATACAATAATAAGCTGGTTAGGTTATAATCCAATCCGGTGGATTACTAGAGATAGTTCACTTTGGGCTGTTATTGCTCCTGTTACCTGGCGGTATGTAGGATTTTATTTTATTATAATATTAACTGCCATCACTAAAATACCCAAGACACTGTATGAAAGTGCTGAAATAGAAGGTGCAAACAGATGGCAGAAGACCAGACACATAACTTTACCATTAATATTTTCAGATATTAGAATTTCTATTATAATAGCAATTACAGGAGTTACTAAAGTATTTTCAATGGTCTGGATTATAACACAAGGGGGACCGATGAATTCCTCCCAAGTGTTAGGAACATACCTATATAGTGTTACTTTTCAGCGGAGGTTATTCGGATATGGATCTACAATTGCAGTATTTATAGTTATATTTGGACTGTTATTAGTTGTTTTAACTAATAAATTACTAAAAAGTGATGATGACAGCGGATATGGCACCCCTGGAATGTAATATAATACTATTTAAACGCTGGAAAGTAAGGAGGTAAATAGATATCATGATGGATAAATTAAAAAAAGTTTTTATTAAATCAAATATAGGACGTATTTTTATATATGCTTTTCTTATTTTCTGGGCTTTAACAACGATTGCACCTCTGGTTTGGGTGTTAAATAATTCTTTTAAGGTTACCGATGAAATCATGGATTCTCCTTTTGGATTTGCAGAAAATTTAAACTGGGAAAATTTTCAGGTAGCTGTAGAAAGAGTAGATATTATCAGAAGTTATATAAATAGTTTTATTATGTCAGGTACAGCAACTATTCTTGTGCTTTTTTTTGGTGGTATGGCAGCCTATATTTTAGGTAGATTTGAGTTTAAATTCAAAAAATTCTTTACTACAATAGTAGCTTTAGGCTTGTTAATTCCTGCTTTTTCAACCATTATACCTGTTTATGATTTAATGATTAAGTTGAATTTAATAAATACGTATCTGGCTCTAATTTTGCCTCATACGGCAAGTAATCTAATTTTCGCTATCTTTGTTTTAAGTTCCTATATGTCTTCACTACCAGATTCCATAGAAGAGGCAGCAATTGTTGATGGGGCCAGTAGATTTCAAATATTTACTAGGATAATCATACCGATGTCACGCCCGGCCTTAGCTACTGTAGCAATATTTTCATTTCTATGGTCCTATAATGACTTATTCTCAGCTTTAATCCTGGTTAGTGATCGAAGTGTTAGACCTATAGTAGTACTTCTTAATGAAGTTAGTTCTCGCTATGGAGTTGACTATGGACTTCAGGCTGCTGCTGTTGTTCTAACGATAGTTCCTATATTTTTAGTATACTTGCTTCTTCAGGATTATATTGTAAGAGGATTAGCAAGACAGGGTTCTGTAAAAGAATAAAAACAAGACTTTCAGGTTCAAGAAAAAAGTTAAGATGGGGTGAACTTTATAAATGAAATATATTATTGGGATTGATGGTGGAGGTACACAAACTGTCGGCTACTTAGCAGATGAAAACCAGAAGTTGATGCAAAAAGAAAAAGTAGGTCCTACTAACTATCATTCAGTTGGAATTAAAAAGGTCAAGAAAAACTTGAAAATGTTAATAGAAAATTTGTGTGAGAAAAGCAAGATAAAAGTCGAAGATGTTACTTTTGTCTCAAGTGGTATCGCGGGAGTAGATCGTCCCGAAGACAAGGCTTTACTTAGAAATATATTAAAACAGCTTGATTATGATTTTAAGATAATTGTTAATAATGATGTAAAAACTGCGTTGACTAATGCGCATGGGGAACAAAAAGGAATTATGTTGGTCTGCGGAACCGGTTCCATTGCAGCAGGGGTCAACGGTAAAAATAATTTTGTTAGAGTTGGAGGTTGGGGACATCTAATAGGAGATGAAGGTAGTGGATACAAAATAGCTATTAAAATGTTACAAAAAATAATGAAGTCTTTTGACGGCAGAGAAAAATCGACTGAACTAACAGAATTAGTTTTAAAAGAATTAGGCATTGAAGAACCCTTAGAAATTCTTGACTATGTATATAACCCTGAAATAAGTAAAGAGAATATCGCAGATTTAACCCCTTTATTGTTCGAAGCTATTAGAGCTGGTGATGATATAGCAAGAGAAATCGTTGATAACGCAGCTGATAATTTACTGGAGATGGTTAAAACCGTAATAGGAAAGTTAAAATTAAGTGAAAAAGATCAGATTATTTCCCTATCGGGCGGAGTTTTTGAAAACAGTAAAATCATGAAAGAGACTTTTAAAAATAAAGCCAAAAAAGAAATACCTTCTATTACTTTCAGAGAACCAAAGTTTCCACCGGGAATTGGAGCTTTAATAATAGGTTGGAATGAATTAGAAATCGAGCCGGATGAAGAATATATTTTTAACCAATTGGAATTACATAAACAGACTGAACTACAGAGTGTTTAATAAAATGGGATATAATAATGAAGATCGATTAGAAAAGAAAAGTATAGAAAAAATAATTGCCAAAATGACTTTGAAAGAAAAGATAGGACAGATGGTGATGGTAGGTTTTGATGGAGGAGAGATAAATCTCTCTATAACAAAGATGATTGAAAAATATAAAGTTGGAGGTATAATATACTTTGTTCGAAATCTTTTCAATCCAGGCCAAGCAGCTAATCTATCAGCAAAATTGCAAGAATTATCCCACCAGAGTACAGGGATTCCTCTGTTTCTTTCGACCGATGAAGAAGGAGGAATTGTTACCAGAGTAAAAGGAATGACTCATTTCCCCGGGCTAATGTCACTTGGAGCAGCCGATTCATATAGGTTTACTAAAAATGTAGCTCAAGCTAAAGGAGAACAATTAAAATACCTAGGTATAAATTTCAATTTATCTCCTGTCCTTGATGTAAATAATAATCCTCAAAACCCGATAATTGGTGTTCGTTCATTTGGGTCTAAACCCGAAAGTGTAGCCAAACACGGTAAGTATTATATAAAAGGTATACAAAATAAAAATGTAATCGCCTGTGGTAAACATTTTCCGGGCCATGGTAATACATCAACAGATTCTCATCTCAACTTACCAGTGATTGACCATAAACTAGACTATCTTAACCAGATGGAACTAGTCCCTTTTAAAAAAGCTATAACTAATGGTATTGATAGTATAATGATTGCTCATATTGCTTTTCCTGCCCTGACCGGTAGAGATAATTTACCCGCAACTTTATCTTCTGAAATCATAACTGATTTATTAAGAAATGATTTAGGTTTCAAAGGTTTAATTATTACAGATTGCATGGAAATGCAAGGAATAAGCAGCACATTTGGGACTGCTGAAGGAGCTATCCAGACTGTGAAGGCTGGTAGTGATCAGGTTTTGATCTCTCATACTCCTTCCAAACAGATTGAGGCTTTAGAAAAATTATTAGAAGCAGTAAAAAATGGTGAAATTAAAGAAGATAGAATAAATAATTCTCTAAAAAGAATCCTAAAAATAAAGCAGAAGAAAAT
>JAGYMU010000065.1 GCA_018399995.1 Halanaerobiales bacterium | reverse complement strand
TTTAATTGATATTTTGCAGCCTTGTGTATCTTTTAATAAAATCAACACATATCAATGGTATAATAAGCGAGTATATCAATTATCTGAAGATTACGATCCCACCAATTTAGACGAGGCCTTTAAAAAAGCGAGAGAATGGGGTGACAATATACCGATTGGAGTAATATATAAAAATGAAAAGAAAACCTTCAGGGACAGGTTATTATTAGAGGATGACCAACCACTGGTTGAAAAAGAATTTGAGCCTGGAGATGCAAGGAAAATAATGGAAGATTTTAAATAAAAAATGTTGGGGGGATCCCCCCCCTTATATAAAAAGGTGATTTTATGAAAGCAGATCAGAGAAGAAAAAAATTATTTGCCAGGTTAAAAGATAATTCACAGCCACTTACCGGAGCAAAATTAGCTGATTACTTTGGTGTGACAAGACAGGTAATTGTTCAGGATATTGCCCTTTTGAGAGCAAAGGGCTATGATATTTTGGCCACTTCTCAGGGCTATCTTTTAAAGGATAATCTCGGTATAAAAACATACAGCAGAAAAATTGCCTGTAAACATAATAAAGAAGATGTAAAAGAAGAATTAATGATTATTATAAAACATGGGGCCAAGATCAAAGATGTTAAAGTAGAACATCCAATTTATGGTGAAATATCAGGCATGTTAATGCTGCAGAGTTCAGAAGATGTAGAAAAATTTTTAAATAATACAAAAAAATATGATGCCTCTTTATTATCTTCTCTAACAGATGGTATCCATTTACATACAATAGAAGCCATAAATGCAGATGTTTTAGATGAAATTATAAAGGAACTAAAAAAGAAAGGGTTTTTACTTGAAGAAGAATAATTTTTTTACATCTATGTGTATATACATTTGACTAATCATCAAGACTAAACTATAATTTGTAAAAAGGAGTGGTTTTATGGATAAAAAACAACTTAAGAAAAAGAGAATTTTCTGGGTTTTATGGTTAGTGGCTTTAATTCTATCAGCCTATTTTGTTCCTTTTGTTTTATTAAGAGATGTAAACCAGATTGAAGCATCATTTTTATTCTGGACTATTTTTGCTGTTTTAGCAATAATCTCAACAATCAAAATTACCTCATACTGGAGTGAATAATTGATGAATACTTTTTATGTATATTTAGCTGTAATTATTTATGTTTTATTGGGGTTTTATATAGCATATAAATCAAAACAGGGCATGAAGCAGGGGGTCATAGAATATTTTTTAGATAACCGTTCTACAGGAGGCCTAGTTTCTGCTCTTTCTTATAGTGCAACAACTTATAGTGCTTTTATGATGATAGGTTTAGCAGGTTTTACATATTCAGGTGGAGTAGGAGCCCTTGGATTTGAGTTGATCTATCTAGCTGGTCTTTCCCTAGTAGCTTTCTTTGGTCCAAGGTTCTGGCTGGTTGGTAAAAAATATGGTTATGTAACCCCCTATGAAATGTTGGGAGATAGATTTGAAAATAAATGGGTGTCTATTTTTTCAGCTACTTCTGCCTGTATATTTTTGATTCCCTATTTATCTGTTCAGCTGATGGGTATCGGTTATCTAATGAATGGTTTATCGGGAGGAGAAATACCTTTTCTAGTCGGGGTATTAATAGCGTCCCTATTAGCTATTTCATGGGCAATTATTGCTGGTATGCGTTCTGTTACCTGGACGGATTCCTTACAGTCCCTTATTATGATAGTTGTCAGTGTGGTGATATTGTTCTATATTGTTTACAATCAGTTAGGAGGATTTTTGGCCTTTTTTAAAAGCCTTGAAACAGAACATGCAACCTTCTTGTCAGTACCCGGACCCGGGTTTTTTAACTTTCAGGCTTTTTTAGGTTTAACATTACCCTGGTTTTTCTTTTCAATATCTAATCCACAGGTCAGTCAAAGACTGTTTATCCCCAATTCTTTAAAGGCTATGAAAACCATGATTAAGGGTTTTTTAATATTCGGCTTGGTTTATACATTAGTATCTGTACTCTGGGGATTTGGAGCGAAAATACTCATACCTGGTTTAGAGCAGGCTGATCTTGCTACCCCAGCCCTGTTAGGTTCTGTTCATGTTCCAGTTATTCTTGGGCTAATAGCGATGATTGGGATTACAGCTGCCGCAATTTCTACAGTAGATTCTATTATGTTGACCTTATCTTCTCTAATTGTCAGAGACTTAATGCAGTCTCGTGACGAATATTCTGATAAAAAACAACTTAAAATTGGTAAAATAGTAATATTTATTATTGCATTTATTGGGATTATTTTTGCCTCTCAGCAACTAGACTTAATCGCGACTTTATCGGTGGCTTCTTCAGTCGGTTTAATGGTAGTTGTACCCACTATATTTGGAGCATTTTTTTGGAAAAGGGCCACAGCTGCAGGGTCTCTGACAAGTGTTATTTTGGGCTCCTTTACAGCCTTGTATCTCCAATTTAGCGGGATCAAACCCCTGGGATTTTGGCCGGGAGTATGGACCTTAATTATCAGTGTGATATCTTTTATTGTGATCAGTATATTTACTGAACCTCCCAGAAAAAAAGCAAAGGAATTTATGGGTTATTTAAATAAAGAATTAGAAGATAAAAATATACTTTAAAAAGGGTTATTCGAGGTCTATATTTAAATAAGTATATATAGATAAAAACTTGTAATATTTGGAGTAAGGAAGAAAATGAGTATAGATTATATAAAATTATCAGCAATATTGATTTATCCATAAATGAAACCATGTGATGTATTTATAGTGATCGGATGTTAAAAAACAAAGGTTTTCATGATAAAGAAAAGATCATAAGAGACCCAAGACATGTATATAATAATTTGATTGAAGCAACTTATTTTAACAATGATGATTCTTTTATCTAAAGCGGTCAAGAAAACTTCAGATGCCCTTGCTACAGCAAATCAGATCAATCTTTTAACTGGGGGTAATTCAATAATAGGAGTTACAATTATAACAACACCAGGATTAAAAATTAAAAAGGTGGTTTGCAGTAATAAATTTACTTCATTTTTAAAAGAAGGTAGAGAGTTGAAGACATTTGTTATGGATGATGATTTTTGGAAGATATTACAAAACCAGAGCTCTTCAAATAATGATAGCTTTGATATTTTTGAGGAGATTAGCAAGGTAGTTAATGATTTAATGAATGTGCAGCGTTAGTTAACAAAAACTAATAAAGGGCTTGAAAGACAGTAAGAGATATATTATTTCACCTTAAAGAGTATAGGAGAAGGTGTCATTGCAATTAATGAAGATAGCAAAATAATATTTTTTAACAATAGTGCTCAAAAAATAATTGGATTGAATCACGAAACTACTAAAAATATTAATTTTTGCTCTAGATATTAAGATAAAAGATTAAGTTGATAATAATATTTTAATGAAAATAATTGAAAGAACCTGTGAAAAAAAGATATATAGATTTGAGCGTATTATCGATAAAAATTAAGCCAAAAAAACTGATTGGGCATGTAATATTGATTTTAGATGTATATTCAAAGAAAGCAAAGGGAAAAAACTGAAGAATCTTGCTGAAATTGATAGATTAACAAAAATTATGAACCATAGAGTTGGATTTAAATATTTGGAAAAACAGCTGGCCAAATTAAAAAAGAAGATATTCCTGTAAATGTTGGTTTTATAGATGCAAATAGGTTAAAGCAAGTTAATATTTACTTTGGCCATAATGAAGGTGATTATATATTAAAAACAGTTGCTAAAATACTAGCTGATAATATACGTCATAATGATGCAGTTGCCCGAGGGGGTAATGGCGAGTTTTTGATTATTTTTAGTAATTGTAAAATTATTCAGGCTAAACAAGTTTAAAAAAGAATACAAAACAAAATTGATCGATAGAATAAAAATAGTAAAAAACCTTATCAAATAAGTTTAAGCAGGGGTTTTGCTTAAAAAGTCAAAGGTGATCTATTAACTTTAAATCAATTAATTGAAAAGGCTGACTGTGATATGTATAAGGCAAAAAAACAATATTACCAAAGTAGTAATAAATTAAAGTAGGGTGATGATAATGAAGAAATCTGATTTAACTTCATATTTATATATATTTGTAATGATATTTTTTATTGTTATTTTTTTCAGTCATAGTGTATTAGCGGAGCAGATTAATACAGCTGTTACAATAGTACCACAAAAACAATTTGTTCAGGCTGTTAGTGGTCCAGATAGTCAGGTTGTAGTAATGATTCCACCCGGATACAGCCCGGGAAATTATGCACCTAAACCTTCTGAGTTGACTGAGTTATCAGATTCCGACATATATTTCTCGATTGGTGTACCGGCTGATTTACAAAATATCTTACCTAAGGTTAAACAGTTTAATCCTAATATAGTGGTAACCAGATTGGCAGAAGTTGTGGGTGAGAAATATGAACCCAGGACATTTTCTAACGGAGGAACAGATCCTCATATTTGGTTATCATTAAAAAGAGTTTCTTATATTTTAGAAATTATTAGAGATGAATTTATAAAATTGAATCCGGACAGGGAAGAATTTTATAGAGATAATACTGAAGATTATCTTGAAAAAATCAAAAATACTGATCAAAAAATCAGGGAAATTATAGATAAAAAAGAAAACAAATACATGCTGGTTTATCATCCTTCCTTCGGTTATTTTGCTGATGAATATGGTTTAGAGATGGTTTCTATAGAAGAAAACGGGAAAAATGCTACCGCAAAACATTTACAGAAAATAATTGATTTTGCCAGGCAAAATAACATTAATAAGATATTTTATCAGGCAGAAATTGACAGTCGGCAAACAGAAGCTGTAGCTGAAGAAATAGGTGCAAAACTAGTAAAATTAGATCCTCTTGCAGGAGATTATTTAAATAATCTAGTAGAAATGGCGGAAAACATATCTGGAGAGGAGTAAAAATATGGAAGAAAGTGTAATAGTAATTAAAAATCTCAATGTTTTTTTTAATGAAGTTCCTATACTTAAAGACATCGAACTTAAAGTAAATGAAAAACAATTTCTAGCTATTATAGGTCCCAATGGTGGTGGTAAAACTACTCTTTTAAAAGTGATATTAGGTTTAATTGAGCCGGACAGTGGTCAGGTTAAAATAAAAGGGCTTGATATAAAAGAAGGTAGAAAATTAATTGGCTACGTTCCACAGATCTCGGACTTTGATAAACACTTTCCTATTAATGTTAAAGACGTTATTTTAATGGGTAGAATATCAGACAAACAGGGTTTTTTCCATAGTTATAGTCAAAAAGATATTAATCTCGTAGAAGATATCATGAAAGACTTAGATATATTTGATTTTAAAGACAAACAAATTGGCCGATTGTCAGGTGGTCAATTACAAAGGGTTTTAATTGGCAGGGCTTTGGTCGCTGAACCAGAAATTTTATTATTAGATGAACCCACTGCAAGTTTAGATGCGGAGTCTCGCAGTAATATTTATAATATATTAAGAGATATTAATGATGAAATTACAATAATTGTAGTAACCCATGATTTATCAGCAATTTCTTCTTATTTTGATAGTGTCGCCTGTTTAAATAAGAATCTACATTACCATGGAGATAAAAATATTTCTCAAGAGGATGTTGATCAGGTATATGGATGTCCCATTGAACTTATAGCACATGGAGTATCACACAGAGTTTTGGGTAATCATTCAGGAGATGAGCAGCATGATTGAAGCTATCTTAAAATATAATTTTTTACAAAATGCACTTTATAGTGCCCTTATGGCCAGTGTTGTATGTGGGATTATTGGAACTATTATTATTGAAAAAAATCTCGTGATGATGAGTGGAGGGATTGCACATACTTCTTTTGGAGGGGTAGGTCTTGGCTATTATTTAAATATTGAACCTATATTTGGTGCCTTGTTTTTTGCCTTATTCTCTTCTGTTATTATTGTGACCATAAGAAGAAAGACAGAAGTACATTCAGATACTTTAATCGGTATCATGTGGGCAATGGGAATGGCAGTTGGTATATTGTTTATATCTTTTATGCAGGGATATCCTCCCGACATGTCTTCATATTTGTTCGGTGATATATTAACGGTGACAAATATGGATATCAACATTATGTTAATACTGGTAGTTATTGTTGTTTTTGCTATTACGTCTTTATTTAATCAATGGAAATCTTATTTGTTTGATGAAGAATTTTCTTATGTAAGGGGTCTCAATACCAACTTTTATGAGTATTTCTTATTTATCTTAATTGCCCTAACTGTAATTGTATTAATTAGAGTTACGGGAATTATCTTAATCATCGCCCTTTTAACTGCACCGCCGGCCATAGCAAGACTATTTACCTATGATTTCAAGAAAACGATATTTCTTGCTATTATTTTTGGCGCGTTTTTTTCTCTCTCAGGTTTATGGCTTTCTTATCTTTTCAATATTCCTTCCGGAGCTACCATAATATTATTGATAGGGATAACTTATTTTGTTTTAGCATTTTTAACTGGAAAGCTAAAACGCAGTTGAGTACTCTCATTTTAGTTTTAAAGGTTAGGCAGTGTCAGATTTGTTTAATTCATTTGATTTATAGAGAGCATATTTTGTAGCAAAAGAACCAAATATTTCAGTAAGAGCTGCAGTAAATAATAGGATATTGAAAACCAAAAGGCCTATTTTAGGATCCTGGGTGAATTCTTTCTGTATGGTATAGGCTAAAGCAATTGCTACACCACTTTGAGGCAGTAATCCTAGTCCCACATATTTTTTAATATTTTCAGAGGCATCAGCCAATACTCCACCTAAAAAAGCTCCACCAATTTTTCCTGTGAGTCTCATCAATGTATAGACTGAAGCCAGTATTAAAAAGCTTGTATTTACCGAGGAAAATCTAATTTCTGTTCCGGCTAAAATAAAGAACATTGCATAAAGAGGTATTGTGAGAGTATCTAAATAATCTGCTATATTTAAATTTTTACGGGCAAAATTACGATAGGCAAAGCCTACACTCATATTTGTAATTAGGGGTGATAAATCAAGAAAGATAGCAATTGCTAAACCACCTGCTATTGTAGAGATTAAAGTAAGAACCTTTTTAGTCTTATCTTCTAAACCCTCCATTAATTTAACCGTAAGGTAACCTATAAAAAGCCCAATGATAATGGATCCCATAACTTCTATTAAAGGTGCCAAAACCATCTGATAAAAGTCCAAACTCTTTTGACCGGCAAACTGATTATAGGCTACCGGCTTTATAAGGCTAAAGATGATTAAAGCAAGGGCATCATCTAATCCAACAACAGCCATTATCATTGAAGTAACTGGACCCTTAGCATTAAATTCTCGAATTACCATAACGGTTGCAGCAGGTGCAGTAGCAGAGGCTATTGCGCCTAGTATTAAGGCCATATACATTTCATAGCCAATTGACAAAACCCCTATAAAGACCATAAAAAAGGCCCCCAGGCCCTGTATCAATACAATATAGGTAATACTTTTTCCTAACTTTTTAAATAACTTAATTGATAGTTCACTACCTATAGTAAAAGCTATAAAAGCTAGAGCTATTTGGGTTAGATATTCAAAACCATTAATAATATAAGCATACCAGGCTTTATGGGTTAGTTTTAAAAAAGGAATAGTATCAATTACTTCTACACTTAACAATATTCCCAAAAACACATATCCAACTACAATTGGCACTTTATATTTTTTTGAAATCAATACTATTATTAAAGCGACTACAATAAAAAAGCCAATCAGATAAATTTGTTTATCACTTACCTGATGTTCTATAAACCATTCTTTGTAATGTTGAATTTCCATTAACATTTCTGTATCCATAATAATTACCTCTTTTTAAGATATTTTTAATCACCCGGTTTTATTACACTACTCATCAGAATTATTGAGCAGGTAATACAATAGATCACCGCGCGAAATATAACCTCGAAGATAGCCTTCTTGATTTGTGACAAAAATATATGATTCTTTGTTATTTAGCATAATATCTGCGATTTTATCCATATTATCATTTTCAACGATAGTTTTAGTCTTTGTTAACATATATTCTTCAACTTTTCTAGATTTAATTTCTGAAAGATTTTCAGCTGCCTGGTTTCTATCATATAATATTCTTTGACTATTAATAAAACCATATTGTTCAGGGATAATATTTTTTAAGATATTTTTACTATAAATTGTACCTATAAAAGTGTTTTCTTCATCTACGACCGGTAATATAGGCATTTCTGTTTTATGCATATAAATAATTGTATCTGCTATACTATCAGTATAACAAACTGAATTCAAAGACCTCATCATATAATCTTTTACTCTAGCCATAATTTAGACCTCCAGTTTTTCTATGATTATGTTTCCTATGTTTTTTTCTATTTGTTGTCTATTTTCTAAAAAAACCAACTCATTTTCAGCGATTGAAAGGGCTGCAGCAGCAGCATATCTATTTGCTTCTATGAAGTCAAAGCCGTTTTGAAAAATATAATCAAAAAAGCTTGCATCATAAGCATCACCGGCGCCTAACAGGTTTTTAATACAATAATCTTGGGGTGACAGCATATAAATAGAACCATCTTTATCAAATAATAATCTATTTGTATGAAAGGGTATTATTACATACTCGGCCCCGTGTTCCTGCATTTTTTTACCCATCTTAATGTAATCATCCTGTTTTTCAACCTTGACATCTAAGATTTTATGAGTATGTTTAAAATATGGCGCAACAAATTTTGGTTTAACTTTTAAAGCAAGATTTAAAGCCTCTCCACTGGCTTTTAAATAGACATCTTTATCCAGTTCATTACAAATATTAATCAGTTCCTGATAAATATTGAAATCAACTCCAGCCGGAATTGAACCAGCTATCAAGATATAATCACTTTTTCTTATACTCCGTTTAAATCTTTTTTTGAGCTCCATTACACTTCTTTTACTTACCGAATAAGTGTAATCATTGTACATAGTGTTACTGGGAGGGTTTTTTGTAATAATTTTTATATTGTTTCTCATTTCATCAGAAGTATAAACATAGTTGGTTGTAATATTATGATCCTGTACCATTTTTTCAAAGAACAAGCCCTGTTTTCCACCGATAAATCCAATATTCTGCACATCAGAATAGCCTAAGTTTTTCATATTAATTGCAGCTATCAGCCCTTTGCCGCCTGGACTAATTTGCAAATCTTCTGGGTCATAGATGTATTGATCTTTCATTAATTTGTGTTCATTGATAAAGTATTCTCTATCAATTGAAGGATTTAAAGTTACAGTAGTAATCAAAAATATCACCCCTGTTTTATTTTCATTATTACTTAATTTCGGGAAAAAGACCTTGTTTTCCTTTATTTTATAAATATAAAAGTGATTTATACAGAGGATTTATTAAGTTATTACAGAATTTATCTTCATAAGAGTATAATCTTTAAAACCCATATA
>JAGYMU010000064.1 GCA_018399995.1 Halanaerobiales bacterium | reverse complement strand
TATATTATAGATAATTAAAGGCCACAATATAGCTCCAGGCCCTATTACAGGTATTAGATCTAATATTCCACTTAAAAATGCGAGTAAGATCACATAGGGATAGCCTAAAATTGCAAAGGTAATACCTGTTAATACCGTTGTATTCGTTATAATTAGGAGTTGGACTTTTAAGTAACTAAAAATATCACTTATTATGTTGGAGTTTAAAATCTTCGATATTTTACGTTTCGAAGTCAAATATTTTAATATTACTTTTTTGTCTTTACTTAAAAAGAATGTCGTAATAATCGTAAATAGTAATATTATAATATAAGCAGGTATATAAAATGTGATATTGAGAGACCAGTTAATCATATTTGAAACATAATTTTCTCCACGTTGATAAATATTGTCCATAATTCTGCTTAAAATATTGGAAACAATATCTGGCATCCGTTCAAATAATTCCTGCTGCCTTAAGAGAAATTGGTCAATATACTCAACAATTTGATCCCGATATTGCGGTAAATATTTTGATAAGTAAATTAATTCATAAACGGTATTTGTAATTAAAACAACCGAAAGCAAGATCATAATGGTAATTACAACTAATATCATAAATAATACGGCAATATTTCTTGGTATTTTTTTTGATAAAAGACAAACCGGTTTATCAATTATCAAAGTTATTATTAAGGCTAGAAAGAAGGGGGTTAGTGTAAAGATAAATATCTTTAAGGAAAAAACTATAACAATAAATACTGAAACAAACAATATATAACTTTTCCATTTTATATTTTCTAATCCCATTTTTAATCTTCCTTTGCAAATTTTCTTCCTTTTCTATATTAAAATTATAACATCCTATAGTATTATAAACAAGAAATTAATATCAAGAAGAAAACGAACAATTATTTATATAAAATTCCAATTAAATGCTCAAACTATTTTTATATTCATTAATCCTTTCTACCTGCAGACAAAATGACTCTAGTCTAGCTTCTATAACCTGAGTAAATATACTGCCGTCAACCTCAATAGCAAGGAAAGGTAATGATGAAAACTTTTCAATAACCTTTTTTGTTTTCTCATCTTCTACGACTTTAAATTTTTGTTTTTCCAAAGATGAATTTAAAATAGATTCGGCCACACGATGAGGCATACATCCAAAAGGACCTATAATGATAACCCCATCAACATCATCTACTATTTCATCTACCGTCCCACCTATAGTTAATATCGCTTCTCCAGTTAACTTAGGAGACATAATACCCTCTGTTGATTTCACTATTTCATCTATATTTGTAACCTTATATTCACACAAACCAGACTCAGACAAAATCTTTTTAATGGTAATATCTATTCTGCGCTGCACAAAAGACTTCAATTTGTTTTTTATTATCTTTAAAAATCCTACTTCAGAATTAGATATTCCCTCGTCAAAAAGGTAGTCAACATAATATAACCATTCATTACTGGGAGCAACCTTTGTTATAATCTGTTTTTCAGCCAGTTTTTCAACTAAATAGCGGCGAGAAAATTCATCACTTCTCACATAGATTTCTCCTGTTAAAGCCACCTTTTTAGCTTTCGCATAATCTTCTTTTAATTCTATTTTTGACAATTTAGCAGCTTCTTCTTTTAATGTCTGCTTTAGATCAAACCAGGAAGTCTCTTCTATATCTTTAAAAATCTTATCTGTGCTCTTTTGATAAATTTTTAAAGCCCTATTTTTATTCTCTGCAAGTGTTATGATCGTACTATAAATGTCCTCTAAAACATCTGATATTATTATCGATTGCCAGCCTCTTAAAGTAAATTTCTGACCCATACCCGCATAACTGTTATTGGCAGTCAGGGTTAATAAGGCTACATCTTCGATCTCTTTTTCTTCAATTATATTGTTCATCAAAACATTATATTGACCAAATCGGCAGGGCCCTGACGCTTCCGGCATAAAATAAACTAACATCTCATCATCATTTTTTCTTTCTTTTAAGTACTTAAGTAAACTGCCTAAAGTTAACTGTAACGGCAAACATTCTTTAGAAGTCGAATTCGCTCTACCAATTTTTAACTCTTCTTTCCCAGGTGGTGGACAAACTTCAGCTTTAATATTACAATAATTAAAAGCTGCAGTAAAGGCTCTGCTGGTTTTGCCGCCCATAGAAGGAATTAAAACTTTCACCCTTTCATCATATAGGGAATAACTTTTATTAGAAGAATCAATTACTTCGACCTCGTCTCCATATATAATATTTGCCTTTTGGAAATACTTCGTTTTTTCTTCTTCAATATTTTGGTCTTTTTTCAGTTTTCTATAACTATCAACTACATCTAAGAAAGCCTCTATCCTCGTATTTAGACCTGCATCAGCCGTATGGCTGTCCAGTTCCAGTGTTAAAGAGGGCTTGCTGCCATTTTCATCTCTAAAATAATTTACTAAAAATGAGTCGGGACCACAGCTAAAGTTAGTTATATATGCCCCAAATAAAGAAGCATTATCCTTAATAAACTTTGCTGCCTTCATAATATTTTGGCCCATCGACCAATACATTTTATCTGAAACTTTCTCTTCCTTAAGAGGAAGCATATCATAAGAAAGGATAAGCTCTCCCCTAGAAGCAAACTTGTGTGGAATACCCATATTTGCTTCAGAAACAAAGGCATTATAAGGCCTTCCAAAGAGCACAATTGCTTTTTCATCAGGGGTATTTTTTAGATGATTCAATACATTTTGACCAATTTCTTTTAATTCTTTTTCAAAATTGCTTTGGTTCGCTACAGCTTTCTGGTATGCACGTTCTGCTTTATTTGTTGAAAAACCAAGTTTTTTGCCTATATCAATAAATTCCATTTGGGCTGAATATAATCCCTCTTTAAAATCTAAGATCGGGGAAAAAACATTATCATTTTTAAGTTCTGGCCAAACAGAGCTTAAATAATATGGTTCAGCCTGTGCCATAGGGCAGAGCATACTCTCCTCTGCACCATTTTCAACATATAAACCTCTTACATGTGGTAAAAATATATAATCAAACTCTTGATGAAAAAGAAGATCATATATATATCCATGGCTTATCTCAACTGGATGACAAAAAGCGGCTGTTTCTTGTTGCTTACCTTCCTCTCTAACTTTTTGAGGTAATACAACCTTATAACCTAATTCTGCAAAAAATTTAGAATAAAGGGGTAATAATGAACTAACCGTCAGTGAACGGTTAATACCCACTTTACCTCTTGTATTATTTTTATTTGGTAAGGCAAGATAATCATCAAAAATCAGCTTTTCCCTTTTGGAGATAAGGTTCAATTTTGTTACATCATACTCCACATCATGAGATAAGTTGACATATTTATTGCATGCACCACCAAATGGGTATTTTTTACCCTCTATCTCCATTACATTAATTTTACACTGTCTATCGCAATTTTCTTTACCACCCTGACAAATAAAAGGTTCGTGATATTTTATTTCCCGATTAGCAAGTTCTTCTAAACTAAATTCATTTTCATCTGCCAGACCAAGTTTAAGATGTTCTTTAACAATCAAAGCTACACCATAAGCACCCATCAGCCCCGGTTCAGGAGGAACAATTATCTGTTTGTCAGTTAATGCAGCCATAGCAACTGGAACCGCTTTATTGTAACATACGCCTCCCTGCATAAATACCTTATCACCAACCTGCCTGTTACCTTTAACCCTGTTTGTATAATTTAGACAAATTGAGTAGACTAACCCCGCACATATATCTTCTATACTTATTCCTTCCTGAATGGCGCTTTTTATATCACTGCTGATAAAAGCAGAACATTGATCATTAAAATTTGGAGGGTTTTCTCCTTTAAAAGCTATCTCTTCTATTTCAGTCATCTCAATATTAAATGATTCATGAGCAGCTTCCTCTAAAAAAGAACCCGTTCCTGCAGAACATGCCTCATTCATAGCATAATCAGTGGGAACTTGGTTTACTATATATGTATATTTAGCATCCTGACCACCGATCTCAAAAATAGTGTCTACATCTTCATCAAAAAAAACAGCTGCTTTTGCATGAGCCATAATTTCATTATGAATAGAATCAGTCAAGGCATGTAACCCAACAATCTGTCTACCAGAACCGGTTACACCAAGACCAATAATTTTTATCTGCTTATCATCAATTTTTTCAAGCAATTTTCTATAACATTTTCTAGATGCCGCAACAGGATCACCGCTCGTTCTTAGATAAACCGATTTAAGAAGAGCATTATCCTTTTCTCTCATAATTACAGCTTTAGTTGTAGTTGACCCTACATCTACACCTAGTATACATCGATCCCCCTCATTTAACTGTCCCTTTTGCATGTCATGAAAAGTGACTTTGTCTTTATATTTATTAAGTGAGGGTAAAAAATCAAAGGAACTCTTATTTTGATCATATAGATTTGTTCTATCTACTATTTGTCCATATTTTTCACTCCAAAGAGAAGCTCCTAGAGCTTCGAAATAGACAGCCTCATCTGGTACTATTACTTTATTAATTCTTTTTTTAAGATAATTAATCATTACATTGTTGCTGCTTGTTCCACCTACCACCATAACTTTTTCAGGATGAAAGTGGGAAAGTAATTCCATTATCTTATCTGCCATCATGCTGCATAAACCTGCAACTATTTTACCCTTGTCTTCTCCTTTGTTAAGTGCATGGGTACAGTCACTTTTACAAAAAACAGAGCAGCGCCCAGAAAGGTGGTATGGATCATCCGTTCTAGAAATACTTAAAGCCTCTTCTAAACTCAAATCCATCCTCTTTATCTGCTGTAGAAAAAATTCTCCTGTCCCCGATGCACATTTATTACCACTATGCACATCTGCTATTTTACCGTCTTCATCAAGTTCATATGCCATAAATGTCTCACCACCAGCACTAACTATAGCATCAAAACTGCCATATTTATCTTTTAAACTATGATAAGCAAGTTCAGTAGCTTCAGGTTCAGATAAAGTAGGCATTTCTACAAAATCTTTAAATTTTCTACCTGTAACGGCAAAATTATGATCTTTATCAAAATCAATTTCTTTTAATACTTTCTTTAGAGTCTTCTTGGCATTTCCTTCATGAGGTTTTGTAATATGCTCATCTATTTTAAGTTGATCACTATTCCGACTTGTCTTTACCAATTTAATATTTGAAGCACCCATACATATACCTATAGAATCCATATTAACCAGTCCTTTTTTACAAAAAATTAGATTACTAATTTATCACTATTAAAGTAAAATAGTTTTTAAATAAATAATAAATCTATAAATAGTATTATTATTATCATTTTTAAAAATCTTCTTGTAAAATATTTCATTTAGCACTTTAAAATGTTTAGAAAATAAAAAAACTTAATAGCCACAATTAATTTAAAACGAAGAAATTTTATTGACAATAATATTTAATCTTACAAATATATTATAATAATAGCTAATCTTTTTCAACAAGAAATGATAATTATAATAAGTTGATATCTATCATAATAATGATAAATAAATTACTTTGCCTTATTTTTACAGCAATAGTCAATCCTGCTATTTATAATATAATAATATTAAAGCAATATACCATAAGACAAATGATTTATTTAAATTACGGTTGTTAATCATTTATTATTAAGATACATCCTACATTAAATTCAATTTTAAAAATATCACTATATTATTTGTTAGCCTTTATAACAACAAAACCGCCTTCCCCATATCCTTCTTTAAAATTCTGTATCTCATTAATATCAATTAAGTTCCCAAAAATGGTCTGAACTACCTCAATATCGTGAAATTCTAATTTCTTTAAAAGTTGCAATATGTCTCCTGCAGAATAAAATATTGCTTCTTTGTAAAAAACATTCTCATTTTTATTTTCAAGATATTTTTTTCCCAAATCACTATTTTTGTCAACAAAACCAATAATAAAGTTTCCCCTCTTAGTTAAAACTCTCTTTACTTCTTTAAAAGATTTTTCTATATCATCTAAAAAACATATTGTAGTAACCATTAATACAAAATCAAAGCTCTCATCGCTGAAATCTAATGATTCACCCACACCCTTTTGTACATTTATACCTCTTTTTTCAGCTAATTCCCGCATTTTTTTAGAAGGCTCTATCCCATATTTTATACCTAAAGGTGCTGCAAATTTACCACTACCGACACCTATTTCAATGCCTTTTTCATCTTTATTTATAAAGTGGGCCACTGCTTTTAATTCTGATTTATAAACAAATTTATTTCTTTCAAACCAATCTTCATATTTATTATAGTACTTATCAAAGGGCTCTATCTTGGTTTCCATTTTTATTAAACATCTCCTCTAGTAAAGCAGTTAATCCAAAATGATTTATTTTAATCTTCTACTTCTCTATTTTTAAGAATTTCTAATATTACATCATTCGTTTGATTCATTCCTGGAGTAGCAATTTTTGCCATATTATCGAGAGTTTCTTTAATTGATTTACCTACTATGCCAGTATTTTCCCTTAGATAATGATCTTGTATAGCAAATAAAGCACTTTCAACAGCAGCACCGGCCGCAGTGGCAGCTTTTAAAGAACAGCCAAAATTACCTCCATCACAAATCATGCCGGTTATATTGCCTGCCATATTATTTATTGCACCCTCTATTTGTCTTTGGGTTCCATTCAACAAATAAGTAATACCTGCACTTGCTCCAGTTCCGGCTGCCACAGCACATCCGCAATAGGCAGAAAGTTTACCAGTTTTGTTTTTTAAATAATATGTTATTAGATAGCTTAAGATAATCGATTTAGCCAATCTCTTCTTACCAATTTGTTTTCTTGTTTCAACTGCCTTAAGCGGCAGTGTTGCTATAATACCATGGTCTCCACTCCCACAAAAACTCATTGCGGGTAAAGGTACTCCTCCCATTCTGGCATCAACTGCATATGCAGTTAGCCTTTTTGCGTTATTAACCAAATCATTTTTAATATGGCCATCTTTTAATAACTCATTCAGCTGATAACCCACTCCTAAACCAACATCTTTCACGCCTTTAGATGCCAATTTATGATTCATTTCTACAGCAGTAAGGCTAAATTTAACTTCATCATAAGAAAGCTTATCAACAAAGTTGCTTAGCTCTGTAAACTCTATACATAATTTGTTGTTATTGCTATTCACCTTTTTTTTATTTTTTTCTTCATAGACTGTTTGGTCATTATGTTCAATGTAAACTATATTATCATGACTTTCTTCAATTACTACCTTGGCAGATCCCTGTTCTGTTTCTACAGTTGAGCTACAATATATTCCTTTGACACCTTCTTTTATTTTGATTTGAACAATGTCTTTTTTTTCATTCAATCTTTGGGCTGTCTTTATGTCCTGGTCTGTTATTTTATCTAATACCTCTAAACCTAAATCTGGTTGGCCATTTATTGCTCCCAATAAAGCTGCCATGCGTATCCCCTTATGATTTGTACTAGGAATGGAGCAGGCATAAGAATTTTTGTAAATCCCTGGATCTAATTCAAGTTTTATACTTATAATTTTACCCCTCACTTTTTGATATGCCCTGGCCGTTGATAGAGCTATGGTAGCAGGCTCTGTTACCCCAAGCGCAGGAACCATTTCACTTTTTAATAGGTTGAGTATCTTATGTTTATTCATAAACATACTAACCCTCCTCGTATAATATATTTAAGAACAGAAGATTATATTAGACTCACAATAAGAAAATCCAAATATAATAGCAAACTATTATTTTCGCTTAAATTAATTATATGTTATTAAAATTTCTATTACAAATAGTTAAGTTGTCTTAGTTGGTTTTTATTATTTATAGATTAAAAAACTAAAAATTACAAATTGAATTTAAATAAATATTTTAACGTTGATTATATTATATACCCTATTTCGGGTTGCTACAAATATAGTATGATGAGAGAGTGATAACCAAATTAACACTGTATTTAAAAATATAATTATCTCTAAGATAATTATTAATTACTTAATCATATCAAATAAGAGGTAATTGATTAGTTTAACTCCTTGACTCTCACAATAATAACCTTACGGTTTCATTAATTGACATTTCATCAGAAGAAATTTCCCAAATTTATATATTCACACGTAATTAATATTAGTATTGTTATTAATATAGTTTATAATTGATTATCATAAAGTTCCCAATAGTATTTTTATCACGGCTTTGAAGTTTATCCTAATATTTTAATTGTTCTTTTTATAATCTTTTAATTAAATCGCTTTTAGAATCATTTTTTTGTCTGATTTTAGTTTAATTTTTTACTTAAATATTTCTTTAATGTTTTTTTATGCTATAAAATTAAAAATGTTATGGACTTATTTCCCCTACAAACTTATTCTGATATCCTAGGCCTTAAATATAACTTACCGACCAGACACGAAAATTTGTTTTAAGCTTACTTTAAATTCCGCCTTGCGTTTGACAATTTAGCTTTAGAAAAAACTTTATATCTCATTTCAAAATATATTATTTGTATTCTATAGATTTAATACATGGCTAAAAAAAAGACCCAGCCAAGCGGCTGAGTTAGAATAATAATAATTTTTTATCTATTAACAATTTATCTAATTTAAAAATATCTTTTGTTTAATTTAGAGTAATTTAACACATAGGAATCTGCTTCTAATTAGAATTTCTTCTTCTCGAATTCTGATAATTCCTTTTTTCTGAACGATTCAAACCATTCCGAAAAGCTTCTAAATGATTTTCTGAACCTCGCTTAAGTTCTTCAAACACTTCTGCCACATCTGCTGGCAGATCTTCTTTGTCTAGAAATTTTTCATACATCTCTATATTAACTATTTCTGCATTAACTCCAGTCTCTAAAGCTGTTTTTATATCATCAGGAAGGATTACATGTTGATCTGATAAATCCAATGGGATCTCTATATTATATTTTTTAAATAGAGGTAATAAAATTTCTATATGATATTCTTCCGCCTGCATTATATTACTAAAAGGTCTCTGCTCTCCAAACTCCTGCATGATTAATTCATATTCTGCTTTTGCTAAATATTCATCTTGTATAGCATATTTCAGCATTTCTTCTAATGTAAATTGATCTTTCTCCTGAACTCCTTCTGCACCATAATCCTCAACTGCCCAAACTCCACCTGTAAAAATAAAAACACTAAAGACTAAGACAAATATTGTAAACAAGATTCTCTGCTTATTAGTAACTATATTCATAATTAGCATCTCCTTCTCTTTATTTATATTATATAAGGAGATTATGAAAATATTATGAATTATTACGTATTTTATAATATTAAAATTACATTTAGGACATTTGTCCTATCATATAATCTTTAGGTCTTAGGTTTATATCTTTTTGAAGGGCTAGCCCTTCAAAAAATTTTCGATAAAATTTATTTTCCTTTTTCATCCTCAAATATTTCGGGATGATATTCCTTGATAATCTTGATATATTGGTTGATTACAGTGACTCCTCTACCCGTCATATGTTTGATCTGTTGTTTGTCTATTTGGCGTCTAACAAGGAATTTAACACGTTCATAGTCCTTTATATATCTATCTACCGCCTGTAAGGAATGTTCTGTCTTTTTTGCAATGTCTGGTGGAGCAACTTTTTGTTCATATAGTTCTAAGATGATCTTTTTATGAGTAGTACCTCTACCCATATCAAGGATATAGCCTTT
>JAGYMU010000063.1 GCA_018399995.1 Halanaerobiales bacterium | reverse complement strand
CTTTCGTATGAAGCTACATGTCAAAGACCTGACCAATGTCCTATCTACCAGCCAGGCCTTACATAATGCCATGCCACTGACTGCCCAGGTCATGGAGATGATGCAGACACTCATGGCAGAAGGACATAGCGAAGTTGACCATGGAGGACTGGCCCTGTTCTATGAGAAGATGAATGGGGTTTCGTTGAAGGAAGAATAAGATAATAGTTAAAAAAGTAAAAAGGAGCAAAGAATGGTTTTTAAACCAAGAGGAATTATAGCATCAATTGTTACGCCTTTTGATGATGAGAAAAATATTAACAAGAAATCATTAAAAAGTCTTTTAGATTTTTTAATGAATAAAGGTTTACATGGTATTTTTGTCAATAGTGGAGCAGGAGAATGCACATCTTTGAGTTTTGAGGAAAAAAAGGTATTAATTGAAACTGTGATTGATGATGTAGGGGGGAAAATTCCTATTTATGCTGGGGTTGGTTCGGTAACAACAAAAGAGGCAATAGAGTTGGTGCAATTTGCTGAAAAATCAAATGCAAATGCTGTTTCGGTAATTGCTCCTTATTCTATTAATCCCAGCCAAAACGAGCTTTATAACTTTTATAAGGAATTAGCAAATAGTACGAATTTACCAGTTGTACTTTACAATCACCCAAAGAAGACCGGGGTAAATATGTCTGTTGACTTAGTCGATAAACTTTCTAGAATTGAGAATATTGTAGGAATAAAAGATTCTAGCGGAGATTTTTTACAGACAATGAATTTCATTAGAATGCAAGATGAGAATTTTTATGCACTTGCGGGCATTGATATGTTTATTTATTCTGCTTTGACATATGGCGCCAAAGGAAGTATCTCTTCGACTGCAGGTGTAGTTCCGGAATATGCAGTCAATATTTATAAATCTATACAAAGTCATGATTTTGCAACTGCACTCAAATTACAGAATGATTTATACCCTTTAAGGAAAGCGTATTCAATGGGGACATTTCCTTCAGTATTGAAAGAAGCATTAAAGGTTATGGGGATAGATGCAGGTCTACCGAGAAAGCCAATTATGCCTTTTGATGAAAAACAAAAAGAAATACTTAAAGATATTCTGAAAACAATGAGAGTAATCTGAGTAAGGTTTTTCCTAAAAAAGAGTAGGGGGTTATATAAAATGGATATTAAAGAATTATTTCAGAATGCAAAAATTTATGATATTTCAGTAGGATTATCTTCTAAAACCCCGGTCTTCCCGGGACAGGATAAGTTTAGCAGAGAATATTTATCTAAGATAGCAGAAGGAGGCCGAGCCAATCTTTCTAAAATTTCGATGACTTCCCATACCGGTACCCATGTTGATTCCCCGTTTCATTTTATAAAAGAAGGTCACACAATAGACCAAGTGAGTCTTACCAGTACCGTTGGTTTTGCAAAGGTTTTTAAAGTTACTGCTCCCAAAATAGATGTAAATGAAATAAAAGATTTGGGAATTGAAAAAGATGATATCGTACTTTTTAAGACAAGTAATTCAGAATTATGGGAATTGGAAGATTTTTCTTATGATTATGTTTATATTACGCCCAAGGCAGCAGAATTTTTGTCTGACAGGGGGGTGCGTGCTGTTGGTGTAGATTATATTATTCCAGAAGCTTTTGATGATACTGATCGTCCAGTACACCACATTTTGTTAGGTCAGAATATTATTATAATTGAAGGATTGAATTTTACCAATGTACCGGAAGGTGAATATGCATTAGTTTGTTTACCGTTAAAGATTTTGGAAAATGATGCAGCTCCTGCCCGGGCAATTTTAATTGCTTTTTAATGTAGAGTGAATATTATTTTGGAGGAAGAAAATTGAATATGAAGACAGCTTTTATTATTGCCGAAAACAAAATAGAAATTCGGGAAGTACCTGTACCAGAAATTAGTGAAAACGATGTTTTGGTGAAAATAATGGCTATGGGGGTTTGCGGAACTGATATACAATTTTTCAAAGGCATAAGGAAAATCAAATTTCCTCATATTTCTGGCCATGAAGCAAGTGGAGAAGTTGTAGAAGTTGGCAGTAGAGTAAAAAATGTTTCCATTGGTGATCGTGTAGCCATCGATCCGAATATTAATTGCGGACATTGTTGGTATTGCCGTAGAGGTAAGTTTAATCTTTGTAAGAATAAAAAAGTTGTGGGGGTTTCACTTCCTGGAGTTTTTTCGGAATATGTAAAGATACCAGAGAGAAATGTTTTTAAACTCCCGGATTCTGTTTCTTACATGTATGGGTCTTTAGTTGAACCTCTTTCAATTGCTCTGCATGTCTATCATAGAAGCAATGTCCAGATTGGGGAAAATGTTGCTTTATTTGGCGCAGGTACTATTGGTCTTTTGCTCTTGCAGCTGCTACCAAAAGTGGGTGTTCATATTACGGTAATTGATAAAGTAGATGATAAACTTTCCAAGGCGCAGTATTTAGGAGCAAATAGAGTCGTTAATTTATCAGATACCAGTTTTCAGTCTTTGTTAGAAGAGAATAAAAATTATCTTAAGGTTATCGATGCCGCAGGAGTTCCTGCAACACTTGAAGGATCGGTTGAGTTGGCCGGTCCGGGTGCAAGAATAGTATGGTTGGGTTTGCCTACTGCAGATATAAAGATAAATGCGTTTCATTTTTTATACCGCGAATTAAGCCTTTATTCATCATTAGCCTATAATTTTGAGTTTGGAGACGCTTTGAAGTTGATAGAAGAGGGGAAAGTTGATCTTGATACGATTATTACCAGGAAATTCAAATTTGATGAACTTGATAAGGCGATTGAAGCCCAAGCAAAAGGGGATTCAATCAAAAGCATCTTGTTTACATAATCAGCAAATAGGAACGACCATTTATAATGAATTGAAATAGCTTTTATGAAAAGGAGGTGATGATTAAAATCCTAATCTAAAATGATTTTACTGTTTGTTTCTAATGAATAATTGAGGAAAAAGGAGGAATATAATTTATGAGAAAAGTGTATTTACTATCTATAATCGTGATAATTATGTTTTTGTTATGTGGCATTAGCTTTGTTTCAGCCAATGCATATCCCGAAAAACCCATTCAAGTTATTGTTGGTTGGGGAGCAGGTGGAGGTACAGATCAAACAGCTCGGGGAATTGCTCCTTATATTGAAAAGGAACTTGGACAGCCATTGGTGGTAACCAATATACCAGGAGCTGCCGGGGCAATTGGTGCAGAAGAAGTTTTGAGCAAGAAAAGCGATGGATATACTCTTTTGTTCGGTTCAGAAACGATAGCAACCTGGCCTTTGATGGGTACTACCGAACATTGGTATAAAGATTTTGAGACAATTGCTGTTTGTAGTAATTCTACTGCTACTGTAGCAGTCCATCCTTCAACACCATTTGAGACTCTCGAAGATTTTGTCAATTATGGTAAGGAAAATCCAGGTAAAATTAAAATGGCTGGTACAGGACCTGCAACTACTGGTTCTATTGCAGCCGCTATATTAAAAACGAGTCTTGGAGTAGAAGTGTCCACAGTAAATTATGATGGTTCACATGCTGCTATTACCGCCACTTTGGGAGGCCATGTAGATGTAGTTATGGAAAATCTTTTTGGACTAATCGACCATCATAAAGCAGGTAAACTACGTATTTTAGGAGTCTTTTCCAACGAAACTGTAAAAACGATTCCTGATGTACCAGCAATTGGTGAGGTCTATCCCGATAGTTCTAGTTATTTACCATATGGCGCATGGTTTGGTTTATTTGCATCAAAGGGCACTCCAGAGGAAGTGCTGAAAACCTTAAGAGATGCAACCGCAAAAGCAATGGCCAATGTGGAATGGCAGCAGAGTATTTGGGATAATTATTTTATTCCGATAGGGCTTTCTGGAGAAGAGGCAAGCAATTTTATTGATAGATGGACTTCCAGTACAGCATGGTTGATTTACGATTTAGGTGTTGCGCAAAAATCACCTGAGGAATTAAATATACCAAAACCCTAAAGAATAGTCCAAATTTTATGGGTTATGTTTCTTGAAAATGTTTAAGAGTAGGCTATGCAGCGTATTTTATAAAATATTCTGCATAGCTGAATTTAATGAAATTGTTGAAATGCTAATTAATGTTAATAATTGCAGGTACACAACTATAAATACTAGGGTTTAGGTTAGAATCAAGTGATGTGACCATAAAAAGAGATTTTTTGCAAGATAAACATATCGGAGGTATTTGCTTTATGACTTTTTCAACATCAAGTGAAAAGTTAAAAGAATATGTTATATTAATTGCATTTTTAATATTTGGAATATTACTATTGATTGCTTCATCATACCAACCTTCCTTTGGCGAATCAAATCAATCTCCTGGTGTTTTCCCCGCAGTAGTTGCTATAATTATTATTTTTACGAGTAGCTTTATGTTAATCAAATATCTTGTAATAGATTTCAGGGCGAAAAGAACTAAAAAAGGTCCTTCTCCTTCTACTGAGATTGAAATTGAGCAAAAAGATCAAAAGGGAAAATTACTAGTACCACTGATAATTATTATACTTTATGCGTTACTAATCGGTCATATAAATTTTTTTGTTGTTACTTTTCTTTTTCTAGCAGCATTAATGTTTTATTTGAAAGCAGGAAAGATTAAAACAATTTTTATAATATCACTGGTTGTTGTTATATCATTTAAAATTGTTTTTGAATTAATTTTCAAAGTTATTTTACCATAAAAAATGAAAAGGAGCGTGTTGTTCAATTGGAGTGGGGAGAAATTATTCTAAAAGCCTTTTTTATAATTCTATCACCGAAATTAATATTTTTAATAATCATTGGCGTTGGTGCCGGCATTGTAGTAGGTGCCTTACCGGGGCTTTCTGCTACTATGGCAACAGCTTTATTGACTTCTTTGACATTTGGTTGGGATATTAATCCAGCAATTGTTTTGATAATCTCTGTATGGGTTGGAGCTGTTTATGGAGGTAACAAAAGCAGTATTTTAATTAATATACCGGGAACCCCAGCAGCATTAGCAGCAGCATTTGATGGTTATCCCATGTTTAAATTAGGAGAAGCATCCTTTGGGATGGGGGTTGCCACTATAGGTTCATTTATTGGAGGTATATTTGGAGCAATAGTACTTGCCTTTGGTGCACCATTGGTAGCAAAAATTGCTTTAAGGTTTGGACCACCGGAATATTTTTTACTTGTTATTTGGGGATTAACTGCTATTGGTAGTGTTTCGGGAAAATCATTGGCAAAAGGTTTCTTAACGGCTTGCCTTGGGTTAGCTGTGTCAACTGTAGGTATGGATATTATGTATGGAACTGGAAGATTTACCTTTGGTTATGTACAGTTGCAGGGAGGTATCCATTTTGTACCTGTACTTATCGGTGCTTTCGGCCTGGCAGAAGCTTTACTACAGATTGAGAAAAATGAAACAATAAAGTTGGAAAAAATGATTGGAACCGATACTATACGTGATTATTTTCTTGCTTTTTTCAAACAATTTTCTTTAACTATGAGGTGTTCTTTTATAGGGGCTATTATAGGGGCTATTCCTGGAATTGGAGCAGAAGTTGCTTCCATTGTTACTTATGATCATGCCAAGCATACTGTAAAAAATCCCAGCAGACCATTCGGGGAAGGGGCATATGAAGGTGTTTTGGCTCCGCAAACTGCCAATAATGCAGCATTGGGAGGTGCTCTTATTCCTCTTTTGACTCTGGGAATACCCGGGGATGCAGTAACAGCAGTAATTCTTGGAGTGTTATATATTCATGGTATTCGTCCTGGTCCATTGGTATTCAGTGAGGGAAAATCTTTTTTTGCAATCATTGTTCTGGTTGTCTTGTTGGCGCATTTTGCCTTACTCTGGTTGGGCTTAATGGGAAATAAAGTTTTTGCAAGTATTATAAAAATTCCAATATCAGTACTTATGCCAATTGTGATTGCACTATCAGTAGTCGGTTCATTTTCAATTCAGAATAGAGTGTTCGATGTATACATGATGTTATTATTTGGAATCGTCGGTTATTTTTTAAAAAAAGGAGATTATCCAATAGGTCCACTTGTATTAGGAATCATATTAGGTAATATGGCAGATGGAGAATTGCGGAGAACATTAGCACTATATGAAGGTGAAGTTCTTAAAGCTTTTCTGACTAGACCTATTACAATTTTACTAATTATTATGATTGCAACTACAATTCTAAGCCAAACCAACTTTACTAAAAAAATAATAGGTACAATATCTTCAAAATTTAAAAAATGAGAAAAGTAGAACCATTTTAGAAATCAGATTTCAATAAACTTTATTGATTTATTCTAAAATGATTTAATTTAAATATCAATTGATAATAGCATTTTTTTAAATCAATATAGGAAAGCGGGGGTGGGTTTATATTGGATTTATTAAGGATTAAAGGCATTATTGCAGCATTGGTTACCCCTTTTACAGAAGACCAGAGATTAAATACAAAAGTAATAAGGGAATTAGTAAATTATTTGATAAAAAATGGGATTAACGGTATTTTAGTTGCCGGAGGGGCTGGTGAATGTTCTTCATTAACTTTCAAAGAAAAAGAAGAGATTTTTAAAATTGTCGTTGAACAAAATAATGGAAGAGTACCTATTTACGCCAATACCGGGGAAATTACAACTGATGAAAGTGTAAAGTTGTCCAAGATTGCCGAAGAAATTGGAGTTGATATTATTACCGTGCTTTCTCCTTGTTATATAAGCTCTGAACAAAATGAGCTCTATAGACATTTTAAAGAGATTGCTTTAAGTACCAATTTGCCGGTTATTTTATACAATCATCCCAAAAGAACAGGAGTAAATTTATCTGTTGAATTGGTATCCAGACTTTCGAAAATAGACAATATTATTGGAATTAAAGATAGTAGTGCGGATTTTAATCTGACGATTAATTATCTTAATTTAAAATCAGATAAATTTTTTATATTTGAAGGGATAGATACCTTAATTTTGGGAGGTCTCGTGTACGGTGCAAGAGGGAGTATTTCTTCGACTGCTTGCGCTCTTCCTGCATTAGTTTCCAAAATATACCAATATTACATGAAAGGTGATCTTGAAACAGCAAGCAAATTCCAGAACAAACTTATACCATTCAGAAATATTTTTTCCATTGGTACATTTCCATCTGTGCTAAAAGAGGCACTGAATATCATTGGAATTCCAGTTGGAAGTCCGAGGTTGCCGGTGGAGGCACTGGAACCTGAAAAGAGAGACAAAGTTCGGAAAATATTAAACGCAATTAATTAGTAATCATTTTTTTCTTAAAGTGAGGGGAAGAGATTACATGGAAGAGTATGAGCTGAAATATAATAAGATTAAAGATTTAATAAAGGAAAGGAATTTAGATGGCATTTTGATTACCCAACAGCCTAATTTTTCCTGGTTAGTTGGCGGAAGAAATTATGTTAATATTCAAACGCAATCATGTATTTGCAAAATGCTTGTAACCCTGAATGAATTAACTCTAATAGGCAATAATGTAGATATCCCTCTTATTTTTGAGGAAGAGATAAAGTGTCCTGCTATAAAAAGATTGGTTAATATAAAATCTTATAACTGGCAGGAGACGGATAAAGAAAATAATTATATCCAAGATTTTTTGTCAAGAGGTAGATATGGCTCGGATAAAGAGATGAAAAATACAGAATACGTTGGTAATTTTCTGTATAGACTTAGGATAACTTTATCCGGAGAAGAAATTAAAAGATATAAAATTTTAGGTCATCATGTAGCATCCAATTTGGAAAAAGTTATTCAAAATATAAAAAGGGGGGATAGTGAACTGGAAATAGCCGGGGAAATTACAAGTAAGTTGTACCCAAAAGGTATCTTGCCAATCGTTATATTAGTAGCAGTTGATGAACGAGCCTATAAATACCGTCACCCGATTCCTACTTTTAAAAGACTGGATAAATTGGCTCTAATAAGTGTTTGTGGAAAGAAAGACGGACTGGTTGCTTCGGCAACAAGAACAGTTCATTTCGGACAGCCGCCAGTTGACTTAATTCGGAGACATAAAGCAGTAACTAAGATTGAAGCAAAACTTTTCTACCATACCAGGCCGGGACATAATTTAGCCGATATACTGAATATAGGCATACAAGCTTATGAGCAAGAAGGCTTTGGGAATGAATGGAAATTACATTTCCAAGGTGGGATTACAGGTTACAATACTAGAGAATATAAAGTAACCCTGAGAAGTACGGAAACTGTACATCAATTTCAGGCATTTGCCTGGAATCCTTCCATATCTGGGACAAAGTCAGAGGATACTTTTTTGGTTTTCCCAAGTCTAAACGAGATTATAACAGAAACCGGGGAATATCCTTATATTGAAGAATCTTTTGCAAATACTAAAGTAAAGAGACCTAATATATTAATCAGAAATCTACAATTTTAAATTGTTTCTTAATTCTTTAGATAAAGTACTTGCCTTCTGATACTATAACAATAATTTCCCACTAGGTCATATTTGTGTTTTATTGAAGAAGGGGACAGGTCCCAAAAAGGGACCTGTCCCCTTCTTCAAAGTAATATAAGTTGCTAGATGTGAGGTGTAAGATTAAAAATAAAAATAAAATTTTGTGGGTATAAGTGTTTTAGATTACTTTGTCGCTACGCTCCACGCAATGACAGGGGGAGGAAGAGGTTTATTAATGGGAAGGTGAGCATTTTGGCTTTTGGAATTTTTCCAAAGCCACTCTTATTTTAACAATTTTGCTTAGATTCCTTATATGATACAGAGAACTGTCCCCTGTATGACAGCCTGTTTGAACTACTAAGTTTCGTTTTTGGATATAGATCAAACTTATAATTTTTAGTGTTTAAGTAAGTTAAGTGGTAAAATTATTAATAACAAAGAGTAGATTTTTATTCCAAGATAATAGCTTTAAAATTGTTATTTAAAAATATTAATATTAAAAGGAATTAGGAAAGATGAATTTATCTCATTCCCAAAAACACCATAACCTCGCCGGTGAACATGCTATCACTGACATTGGACAGCCAATACTTTTTATAGTCTTTTTTTCAGTAATGATTCTTGATATATTTGTTTTTGAATTTTCCAGCAATACTATTGGAACTATATCCTGGATTATATATGTTCCTTTGTTTTTATTATTTTTTATAACAGGAAGCTATTTTATTTTTACCTCTCATAAGGTTATTTTCAGTAAACCGGAAAAAGAAGAAGGGGTTGTAACAAGCGGTGTATTTAGTATAGTAAGGCATCCTATGTATTTTGGTTCCATGCTTTTATTTTTCAGCTTTGTTGTTTTAAGTAATTCAATTTTAGCCTTCCTGGTCTGTATAGTGATAGCTGTTTTCTATTATTTTATTTCCCTAAATGAAGAGAAATTGCTGATTAAAAAATTTTGTGATAGGTATAAAGAATATCAAGAAAAAATTCCCATGTTTTTTCTTTTACAAAGTAAGCCATAAGAAACGAACAGGATATGTAAAAATCAGGAGGTTTTTATGATTGTTTTGGAAAAGAAAACAAAAATGAAGCGTGATGAATTGATAAAAAAAGTAGAATCATTTTTCGGACCGGGAGGAGAAGGACTTGTTATTTCTTCAAAGAGTGATTGCTGTATTACTTTTCAAGGAGGAGGGGGTTATGTAACTGTCACTTTATATGAAGAAGATTCCGGTTATACCCGAGTCCAGGTAGAATCCAGAGAATGGGACTACCAGGGAAAAAAGTTTTTAGAAACTTTGTAAACCGTAATTAGTAATTCTAGGTT
>JAGYMU010000062.1 GCA_018399995.1 Halanaerobiales bacterium | reverse complement strand
CTTAATTTACTACCAATTAGGGTGCTTAACGAGAATCAAAGTGGAAATCATTTTGATATTGCAGAAGGTATATATTATGCTGAGGACCGTGGTGCAGACCTTATAAACCTCAGTCTGGGAAGCTCAGGAGGGAGCTATATACTTGAAGATGCAATAGATTATGCTGATTCATCAAATATTGTGATGGTAGCTGCCAGCGGTAATGATGGAAGCAGCGGCATATTATATCCGGCCGTCTATCCTGAAACTATAGCAGTGGGAGCAACTGATCAAAACAATAACCGCTGTTCATATTCAAATTACGGATCAAACCTCGATCTGGTTGCTCCAGGCGGTATTAGTAGTAATGGTATAGCAAGTACCTGGGGTTACTACAATATGGGCACAACCTCTTCTGGTTATGCATATATGTCTGGTACCTCTATGGCAGCTTCTCATGTAAGTGGTATTGCAGCTTTATTGCTGGCAGAAGGAGTTAACCCTTTAAGTATTAAAAATAGATTAACTTCAACCGCAGTTGATATAGGCCCCAGCTATTATTATGGTCATGGATTAGTTGATGCCTATGGTGCCCTGCTGGGTAAAAAACTAGAAAACCCCTATGTATTTGCTGGTAATGAGGACAGTGATTATGTATATGTTAGAAGTGACACAACTATAATGAACGATAATGGTTCATACACATTAAATCAGGTAGCATCAGAAGAGGTCTATATATATGGCTGGAGAGATGTCAATGATAATGGTATAATTGATGGTGGAGATTATTTTGGGAGATCTGATAGTGAATTATATATAACTAATAGTTCTTATCATTATGAAGATATTGAGATGTATTATGTAGAGAGTTCATCTTACACTAGTATGGAAGTTCAGGGAATAGGAGGAATTCATTAATATTGAATTAACCAAAATGAGGAAGGGTGACAAAAAATGAAAAAATATAGTTATTTAATGTTAGTGTTAATAATATTTGTCTTAATATTTCAGAGCCCTGTATCAGCATCACAATTTTTCATTGACGATCAAAAAATAGAGTTTGACATTACACCAGATCAAATATCTAATGACATCTATTTACCTTTTGATCAACTTCAAGAAAAATTTAATATGGAATTAGAGAAGTTAGCAAATGATAGGTTTATAATATTTTACAACGGAAATTTTTTCTTAGTATCTATGGAAAAGACCCTTGTTAAGACTAATAAGGGAAATTATAATATGGAAAAAGCTCCTCTCTATATTAATAATCACATATTATTACCAGTAGAATTTTTAAGGGAGTTTTTAAACTTACAGATCAGATCTAGAAATATGATAATACCTGATAAAAATGAAGCAGAGGAAGTTAAAGCAAATATTTATATTGAAAAAAATAATATTGACAAAAACGAAAAATTAAATCTTGTGATTGAGATAATGAATCCTCAAGATCATGATATAACACTAAAGTTTAATACCAGCCAGAGATATGAGATATTAATTAAAAATAGATATGGAAGTGTTGTATATACCTGGTCAAAGAAGAAGATCTTCGCACAGGTTTTTACAGAAGTTGATATCGATGCGAAAAATTCTGTATATTTTGAAGAAAAAATTGATATGTTTCAGTTTCAAGAAGGAACATATTATATAGAAGCTATTATTAAAGGAGAGAATATAGAACTTAAAACTGATCAAAAAAGATTTAAAGTAGAAGATTAATAATACTGAGCATAAGATCATAGGATTAAAATAGAAAATCTCGGGTTTAAAAAAGTCAGCCGAGGTTTTCTATTTTTTAACCGAAGTTGTAGATTTAAGTCCATAAATTACTTTTTTAAAAAAACGAATAATATTCTAATCAGCAAATTAACTTTAAAGCTTTGGATACTCATTTATTACTGAAGGAGTGAATTTAAATAATGAGAACTGTAGGTACAAAAGTACGTGGAATAAGAGCACCAATAATCAAAAAAGGTGATAATTTAGTAGATATAGTGGTTAAAACTATCATTAACTCCTGTAAAGAAGAGGGCTATAAATTATATGACAATGATGTAATTGGTATTACGGAATCGGTTGTTGCAAGAGCCCAGGGTAATTATGTTTTACTTGATGATATTGCTCAAGAGATTAAAAATAATTTTTCGAAAAATGTGGGTATCGTTTTTCCAATCTTAAGCAGGAATAGATTTTCTATGATATTAAAAGGAATTGCTAAAAGTAATTATCCAATTTATCTCCAGCTTAGTTATCCCAGAGATGAGGTGGGGAATGCTTTGATGGATATAAATCAGATGGAAGAAGCAGAAATTGATCCACATTGTGATATATTAGATGAAGAAGAGTATCTAAAACAGTTTGAAGATTACAAACATCCATTTACCGGTATTAATTACGTAAAATATTATAAAGAACTAGGAGAAAAAGACCAAATAAAGATCATTTTATCTAATAACCCCGAAACAATATTAAAATATACAGATGATATTATAGCAGCAGATATACATACCCGTAACAGGACCAAAGATATACTTAAAAAAGCCGGTGATGGTAAGGTGATAGGGCTTGATGAATTATGTGTAGAGGATAAGGGGCGGGGTTATAATCCGAAGTACGGACTTTTAGGTTCAAATAAAGCCTCCGAAAATGAATTAAAACTTTTTCCCAGAAATGGAGAAGCCTTTGTTAATGAAGTTCAAAAAAAGCTAAAAAAAATTACCAAAAAGAATATAGAAGTTATGATATATGGGGATGGAGCCTTTAAAGATCCGGTTGGAAAGATATGGGAGCTAGCTGATCCGGTAGTATCACCCGCTTTTACTTCTGGTCTAAAGGGCACTCCGAATGAAGTGAAGCTGAAATATCTTGCTGATAATGATTTTAAAGATTTGGAAGGTAAAGAATTATTACTTGCAATGAAAGAAGAAATAAAAAATAAGGATAGTGATCTTGTGGGAAAAGTTAAGGCTCAAGGGACCACCCCTCGTCAGATAACAGATTTATTAGGTAGCCTTTGTGATTTAGTAAGTGGCAGTGGAGATAAAGGTACTCCAATAATATTAATTCAAGGTTATTTTGATAATTTATCAACAGATTAGGGTATTTGCTAACTTTAATTAGCTAATAATCAATATCTTATCTTACAGACTTGCTTTATTATCTAAGCAGATGTCTTAACACAATGAATCGATATAATTATCTTTAAACCTCAATAATAGAATTTAAAAGATCAAAACAATTAAATAATAAATAATTTAAGGAGGTGACTCAGATTATATATAAGAAGAAATCAATAATATTATTGTTGTTAGTTTTTATTATGATTTTTACTGTAAATCCTCTGCAGGCCGGGGATAATAATGATGAAATACCTTTTGAAAAAATGAAAACACCAACAGAAGTAAAAGAATTTGTTAGAATGTTTGATAAATTGCAGTACAGTATAAGTGTTGAAAGAGATGAAGAAATTATTCAGGATACTACTATGGAATATAATTACTTGGGCGAGGATACAGTTAATAATGTTAAGGCTGATTTAATATCTTTTACAGTTATCGAAAAAGACAATATGGAAGAAATACCCAACTCCATGAAATTTTGGCTGGGAGATGAAAAAATTGTACAGATAGAAATAGAGGGAGAATTAATATCTGGTGATATAGCTGATATGATGAGTGAACAGTTATTATCTACGATATTTTCACCTTTTTATTCCTTTGCAAAAATGAATATAAATGAAATTGAAAATATGGGTAATGTTAATAGAGGTCAGATAAAAATAGGGGATAAAATATATAATAGTATTAGCTTTGAAATCCCCCATACATCTGAGATGAATATTAAAAACGGAATAGTAAAATTAGCGGAATTAAATGATTTTTTTATGTTAGTCAGATATGATTATCATACACCAGAAAATAATACAAATTATATTTTTTCTGTTGATTCTTTTAAATTGCGTTAATACATTTTTATAAAAACATTTAATCAAAACATATATTTATATTAAATGAGATCAAATAATTCCTATTTTTTTGAAAATGTATTTGGTGAAAATAAATTACAGTTTTATATTCGAAAAAATAAAAACCATTATTTCTTGAGTCAGGAAAGGGATTTGATTATTAATAAATGCAATAGGAAGTCATCTCTATTATTTAGAATATTCTGCAGGAAAAACTTAAATAATATACGGAAAATATCCTTTAACCCGCTCTTGATTTTTAGAGCGGGTATTTTCATAAAAAGAAAGTTCAAAAAAAGAAATTATTTTATTAAAGCCATATTTAATCAGGAATACATTTACCAAATAATTTTATATTCAGCTACAATTTTTACAGATTTAAATAAATTTTTAAGGGGGCTCTGGATATGTTAGAAAAGAAGATGTTAGAATTGATTTTTAAAAATATTGATGGAGTTAACTTTGAAGTTAATTATTGGGATGGAGAAAGTAAAAAATATTGTTCTAAAGAAAAACAAAAGCCTGATTTTAAGATAACTTTTAATAAACAGCTAGATTTAAATGAAATTCGTAAACAGCCGCAGCTAAAACTCGGTGAATATTATATGAAAGGTGATATAGAGTTAGAGGGAAGTCTAAGAGATTTTTTTAAGCAGGCTGTCTTAAATATTTCAAATCTAGATAAAAAATTTAAAGGTTATTACACAGACAGTTTTTGGGATCGCCAAAAGGAATCTTCTTTTGATGAACAAAAACAGGGTATTCAAAAACATTATGAACTTGGCAATGATTTTTTTAGACTCTGGCAGGATGAGACCATGACATATTCTTGTGCATACTTTAAATCAAAAGATGATAATCTTAAGCAGGCTCAACTTCAAAAAAATGATCACGTCTTAAAAAAACTAAATCTTAATACACAAGAAAGATTACTTGATATAGGATGTGGATGGGGCTCCTTAGCTATTAGAGCAGCTAAGAGATATGATGTTGATGTTTTAGGAATAACTCTTAGTCAAAAACAGGTAGAGGGTGCCCGTAAAAAAGTAGCTGAACATGGCTTAGAGGATAAAGTAGAGATCAAAAAACAGGATTTTAGAGACTTAGCTGAACTAAACGAAAAATTTGATAAGATAGTAAGTATAGGTATGTTTGAACATGTTGGAAAAGAACATATACCTAAATATTTTGAGTCGATAGATAAAATGCTTGTTCCAGGTGGATTGTCTTTGCTACATACAATTACCCACCTAAAAGAACAGCCCACAAACGCCTGGCTAGAAAAATATATTTTTCCCTGGGGCTATATCCCTTCCCTACGAGAAATAGTCTGGGAATTACCGGAGAATAATTTTCATTTACTTGATGTAGAAGATATAGGATTTCATTATTCATTAACAGCAGAGCACTGGGCTGATAATTATGAAAAAGTAACCGAACAGGTTAGAGAAAAATTTGATGATGAATTTGTGAGAATGTGGCGCTTGTTCTTAGCTGGTGTTGTTGTTAGTTTCCGTTATACAGGGATTTCTGTCCATCAATTGCTTTTTTCTAAAGGCAAGAACATTGAATTACCCTTAACCCGGGAATATATCTATAAATAAGATTTTAACTTGAGTGAGATTCATTTAGCCAAAAGTGGGTAAAGGGATTTGCAATTATAAGACAGGCAAATAATTATTGGACCAAATTGTTCATAATAATCAATTTCTGCTTGGGAGAAGTTAGATTTTTTTAAAACAAATACATTAATAAAATAGGGTATATATTCACCTATAATGGTTCTTAAATCAGCGATAATTTCTTTGAAAATATGATTATATTAAATCAATAGAGTCTAACTTGAAAAAATCTCATTTTTAGAATATGCAGGATTAAATAACAATCTAATGAATATATAATATAATATATCCCAAAAAAATATTCTAAGGTTATAAAATATTTAAAGGATGTGTTACTTTGCTGCTTAAAAAAAATAAAATTATTGCTCGTGCATTAGAAGTATCGACCAGGGCACATTATAATCATCACAGAAAGGGTGATAATAGAGTTCCTTATATAGTACATCCCTTTGAAGTAGCTTTAATTCTGCAGAAAAATAATATGTCTGATCAAATAATAGCTGCTGGACTACTGCATGATACTCTGGAAGATACAGAGATCACAATTGAGTACTTAAAAGAAGAATTTGGTGAAGAAATCGCAGATCTTGTTTTAGGTGTTTCTGAAAAATTAAAAAACCGATCTAATACCTGCTGGGAAATAAGAAAAGAACATACAATCACACATTTGAAGAAAGCAAATATAGCAATTCAATGTATTAGTTGTGCAGATAAACTGAGTAACATTAGAAGTATGATCAGGAATTATGATGAAATCGGCGATCAATTATGGAATAGGTTTAATAGAGGAGTTCAAAAACAAAAGTGGTATTATGCAAATTTAGTTAAAAGTCTAGATGACCTAGAAGGGATGGAAATGTATGAACAGTTTAAAATAGCAGTTGATTATTTATTTTAATATTTCGAATAATTTTAAGTATAAAGGGGTGATATGATGCTTACATTTTTGCTTGCAGTCGATGGTTCTGATAGTTCTCTTAAGGCTGCTGAAAAAACTTCAGAATTAACAGAATTTCATGAAAGTCAGGTTTCTATATTAACAGTTCTCGATATTTCAAAGATTGAGCTAAGTGAGCTGCAGGCATATCGGCCAGAGGAATCACTGGATAAATTAATAGAAAAAAATAAGGGAGATATGAACAAAAAAGGCAAGCAAATATTGAATAAGGCGGCTGAATACTTCAAAGGCAAAAATACAGAGATAAAAAAGATAATAAAATATGGAGATGCCGCAGATGTAATCTGTGATTATGCAGAAGAAAAAAATTTTGATTTTATTATTCTTGCTGATAAAGGATTAAGTGGTGTGAAAAGATTTTTTCTCGGCAGTATTAGTGATAAAGTAGTGCGTCATGCTAAAAGTTCAGTAATCATTGTTAAATGATAAATAATAGTACTTGTAAATATAGTTTCTATAATAATTAATTTTTATAATCATATTAAACGAGGGGGAAGAAGATGAAGGATTATTTTAAAAACCAGTTGAATACTAGAAACATCAAATATGGTGATATCAGATATGAAAAAAACAATGAGACTTTGATCAATTATGAAGGAAAGGAATTAAAGGATATAAAAGAGACATATAGGGAAGGGGGGCATCTTAAAATATATAATAATGGTTCAAAGGTGGTCGGTTCTTTTAGTGAGGTAAAGGATTCACCAAAAACCATGGAGAAACTCATAAATTACAGCAAACTAGCTGGGGAGTTTCAAAAACATGAAGTTAATATAAAAAAAGCACCTGTAATCAAAGATAAAGTATTAACAGAACCTAATACCGATCCCCGCGATTACAGCCTTGCCGACAAGAAGGAGCTATTAAATGAATATAATGATCTTGCTTTTAAACAAAAACATGTAATTAATACCAAGTTTCGTTATAGACAGTTTTATTCAAATAGGTTATTTATTAATTCAGAGGGTTCAGTTATTGAATATGATTTATTGTGCAGTAATATTGTTGGTGCTATCATTGCAAAAAAAGATGACGTTGTTCAGGTCAAAAGAATTGCTTTTGGTGGGTATCCAGAATTTTCCAATCTTATTGGTCGGGAAGATGATATTTTAAGAGAAATAGATATATTACAAAAGATGTTAGACGCTGAACCTATTAAGGCGGGTACTTACCCTATAATTGTAAATTCGCAATTAGCTTCTGTATTTATCCATGAAGCATTCGGGCATTTATCAGAAGCAGATATAATTAAAAATAACCCCACTTTCAGGAAAAAGCTTCAAATTGGTAAAAAAATGGGTAAAGAAATAATTACGGTTATTGATGACCCGACAATAAAAAATGTTCCCGGCAGCTATATATATGATGATGAGGGGCAGAAGGGAAGAAAGACGGAACTTATTAAAGATGGAGTGCTAACAGGACGGCTGCATTCACGCGAAACAGCATATAGCTTTTCTGAACCACTTTCTGGTAACATGAGGGCTGTAGATACTAATTTTCCTCCTATTATAAGAATGTCCAATATTTTTATCGATAAAGGAGAATCCAGCAAAGAAGAAATATTTAACTCTATAGAAGATGGTTATTATTTGCTAAATGGTAAAGGAGGTCAAACTACAGGAGATCAATTTACATTTGGGGCTGAATATGGTTATAAAATAAAGAATGGAAAAAGAAAAGAAATGGTCAGAGATATCAATATAAGTGGTGAACTATTTGAGACCTTAAAGAGAATTTCTATGGTTGCAGATGATCTTACTTTTAGTGAAGTCGGTGGATGTGGGAAAGGTGACCCTATGCAGTTGAATATGTTTTCTGGTAAAGGAGCTCCACATATAAAAATAGACAAGGCTAATTTAGGGGGACAATAATACATGAATAAAATGGATGAGATTTCAAAAAACTTTGATAAAGCAGAATTCTTAAAAAAAGAAGTCGATAAACTTAAGATAAAAATTGAGAACTGGGATTTAGAGGATATTACTCAAAAAAACTTAGTCAGTAGTTCCTTAAGGGTGATCAAAGATAATAAATTTGGCTCAAATTACACTTTTGGTAACTCAGAGAGGACTTTTAATAAATTAATTGCTGGAGCAAGAGAATCTGCTTACTATGGAGAAGAAGCTAAATTCGATTTTAGTAGGCAAAAATTAAATAAAAAAAGCCTGCCTAATGAAGATAAATTTGAAAAAATTGATGCGGAAAGGCTATTTGATTTTATTAAAGATCTGTTGAACTATATAGAAAAAAAAGAAAAGGATATAACATTTGATCTCAGATTAAACAAATCATCAAGTAAAATCTCTTTAAAAACAACAAATCAGGCAGAACTTTTTGAAAAAAAGACAAATTACCAATTAAGGTTTGGTGCACCTGTGCCAGGAGGAGGTTCTCAAATAAGCCGCACTTTAGAACAAGACACTATGTTTGAAGATATATGTATTGATGAGATAAATGATTTTTTACAGGATTATAGAAATTCATATAAACTATCTTCTCCTAAAACCGGGAATATGCCGGTATTATTTTCACCCAATTCCCTTTATTTTTTATTTGTAAGTTTAAATGAAGGGGTTAGTGGCAAAAAGATTTATCAAAAGACATCTCCATTAATAGATAAAAAAGGGGAAAAAATATTTAGTGAAAAATTATCTATAGTAGATAAACCACATATGAACAAGTCAAGTAGTAGGCGTTATTTTGATGATGAAGGAATCAAAACTGATAGAACTAAAATTATTGATGAGGGAGTATTGAAAAATTATATTTATGACCTTGAGTATTCTAAAAAAATGGAAGTTGAACCAACGGGTAATGGTTTAAAAAAAGCATTGTTTCAAGAAGGCATTTCTGTTCCAGTTACACCCAGCTTTATCAACCCTGTTATTGAACCTGGTAATAAGACCAAGAAACAGTTATTGTCAGAAATCGATGAAGGTATTTATGTTACTAATGTAATAGGCTTTCATTCTTCAAATTATGAACAGGGACACTTTTCAGTACAAGCTCAGGGATTCCACGTTAAAAATGGTATTTTGCAGGGAAGGCTTCAGGATGTAATGATGGCAGGCAATATATATAATGACTTTAATAATGTAAAAGGTATAGGGGGTAAATTATATCCTTCAATGTTTGGTTATGCCCCTTATTTGCTTTTAGGAAAAGTTTCTGTAACAGGCAAATAGTTATTTATAAAATATAAAAGTTACTTATGTCTATATAAGAAAATACATTATCTTGAAAGTATTTTTAAAAAATTTGAAAAACTGAATAATGAAGATTAAAAATATATTGGAGATATAGTATATAAAT
>JAGYMU010000061.1 GCA_018399995.1 Halanaerobiales bacterium | reverse complement strand
TAATAAAATATGTGTGTATAATTGTAATATTAAATATATTTATTTATTAGTGACTTTAATTATACTAAATAGAATGCAGAAATCAATTAAGGCTTTTTCTTAATTTTCTTTTTATAATATGAAAAATTTTACTGATGGATTTAACAATAAAGCATCTAGGATATAATTCAATTTACCCATTCATAATTCAACTCGATTAAATAAGAGTCTATTTATTCATAGGAGATTTCAAATTTTAACAAAAAGATTTATTTAAATTGTTTTTCTTTTTTCAGTTTAATTTTTACTGTGATTTCTGCAAAAATCAAAATGATACAGCTTAATATAGTATAGGACAAAATCATAGCTCTAGAATTCTAAAAAGAAAAATGGAGCATTTGAATTATATTGAAAAACGATTATTGATGAGTTAATACTAACTAAGTTAATAAAGCCATTTATCAATTAGTATGCTTAAAATAATTTGAGAAATTTTTAAAGAACAGCAATGTTTATGTTGACTATAGAACATAAAAGAAATATCCCGACTTTAAGTAATCGAAAATTCAACTTTATGGAGGTGATAGATATATATTCTGAAATATAGTGTAAGATTGGGATGCTTAAGGTTAGGGTTTATTGCAATGAGAGATATCGATTAATGTAAATCGCAGAGAAAATTTAATCTAAACAAGTTATGACAATTTTTGTAATTGAACACAATATTTTATTTAGGAAGTATTTTTCGGATGATCAAATTTAAAAGACTTTGCTTAATAAAAGAATTAATTTGGAGGTATTTAAAATTATGAAAAGAACAACTTTAATATTAAGCTTTATTTTTATCTTGGTTATTAGTCTTTCTATGGGAGCTGTTGCTCAGACTGATACAGTCAAAATAGGTCTATCTGCTCCTTTAACTGGTGATTATGCTGAATATGGAGAAAACTTTAAATATTCAGTCCAAATTGCTGCAGATGAAATCAATGAAGAAGGCGGAATTAGAGGCAGAGAAGTAGAGATTGTTGTTAGAGACAGTCAAGGTAATCCTGCACAGGCAGCAGCAATAGCTCAAGAATTTGTTAATAATCAAGATATTGTCGCTGAAATTGGAGATTTTACAAGTACAGCTTGTTTAGCTGCTGCACCAATTTATGAATCAGCTGGAATGGTGCAACTATCTCCAACCTCATCTCATCCTGATTTCGCGCCTTCTGGAGATTATATGTTCGGAATAGTGGGTACACAGGCGGTTGAAGGCCCTTTTAATGTTAAAGAACTAGCATTAAATTACTTAGAATTAGATTCCTCTGCAGTTATTTATATTAACAACGACTGGGGAGTAGCAACTATGGAAAATTTCGTGTCATCTGCAGAAAAAAATGGTCTGGAAATAACTGGCACTGAATCCTTTATGGAAGGTGAGAGTGATTATAGTGCAATATTGACAAATCTAGAGAGGGATAATCCAGATGGTATTTATATAGCAGCAATGTATCAAGAAGCTTCTCAAATTGTCAGAGAAATAGATAGAATGGACTGGGATGTAGAATTGTTTGGGCCTAGTTCCGTATTTTCAATGGAGTTTTTAAAACTTGCTGGTGAAGCAGGTGAAGGTTTTGTGACAAACACCATTTTTTACTGGGAAGAAGATAGAGCCGCAGTACAAAACTATGTGGAAGAATTTGAAAAAAGAGCTGGCAGAAGGCCTAATCTTCATGCAGCAGTGGCTTATGACTCAATGAATATTTTAGCTGACGCTATTGAAAGAGGAGGATTTGAAAGATCTGATATTAGAGATGCGCTAGCTGAGACTGGTGAATATATGGGTGTAACTGGAAAAATTAAATTTACTGATGCTGGGGATGTTGTAAGAGATTATTTAATCTTAAAAGTAGTTGATAATGATTGGGTGGTTATTGAATAGGTATAGTCATTTTTAATATAATAAGGCGCAGGATTAAAAGTCCTGTGCCTTGTCTATATAACAAGATAAGTAAAGGGGGTTTACCTTTTGTTCTGGATCAGACAGATTATTAATGGCATAACTCAGGGCTCTATATATGCGCTTATGGCAATTGGATATTCCTTGATTTTTGGGAAACTACTTTTAGTTACATTTGCTTTTGGCGAAATGGTAGTATTTGGAGTTTTTGTTAGTTATTATTTATATGCTATAGCAGGTTTAAATTTATTTCTTGCTGTTATTATTGCATTACCAATATCATGGGGTTTAGGGATGTTGGTTGATAAGATATGTTATGAGAAATTTAGAGATGAACCTCGATTTTTAATGTTGATTACAACTATTGGATTCGGAATATTTTTAAAGAGTTTTACTCAACTCATATTTGGCACTGGTTATCGTAGTTATCCAAACTTTATAGAAGGTAAAATAATTGTTGGTGGTATCCGAATTACATATATTCAAATCTTTATTATTCTGACTACACTATTATTATTATATGGATTAAACTTATTTTTTAAGAAAACCAAACTTGGAGTAGGAATAATTGCGCTTTCTAATGATCTTGATGCTGCAAAATTAGTTGGAATTAATGTTAATAAGTCGATTAAGTTTGGCCACTCTCTTGGAGTTGTATTAGGAGTTTTCGGTGGCATGATGATGGTTTCATATTATAATGCAATAGGTGCATCTATGGGACCTATACTGGGATTAAAAGCTTTTACTGTAGTGGTTTTCGGAGGAATTACAAGTTTGCCTGGAGCTATAATTGGTGGATTTACATTAGGAATTTTAGAAAATTTATCAGTGGCAACTTTTGGGTCTGGGTATAAAGATATTGTAGCTTTTGTGATTTTAATATTGATATTAGTTTTAAGACCGTCAGGTCTTTTAGGCAAAAAAATTGATCTATTCTAATTGTTTAATAATTGTAAGAATAACTTAATAAAATAATTCACCGAGTGAATATCAATATGATACATTCAAAAGATTTCTTGAGAGGTGAAAATAATGTTTTCAAATTCAAAGATATCTAATATAATTGGAAAATTAAAAGGAATTATATTGGAAAATAAACTTAAGATTTACTTAATTATATTAATATCAGCAGTAATATTCCCAATTATCACAGATAACCAGTATTACATTTATATAGGAGTATTAACGTTGATGTATATGATATTGGCCAGTAGTCTGAATATAATTGTGGGTTATACTTACCAATATTTAATTGGATTTGCAGGATTTTTTGCGATTGGAGCTTACACTACTGCTATAATTACAACTTCTTATGAAGTAAATTTTATTTTTGTTTTTTTAATTAGTGGAATTATAGCATCTATTTTTGCACTACTATTAGGAATTCCCACCTCAAGGTTAGGAGGAATATTTTTTGCGTTTGCTACTTTGGGTTTCGGGGAAATTATCAGACTGATTATAATCAACTGGGATACACTTACAAGAGGAACCTTTGGGATACCGGGAATACCACGTCCTAAATTATTTAACTTCATCATTAATACCAATACAAATTTTTATTATTTCGCTTTATTAATTTTGTTAGTTCAGCTTTTTATATCATATAGAGTTATAAATTCCAGGGTAGGAAGAGCCTGGTTGTCATTAAAAGAGAATTCAGAGGCCGCCAAGGCAATGGGAATAAAAATAGCAAAATATAGAGTATTAAACTTAATGTATGGAACCTTTTGGGCAGGAATGGGTGGAGCTTTTTTTGCTTATTTTACTCAATATGTAAGTCCTGATACTTTTGTTTTAGATGAGGGATTTAGAATATTTGCTATGGTTTTAGTAGGAGGTATGGGAACATTAATTGGACCTATAGCAGGTAGTGGATTATTAACCATATTACCTGAGTTAGTCCGAGAATTTGCCAGATATCAGCTAATTATTTATGGTATAGCAATATTATTGATAATCCATTATCGTCCACAGGGTTTATTTGGGGCAAAAGAATTAGCCCAAGCAAAAGTAGAAGAAAAAAAATAGGCTTAAAAAGAAAAAGTTATTTCTTATAATAAAAGAGATAAAGGGGTGATTATATGGCGACTATTTTAAAGACTGACAAAGTTTGTAAATATTTTGATGGCGTAAAAGCTGTTGATAAAGTTAGTATAGAGGTTGAAGAAGGAATAATTTTGGGCATTATTGGGCCTAATGGAGCTGGTAAAACCACTTTATTTAATGTCTTAACAGGTATGCTTGCCGAAACAGATGGCAAAGTAATTTATAAAAATAAAGATATTACAAAATTATCTCCACAGGATATTACAAATATAGGTATTTCCAGAACATTTCAAAACATTAAGCTTTTTGATCATTTATCAGCACATGAAAATGTAAAAATAGGCTTCCATACTAAAACAAAAACTGGATTTATTGATGCAATATTCAAAACTAAAACATATAAAAACGATGAACAAAAAGTAAATGAAAAAGGTATAAAGCTTTTGAAAAGAGTTGGTTTGGCTGAAAAGCAAGAGATTTTAGGACAAAATTTATCCTATGGTGATAAGAGAAGATTAGAAATAGCAAGGGCGTTGGCTGTTGAGCCTGACCTATTATTGGTTGATGAACCAACTGCTGGAATGAATGCAAAAGAAACAAGAACAATAGTCGAATTATTAGATAAACTCAATGATGAGGGAATAACTGTGATAATTATTGAACATGATATGGGTGTTATTATGAATTTATGCGATGAAATTGTAGTTTTAAATGATGGAAATGTAATTTCCCGGGGAGATCCAAATTATGTTCAAAATGATCCTGCTGTTCGAGAGGCTTACCTTGGTAAGGGAGCTTCATAAAATGTTCCCATAAATAAAATTTAATTTTATTTAGGAGGTGGAAACCATTTGTTAGAAGTAAAAAATCTAAATGTAAGTTATGGACCGATTAAGGCAGTAAAAGGAATAAGTTTTCAAGTTAATAAAGGGGAGATTGTTACTATAATTGGCTCTAATGGAGCTGGTAAAACCAGTACTTTAAGAAGTATTTCTAATATAACACCTAAATCTGGTGGTAAGATTAAATTTTTTGATGAAGACATAACTAATCTACCGTCTCATAAAATTGTAGAAAAAGGGATATGTCATGTACCTGAAGGCAGGAAGATTTTTGGCAATTTAACAGTAGAAGAAAATTTATATATGGGAGCCTATGTAAAAAAAGACCAGAATGAAAAAGAATTTGAAGAAAATAAAAGACAAGTTTACAATCTTTTTCCCAGATTGGAAGAGAGAAAAAAGAATGATGGTAAAAACTTAAGTGGTGGGGAGCAACAAATGCTTGCTATAGGAAGAGGGTTGATGCTTAATCCTAAGATAATGATGTTGGACGAACCCTCATTAGGTTTAGCTCCCATGTTGGTTGAGAAAATATTTGAATTGATTGAAAGAATTAATAAAGAATTGGATACTACTTTCTTATTGGTAGAACAAAATGCAAAAAAAGCGCTTCAAACTGCGGACCGAGGTTATGTAATTGAATTAGGAAAAATAACTAAAGAAGGTAATTCAGAAGAATTATTGAATGATTCCAAATTGGTCGAGGCTTATCTGGGTGTTTAAAATTAAAGTATATATTATATACATGTTAGTTAAGCCACAGATGATTAATGTTTCTTTTAAGATATAAAATATTAAAGGAGGAAAAATAATGACTATTAAAAATGAAAAATCAATTAAAGAAGAAAAAGTGGAAGAATTAAGAGGGCATCTTGAACATCGAGCAACCTGGTTTTATTTTCTAGTAGAAGAAGCCTGTAATCATGGGCTTGAGATGGAAGACTTTGCTAGAACTGCTATCGGAAAAGTTGGAGAGTTTCATGGCAATAATAAATTGGTAGATACTGATAGTCTTGAAGAATTTGCTGAAAATTTTCTGCCGGAAAACGTAAGGAAAATATTTGAAATGGATGTTGAAATAAAAGGCAACCAACTTATAGTAGATTTCCATTATTGTCCTTTAGTAGCTGCATGGATGAAACATACAGATGATGAAGATAAAATAGATGTTATGTGTGATATAGCAATGGAAGGTGACAGAGGAATAATCAGTACTTACGATAAGTTCAATTATGACTTACAAAAAACAATAGCTTCTGGTGATGAATTTTGTCGTTTAGTAATTACAAAAAGTGAATAACTTTTAATAGCTAAATTTTTATTGTGCATACCAGTTAAGATCATTAAGTAAATTTATTAAAAGAATATTAGTATGTTGTACTAATTGTTTTTTAAATTAGAAGATAGGTAAATATCTTTGGTTATTAAAAATCAAATCTTTCCTGACAAACATAAGCTCTAACCTAAGGAGGGAAAAAATGAACAAAAAAATATTAAATAACCCAGAAAAAGTTGTAGAAGAAATGGTTGAAGGTATGGCCATGGCTAATCCTAATAGGCTGAAAAAAGTTGAGGGTTTTAATATATTAGTTAGAAGCAAAAAAAAGCAAGAAGGGGTTGCTTTGATTAGTGGCGGAGGTAGTGGGCACGAGCCTGCTCATGGAGGTTATGTGGGGTCAGGTATGCTGGATGCTGCTGTAGCAGGTCCAGTATTTACTTCTCCCAATCCTAGGTCAGTATTGAAGGCTATAAAAGAAGTTAAAACAAATGAAGGAGTTTTACTAATAATCAAGAATTATTCCGGTGATGTAATGAATTTCAAAATGGCTGCTCAGAAAGCTCAAGATGAAGGGATAAAATGCGATTATGTTATTGTAAATGATGATATTGCCATCAATAATCCTGAAGATAGACGTGGTATTGCTGGGACAATTTTTGTTCATAAAATAGCAGGGGCAGCTGCTGATGGTGGGTATAATTTAGAAGAAACAAAAGAGGTTGCCAACAAAGCAATTAATAATATTAAATCTAAAGGGGTTGCCTTAGCTCCATGCTATTCTCCTAGTTCTGGAAGACCATCTTTTGAAATTGGTGAAAATGAAATGGAGGTTGGTCTCGGTATCCATGGGGAGCCTGGAGTGGAAGTGCAAGAGTTGAAAAGTTCTCGAAAAATTTGTAAAATGATTACAAATAATATTTTAGAAAAGATGGAATATGATAAGAATTCTCAATTTTCTTTAATGATTAATTCTTTGGGTGCTACTCCTTTGATGGAATTAAATGTAATGGCTAAAGATACTCTTGAATTATTAAAAAATAAAGGATTGACAATATATAATTGTTATGTGGGTAATTTTATGACATCAATGGAAATGAAAGGTGCTTCTCTGACATTATTTAAACTTGATGAAGAGTTAAAAGATCTTTTAAATCATCCTGTTGATGTTTCTATAAAACTGTAGGTGATTATTGTGAATACTAAAAAAGAAATAAAAATTGATATAATGGTTGATTTAATTGAATATATTTCAAATAAAATTGTTGATAATTGTGATAAGTTATCCGAACTAGATGGTAAAATTGGTGACTCTGACCATGGAGAAAATATGAAAAGAGGTTTTAGTAATGTTATAAAAAATAAAGAAAAATTGAAGAAAAAAAATACAGTCAAGGAATTATTTAATGAAATCGGAGACATTATAACATTTAATGTAGGAGGAAGTGCTGGACCTTTGTTTGGTAGACTATTCAGCGATTTTGGTAATAGTTGTGAAGAACATAAGTATTTTACGATTGAGATGTTGCCATCAGCTATGAATTCGGCTCTGAATGGTGTGAAGGATTTAGGTGGAGCAGAAGTTGGCGATAAAACCATGGTTGATACAATCGCTCCTGTAGTTGATTTTTTAAATGAAGTTAATTTAAGTGAATTAGAATGTGATATTTTTCTAATCAAACTTAAAGAAGAAGCAAGAAAAGGGCTTGAATCTACAAAATTAATTTCTGCTCGAAAAGGTCGAGCAAGGTATCTAAACGAAAGAAGTATTGGTCATATGGATCCTGGTGCTTACTCCTGTTATTTATTTTTTGAAGCAATTGAAAAATATTTTAATGATAATACTGAGGGGGTATGAAGTTGAAAAAATTTATTAATAAACCTGAAGACTTTGTTGATGAAATGATAGAAGGAATCTTAAAGGCTCATCCTACTTTTTATAAAAAAGCTAAAGCCAGTTTGCGGGAAATAATTAGAAGTAATTCGCCTGAAAAAGGAAAAGTGGCAATTGCAACTGGAGGAGGTTCTGGTCATTTACCTGTTTTTTTAGGTTATGTAGGAGAAGGATTATGTGATGGAGTTGCTGTAGGAGATGTTTTTGCTTCTCCCAGTGCAAGAGAAATGTACAATGTCACAAAAGCTATCAACGGTGGTAAAGGGGTTTTATATTTATATGGTAACTATGGTGGTGATGTCATGAACTTTGATATGGCTACCGAAATGGCTGAAACTGATAACATTGAAGTTGAAACAGTATTAGTTCGTGATGATGTAGCTTCTTCGAAAAATATTGAAAAAAGAAGAGGAGTTGCAGGATTATTTTATGCTTATAAAATTGCTGGAGCCGCTGCCTATAATGGTAAAAATTTACAAGAAGTTAAAAGTATTACTGAAGAAGCCTTAGACAATACTCGTAGTATGGGGGTAGCTCTCTCACCTTGTACTATCCCAGAAGCAGGAGAACCTACATTTGAAATTGCTGATGATGAAATGGAAATAGGAATGGGAATACACGGTGAACCCGGAATTGAGCGTACAACTTTAAAACATGCTGATGAAGTAACCAATACAGTTATAGAAAAGATTTTAGCTGATGGTCCTTATGATAAAGGGGATGAAGTATCTATATTAGTAAATAGTCTGGGTGCAACTCCCTTAGAAGAACTTTATATAATTTACAATAAAGTAAAAGACATTTTAAAAGATAAGGAAATTAAAGTATATAACAATTATATTGGAAATTATGCTACTTCCTTAGAAATGTCAGGTATGTCAATTTCTTTAATGAAATTAAATCCTCAACTTAAAACTTTTTTAGATGCGCCTGCTCATTCACCCTTCTTTACTCAACGAGATTTAAGAGATAATTAAGTGGTAGGGTAATATGTCAAGTAAATTTCCTATTTAATTTGATGCCCTTTTTAGGGCATATTTTACCCATACCCTTTAAATAAGATTTTTTAAAGGGTTAATAAAAATTATAATTACTAAAAGTAATTAACTCTATCCTGGGTGAAAAGATAAAGCAATTATTTTTAGAGAAATTCTTTATAGACTGATTTCTAAAAGTTTTAAATCAGTTTAAATTCAGCAACTACTAAGATATCTAGAAGAGTCATAAAGCGTAAGATAAGCCTCACTAACTTTCTAGAACTTAAAGTTAGCGCTCAATGGTGTTTGTGTTTGGTAGATTCTCTGTATTTTTTGTTATAGTAATCCCGATATTCATCACAGTTTTTTCTTACAGATTCCGTAGCTTGAATAAAATAATAGCGGAGGTATTTATTACCGGATTTACTCATGCGAGTTTCATCGCTTTTGTATTGATTTGATTGTTTGTGATGCCAGCCGAGAAAACAGGTCCAATACCTGGAATGGATTCAAGAGTATGTTTAAATTTTGACGTTTCACGATTAATAACAGTATCAATTCTATTCAAGCTTCTTTTTAAAGCTTGAATGGTATCTAGAGATACTTGCAAAATGAAATTAATAATTTTGTTAACAGATCTGTCGACTCTGTAACAATGACGAGCAATTTTTTTGATTTCCTTTGTATAAGCTTTTGGATCAGTGAAGCGATTTTTGCCTTTTTCAATCAAAAAATCGATTAATTTTTCATTAGAAATTTGAGTTATTTCTTCAATATCAAATTCAGTAACTAAAGCGATAGAGGTGGCTTTAAAAGTTTTAGAAAAAGGCAGCTTTTTGTATTCGCTGAATTTAATATAAAGGTTTGAAAGAAAATGATTCACTTCTCTTTCAAGTTGTTTAATAATGTGAAATCTTGTTTGAGTAAGTCTTTTTAAAGATACAAACTCATTGAAAGGAGTGAAGGGTTCAGGTAGACGACCTAATCTTAGTTTATCGGCAATTATAAAGGCGTCGTACTTATCAGTCTTGCTTTTATCAGGATAACCT
>JAGYMU010000060.1 GCA_018399995.1 Halanaerobiales bacterium | reverse complement strand
ACTTACTTACTAAACCGCCTGATATTTTATCCAATAATCTGGTATCCGGCTGATTAAACTCTATCCCTACTATCAGGCCTTTACCCCTTACTTCTTTTACTAGATTATATCTTTCTTCAAAAGTTTTTAGCTTTTCTAAAAAGTATTCACCTTTTTCAGCTGCCTGTTTACTTAAGTCGTTTTCTAAAATATAATTTATCGAAGCAATAACCGCAGCTGAAGCGCGTGCATTACCTCCAAAAGTAGATGTATGCAGCAGGGCACTTTCCATACTTCCGTATGCCTTATTCCAAACCTCTGGCTTTGATATATATGCCCCTACTGGTTCTATTCCTCCCCCTAGTGATTTTGCCAAACACATAATATCAGGTACTACAGCTTCATGGTCTGACGCGAAAAGTTTTCCGGTTCTACCTAGACCAGTTTGAATTTCATCTAGAATCATTAAAACTCCATTTTTATTACATAATTCTCTTACTTCTCTTAGATAACCCTGAGGTGGCACTATAATACCACCTTCTCCCTGAATTGGTTCTAATATTACGGCTGCGATATTACGGCTGCTGTTCAATTTTTTCCCCAAAGAAGCAATATCACCAAATGGAATTGCTTCAGTTCCAGGCAATAGTGGGTTGAAATATTTTTGATACTTATTTCTACCTGTAATTGAAAGAGAACCATAACTTTTCCCGTGAAAAGAATCTTCGCAATATATTAATTTTTCCTTTCCTGTAGAAGCCTTTGCTAATTTAATAGCCCCCTCTACTGCTTCTGTTCCGCTGTTTCCAAAGAAACTAATCTCAAGGTTGCCGGGTGTAACTTGAGCTAGATTAAAGGCTGCAGCACTGTATATGCCTCCCAGTGAGGCTTGCAGTAAGTTGGGCTTTTCACTTACCTTATTAACCGCCTTTATTATTTCACTATTATTATGTCCCAAATTAAGTGATCCATAACCTCCTAGAAAATCTAAGTATTTATTGCCTTTTTCATCAAATACCTCAACATCATCTGCTTTTACATAATTTTTATCAAAATTCAATAACCTCAACATCTTCACCATACTGGGATTAATGTGTTTTTTATAGTTTTGTATTATTTCTTCCCTACTAATGCTCAAAGCCTGATCTATATTATATAATTTATTCATAATTAAGACCTCCTCTAAACAATATATTTATGTTTGAAGTTAAAAATCCTTTAATTTAAATTAGACAAAATATTATTAAATGATTTATAATATAATTAAAATAGCTAATGGATGATTGATTTTTAAAATCAAAAAAAATACTATATCAAATTTCTAATAGTTTATTGCAAAAAGATAAGTAAGATAAAACTTTTTTATAATCAATAAAGCATAAGGAGAATATAATCATGAGCAGAAAAAAAATAAAGACATTTCTTCTGGATGGGTATCTTGATGAACCTTCTGCCCTGGGTGTTCCGCCATATATATCACCTCACATCAGATATATGTATGGGGCTTTACTAGATGCTGAAATACCAGAAGATTATATTAATTACAAAACCATAGATAATTTCAGAAATGAATGGAATAAAAATATTGACAAGCTGGAATCTTATGATTTGTTTATCATAATAGCAGGCACAACTGTGCCTGGACATTACTTAGGTGGTAGACCTATTTCTTTAGCTGAGATTAAAAAACTAGGCAGTACGGTTTTTTATCCAACCAAGGTTTTGGGCGGTCCTATTACCCTTGTTAAAAATAAAATTGAGGGTTTCGATTTTTTGACTAGAGAAACAGCTGCTTTAGACATCTACAGCAGACTTAAAAAAATAGATCTAAATAAGTTAAGAAGAACTGCCGCCAAACATATCTCAAGATGGTCATTATTGGGAGCACAGTTAACAAAACTCCATCCGTTCTACCCTAATTTAGTATGTGAATTAGAAACATTTAGGGGATGTCCCCGACAAAAACACTGTGCCTTCTGCAGTGAAAGACTAAAAAAAGTTCACTATAAAAGAAAACCACAACAAATTATAAAAGAAGTTAAAAGATTGGGAAAGCTGGGAAACCACAACTTTCGTATAGGCTGCCAAACCGATATCTTATCCTATGCATCTGATGAAAATCAAAGGTTAAAACCTGATATTATGGAAACTTTATACTCCGGCATAAGAAAGGCTGACCCCAAACTTAAAGTTCTCCATTTAGATAATATTAATCCGGCCACTTTAGTCAATCATGAAAAAGCTGGAAGAAAGATTATTAAAATTATTACAAAATATAATACAGAAGGAGATACAGCTGCTTTTGGTCTTGAATCAGCAGATCCTGAAGTTATAAAGAAAAATAATATTGAAGCTGATCCTGATATTGCTTTTACAGCTGTTAAAATATTAAATGAAATTGGTGGCAAAAGAGTCAATGGAATGCCCAAACTTCTACCCGGTATCAACTTCTTGCACGGCCTTATCGGCGAAAGAAAAAAAACATATGATTATAATTATAATTTTTTAAAAAAAGTATATGAAAAAAGATTAATGCTAAGGCGCATTAATATAAGGCAGGTGGTACAAATTGATAATTATCCAGTTCAAAAAGTTGATAAAACAAGGTTTGAATCATATAAAAAGAAAGTGAATGATAATATAAACAAACCAATGCTGAAGAGGGTTTTCCCTACCAATACCATCCTTGAAAATGTCCTAATAGAAAAAATAAAAGGCAAATTGAGCTATGGAAGACAGCTGGGAACTTATCCTATATTAGTAGCTATCCCTGGCCATCTAAAAAAAGGCTCTTTCTATGATGTTAAAGTAATTGATCATGGATATAGATCTATAACAGCTCTTCCCTGGCCGATAAAAATTAATGAGCTATCAATCGAACAACTGGCTTTTATACCTGAAATAGGAAAAAAGAGAGCCACAAAAATATTCTTAAAAAAACCCTCTTCTTTAAAAGAGACTTTCAATTTAATAGAAAATCAAAAGTCAATCAAATTATTAAAAAAACTTTTCAATACTGAAGATCTGGATCAATGATATTAACCATCTCTTGATCATCTAAGAATCTCCTTAGGTTTTTTTTGAAAATCTTAATAGCCTCTCTATTATAATCAGGGAATAATCCCGAAATATGGGGTGTTATGATTACATTATCCATTTCATATAATGGAGAATCTCCTGCTAAAGGCTCATCTTCAAAAACATCTAAAGCAGCACCCGCTATCTCATCTTCTTGTAGGGCTTTGATAAGTTCATCTTCTTTGACTATTTTCCCGCGTGATACATTAATAAAATAAGAACTTTTTGACATATCCTTAAATTCTTCATAACCAAAATATCCACAGGTATCTTCTGTTAAGGGTAATGTAACAACAATATAATCAGAACTTCTTAATACCTCTTCTTTCTGTGCAGAATTATATAGCTCATCCACATATGGGATTTCAACATCGGTATTCCTTTTTATTCCTTTTACACGCATCTTGAATACCTTTGCTTTGCGGGCTATCTCTTTACCTACTGCTCCCAGGCCAAAGACAGCTAAGTTTTTATCTTTAAGATAGTCTACTTTCAATCTCTCCCATTCTCTTTTCTCTTGTAATTTTAAAAAATCAGGCAACCTTCTACTAAAAGAAATAAGATATCCCATAACCTGTTCAGACATACTGTCTTTGTGTATACCACTAACTGAAGTTAAGATAATTTCATTTTTATTTAAATGTCTAAAGCTTTCCTCTTTTAAAAAGACATCTACCCCGGCAGACCAACTTTGAATCCATTTTAAATTAACCGCCTGAGATAATAAATTACTATCGAAATCTCTCATAAGCATTCCCACAAGAATGTCTGCCCAACCTATTTTTTCTTCCATCTGCTCAATATTAACGGCTTTCTTAACTAAAATATTATTAAATTCACTTTTTAAAGAATTAAGGTATTTTTCTTTGATATCAAAACTAAATAATACATTCATGTATAATTTACACTCCAGTTATATTTAAGATATATATCCCAAGCCTTTTAACCTGTCTTTCTTGTTTTCCATATCGTCTTTAAAAATATTTTTTCTCAAGCTCTTTTCTAAACCTATATCTCTTTTGCTCACAACAACTTGTTGAGTTTTATTTAAAAATTCTGGCTTAATTATATCAGTTAATACCTTGCCATCCATTGAATTAAGAAGCGGTAAATCCAAAAGATATAATACAGTTGGAGCAATATCCATAATATGAGCTCCTTCTACCTTGCCGTTTCTTTTTATATCAGCGCCTGCCGCAAAAAATATGCCGTCCATTCTGTGGTGCCCAGTCTGATTTTGAGATTTACTAACATTTTTATTGGATAGAAATTGATAAGCTCCTTTACCTAATATAGACATGTCATCAGGTATAAACACTATCTCAGGAGCATTTTTTGCCATATCACCTTGGTATATATCTTCTCCCTTCCAGATTTTTGTTGTTATTTTTTTTCCTGTAAAGGGATTTTTAAATTCCTTTAACTTTGCAATTATTTCATCTCTAACAACTTCTACCTCATTTTTATCAATAACTCCCTGAGGATCACGACCCTTTATATTTAAAAAAATGTGACCTATCTCACTGTGGCTGTATGCTAGCGATTTTTCCCAGTTTACATTATGAGAAGAGATAAATAACCAATCCAACATGGGATTACTTGCCAAATCGACAGCTGTTGATACAATGCCCAATTTGCGAAGGGAGGGATATATAAACTCTCCAATAGGTAAGAGAAATTCCTTTGTGATTCCCATTCGAAAAAATAATTTTTTAAATTGGGTAATAAAATTATTTTTTAACTTAATATAATTATTATTTAACAACCATGTATCAATATGAAAGTTATACTTCAATTCACCAAAACCATGATCTGACATTACCATTATAAGATCATCCTCATCAATAAAATCTTTCAATTCACCAATTGCTTTGTCAATTGCCTGATATATTTTTAATATATGACGAGGAGATTCTTTTAATTCATGCCATAAATAATGTTGAACCTGATCACTCTCCATATAATGTGCCATAAAAAATTGCCAATCTTGTTCAATCATTAGCTGTTTACTAAGTCTTGTCTTTTTTTCTATATCTTCTACCATTTCATCAACCCACTGATCTACATCATAACCCCTCGTCCATTCTTTGGGAGAAAACTTAAAATCAGGCACTATTTCCCTGACATGCTCGATGAAATTTTCTGGATAACTCTGTACCTTGGCATGCTTTGTGGTTAATAAACCAGGGATCAAAAAATTATCCACCTCTTCAGGAGGAGTAGTAACAGGTATCCCAATCAAGCCCACTCTTTTTTTAAATACATTTAAGATTCGCCAGAGAGTAGGTTCCTGAATATCCAAAGCTGTAACAGGTTCTGCATCATATTCTCCTTCTCTTCTTTTAAACCAGTTAAAAGCTCCGTGCTTACCAGGATTAGTACCCGTCTGAAATGAAGACCAGGCTGCTCCAGTAATTGGAGGTATTGTGCTTCTTAAAGGGCCATAAGTGCCCTGGTTTATCATTTTTTTAAAGTTGGGAAGTTTATTTTCACTCACCCACTTTTCTATTAAAGACATTTCTCCACCGTCGACTCCAATGATCAATATTCGATCTGTCATCTAATTACTCCTTTCAAATATTTAAGTATACCGAAGTTCAATAGATTTTATATATATAATTATAGTTATAAAAAAACCAATTAAAGTTAAGTGTATATTTTCTCTTAAATAATAAGCAGTTAACATAAAAAGAGGGAATAACAATAATGAAATTCTCGGTTTTAATTTACTTGCAAATCTAAACCAAAAACCTATTACACCCGCCAAAATCAAAACATAAAATGCTAAATAAAAATCAAGCACAAGTAAGGTTCCCAGGGAAGTTGCAAGCCCTCTTCCACCCTGTAATCTAAAATATATTGGCCACATATGACCCATAACAGCCGCTACAGTAATCAACGCAATATAAGTAAAATCAAAGTTAAAAATAATTCTGCCCATAAATACAGGAAGCATACCTTTGAATATATCAAATGCACCTGAAGTCATACCCCAAAAATGGCTTATCTCATTATATACATTATAAGCACCGGGATTATTGGTCCCAATCGAATTTAAATCCATCTTTTTTCTTTTAGCTAAAATCTGGGCTAATGATAAGGAGCCTATCAAGTATGAAGCGATTACCATGACTATCTCCATTAAAAACACCTGCATTTCTGAGTAATTTGAAGTATATTTAATACCTTTGCATATATCTTATCACTATGTTTAAAAACGTGCAAATTAAAAAATATCATGATATTTTTTTGCACAAACAAAACCAAATCTTTTGAAAATATTTTACTAAAAAGAATTCCAAGATAAATATATAAATATATCGTATAGAAAACCCACTTAAAATCTTACAATTATTACATATTTAATTTAAAAAAATAAAAATAACATTGTAAAGATAAGTTTGTATAATAAATATAAAAATTACATTCAGTTATTTTATTCTATTGATAATAATTTACTGTAAAATTTAAAATAACCTACTAAGTACTTAGCAGGTTATCTAAATAATTTTTATTAGTACACTTTTTGAAGGGTTGACCCTTCAAAAAGCATAAAAACCCAAGCATTAAAGCTTTTATATGATAGGACAAATGTCCTAAATGTAATTTTTATATCAATATATTAATTCTTTTACTTCTCATTAAAATTTATTACTATCAATCTAATCAAAAAATTATCACTGTCTATAAGTTTATTTGATTAATTCTTCTAGATACTTTTTAAAATCACGGCCTAGATCATCACGTTTTAAAGCAAATTCAACAGTGGCCTTTAAAAAGCCTAATTTATTACCAACATCATATCTATAACCTTCAAATTCATAAGCCTGAACTAATCTCTGTTGTGCCAGTTCATTTAAAGCATCTGTAAGCTGTATTTCTCCACCCTTACCAGGTTTTGTATTTTTTAGAATATCAAATATATCTGGAGTAATAATATATCTACCCATTATAGCCAGATCAGATGGGGCTTTTTTAACAGAAGGTTTTTCTATCAGCTGTTCAACTTCATATACTCTATCATTAAAACCATTAAATTTTACTACACCATATTTAGAAATTTCATTATGGGGAACTTGTTGTACTCCTATAATGGGTTGCTCTTCCTTTTCATAAATTTCTGCCATCTGCTGAATTACAGCTTTATCTGAAAGTACAATATCATCCCCTAAAAGCACAGCGAAAGGATCATTACCTATGAAAGTATGTGCACAATATATAGCGTGTCCCAACCCCTTAGCCTCTTTTTGCCGAACATAATGTATATTTATTAAAGAGGAAATATCTTCTACTATTTTCAACAATTTATACTTGCCTTTTTTTTGTAAAGCCATTTCTAGTTCAATATTTTTATCAAAATGATCAGCTATACTTTTTTTATGCTTACCAGTTATAATTATAATATCCTCAATTCCTGCTTTAACAGCCTCTTCAACTATGTATTGGATAGCAGGCTTATCTACAATAGGCAACATTTCTTTAGGTTGTGCTTTTGTCGCTGGCAAAAATCTTGTGCCCAGTCCTGCAGCTGGTATTACCGCTTTTTTTACTTTCATTTAAAATACCTCCTGTTTATCCTAAATTCTTTATTAAAATTTTATTTATCAAAGGCTTTATCTTTAAAAATTATTTTAACATAATATTAAACATCTTTTTAAAACTTGTTTTATTTAAACTAAAGTAATCAAATTATTATCAACCACACATATTTAAGCCAATTATTTAAAACTCATTAAATAAAAAAAGGGATTTAATACATTAACTAGAATTTTATTAAATGGTGTAGTACACTTATTTCAAATTTAGGGGGTTCTTGCATGAGATCTAGCTATATAGGCACTATTATCAAGAGAAATTGGAAATCGTTATTGATTCTTGTTTTAATATTTATTGTAGGTGGCTATTTTTTAAAAAACATAGGTGAAATTCCCTATGAAAATCAACATCTTATGAATTCAAAAATCCCAGTAAAATTCGAAATCAAAGGTAATGAGATACGTGGCTTTATTTATTTGTCTTACTGGGTAGAGACTGATCCAAAAAAAGTAAAAGGCTTTAGTACATATGAGTTAGATGATTATTTATATGAACACGGACACATAGACCTTCAAGATTATCAAGAAGAATTGATCCGGACTCTAAAAAGTTATAATGATGAACAGATAAAAGAAAACTGGATGGATGATTATGAATTTTTTAAAAAGAAAAATGTTTATTATATAGATAATGATGAAAAGTTAATGAATACACTAAAAAGTTTTAACTTGGACATTGATTTAGATTATCAGCTTAAGAAAATATTTTTTGTTTACCTTAACATAGAAAAATATAATAATTTTATAGAATCTCTAAATTAATATAGAATAGGAGGGCATAACCCTCTTTAATTTTAGACAGTCCTTTTTTTAGGTTTAGATACTATCAATTATCTTTTCAACTCTTTCATAAAACATATCTTTTATCTTTTCTAATTTATTTTCAGCAGCTTCTTCATTCCTATCATTGACTGCAAAGTATACTTTTAACTTAGGTTCTGTTCCGGAAGGTCGAACTGTAATTAAACTTTCATCTTCTAATAGATACTGCAATACATTTGATTCTAATAAATTTATTTCACTTTCTGAACCATCTTTTAAATCATATACTTTACCTTCTTGGTAATCTTTCCATAAGACAACCTCCTGACCGGCTATCTCTTCAACACCTTCTTCTCTCAATTTTTTTAGAGTCCCATTTATCTTATCCTGACCTTCTTTTCCTTCTCTTCTTATTGACACTAATGCCTCTTTATAGTACCCATATTCTTCATATATCTCCTGTAATCTCTGATAAAGGGTTTTGCCTTGTATTTTATAATGAAGGGCTATTAGAGCCGTTAAACCGCATGCAACTATCGCATCTTTATCTCTTGCATATTCCCCTATTAAATATCCATAGCTTTCTTCAAATCCTAAAATAAAGTTCTTATTCCCTTTTTCTGCAAATTCTGTTATCAATTCACCTATATATTTAAAGCCGGTTAAAACATCAATAACTTCGACTTTATGTTCAGCTGCTATTTTTTTAATTAATTCAGTAGAAACAATAGTTTTAATTATAACACCATTTTTAGGAACTTCTGTATTATTTAATAAATAATCTGACATCAATATACCAAGTTGATTACCATTAAGAGCTATATAACTACCACTTGCATCTTTGGTTATGGCCCCCATACGGTCACCATCAGGATCTGTTCCCATAATCAAATCTGCATTTTGCTTATCTGCCAATTCTAAAGCCATCTCAAACGCAGAATATTCTTCTGGATTTGGACTTTCAACTGTTGAAAAGTCCGGATCAAAAACAGCCTGTTTTTCTACAATTGTTAAATTATCAAAACCCAGATTTTTTAACAGCCTTTCTGTCAATTTATAGGCGCTGCCGTGTAAAGGGGTATAGATGATATTGAGCTCCCCACCCTTTTTCTTAGATAACTCTGTGTGAGGAATTACATCAACCATTGTTTTGATATAATTACTGTCTATATCCTCACCAATATATTTCAATAAACCCTGTTTTTGAGCTGCTCCTTTTTTTATTACTTTTACCATTGAAAAGTTATTTATTTCATTTATTTCTGCTATGACTTTCCTTGCTAAATGCGGTACAACCTGGCACCCATCGGGCCCATATACTTTATAGCCATTGTATTCAGGTGGATTGTGGCTGGCTGTTATGACTATACCTCCACAAGCTTCTAGTTCCCTAACTGCAAAAGAAAGCTCAGGAGTAGGACGTAAAGAATCAAAAACATAGGTCTTAATATTATTGGCAGTCAGAACGCGGGCTGCTTCTAAGGCAAACTCTGAAGATTTATGACGGGGATCATAAGCTATAACAACCCCTGAATTCTTACCCTCATCTTCATAGTAATTAATAATATAATTAGCAAATCCCTGGGTAGCTCTCCTAATTGTATATTTG
>JAGYMU010000006.1 GCA_018399995.1 Halanaerobiales bacterium | reverse complement strand
TTATCTGGATATTTTTTATTTATTTTTTCATATATTTTAACTATTAATTCTACTGCTTTAATACCGATAGCATGTACTGCTGGTTGAAAGTTAAGTTTGTAAGCCTGATTTATTAAACTTTCTAACTTTTCTTTTTTATAAAGCAGCTCTCCTTTTGTATCTGTCTGATCTGTATAGGGTTTTCTTAAAGCAGCAGTTCTACCACCTAAAGAACCATCTAACATAAACTTAACAGGGCCTGTATTTAATCTTTTTAATCCTTTAACCTTATCCTTTATTTTTAAGTGAAAGTTAAAATCATCAATACTATTTACTCTTAACTGTAGTATAATATCGAGAGGTAGTTTGTCTTCTCTAGCAAGCTCAATATAGCTTTTTAATATCTGCTTTCTGTATTTTTTCTGCCAGAAGTCATCAGTATGAATAGTAGTTATACCATATTTAAGAAAATCTTTAAAATTATCTTCTAATATATTTTTAAAACGATCTTTATAATTATTAAGTATAATATCATCAAATTTTGTTATTGATTCATCCTGAAGAACTCCAGTTGGTATTCCGTCTTTATTTCTTAATATTTTACCACCGACTGGATCAGGTGAGTTTTTGTTTATTTTAGCAATTTTTAAGGCTTTTGAATTTACATAAGCCAGGTGTAAACATCTTCTTTTTACTAAGATAGGGACATTTTTAGATATTTTATCTAAAAAATGCCTATCCATTAGTTCACTGTTGGAATACTTTTCTTCATCCCAGTTTATGACAGTTACCCAATGTTTTGAATCTAATTGATCTGTTTTGCTTTTAATCTTATTATATACTTCTGAGATGCTGTTACAGTCTTTAAGATCGATACTTTCTTTTTTTAAAGCATAATAAAAATAATGTAGGTGGGCATCTGTAAAAGAAGGTATTAAAAATCTGTTATTTAGATCAATTATTTTTGTATCTTCACTTATGGTATCTTTTAATTGAATTCCTTTTCCAATTTCTTTAATAATTCCATCTTCAACTAGTATTGAATTATTAAATTTGTTATCAGCTATATTAACATTTACAAATAAGTTTTTTTGGTTCATGTTTTCACCCCTCATTTTATACTTTCCAGATTAGTATAATTTATTCCTTTTTTGCGCAAGAAATTTTTCAATATGCAAAATAATTTGCATAAAATAAAGGACTTAAATTACCTTTAGTAGAAGTGATTAATATAGAAAAGATAGGGGGATTATTATGGAACAGAAATGGTTTTTAGATAAGATGAATATTGATAAAGATAGTTTGTGTAAGCTTTTTAATAACTTAAATGAAGGAATACATATAGTTGACCAGAGAGGAAACACAATATTATATAATAAAAAAGCCTCTGAAATTGATGGTCTCAAACCAGAGGAAGTACTGGGTAAAAATATTTTTGAAGTATTTCCATCTCTTACCTTAGAGACCTCAACTTTAATGAAGACCTTAAAGAATAAAAAAAGCTATTTTAATCATAAACAGACGATAATAAACTATCGGGGGAAAAAGATAACAACAATAAACCATACCTTAGCAATTGTATTTTCTGACAACAGTGTGGGAGCTGTAGAAATATCAAAAGATATTACACAAACTGAACAGCTTGTTGATAATATTACTGATTTGAGAGAAAAGCTTCAAGTCAATAAAAAAGATATTAAAGTTGATAATGATATAAAAAGAGATAATAATACAAACTATGAATTTTCTGATATAATTGGACAAAACAGTAATTTCAATAAAGTTGTAAGTAATGCCATGAAATCAGCTCAAAGTGATTCCTCTGTTTTAATATATGGTGAGACAGGTACAGGTAAAGAACTATTTGCCCAAAGTATACATAATGCTAGTAGAAGAAGAAAAAATGATTTTATTGCCCAAAACTGTGCAGCTTTACCAAAGGATCTTCTTGAATCATTACTTTTTGGAACAGAAAAAGGCAGTTTTACAGGTGCAAGGAGTAAACCCGGTCTTTTTGAAATGGCTGATGGAGGAACAATACTCTTAGATGAAATAAACTCAATGGATCTTGCTTTACAGGCAAAGTTACTTAGAGTTTTACAAGATGGTAGAGTTAGAAGAATTGGAGGACAAAAAGAGAAAGAAGTTGATGTTAGAATTATTACTACGATGAATGTTCATCCTGATAAAGCTTTTGAGTTGAATGATTTGAGAGAGGACTTATATTATAGATTAAATGTTGTTCATATTAAATTACCCCCTTTAAAAAATAGAAAAGATGATATACTTTTATTAACCGATTACTTTATACAACATTATAATAAGGAGTTTAATAAGGAGATCATAGGTATATCATCTGATTTAAAAGAGATTTTTTTAAACTATAATTGGCCTGGTAATATTAGAGAGCTCAAACACGTTATAGAGAGTGCTTATAATGTAAAACAGTTGGGGAGCACTTTAGTATTAAGTGATTTACCAGGATATATTAATGAAAGATTAAGTAAAGATCAAAAAAGCAAGAGTGACAATAGATTCCCAAATCAAATTATAGACCAAGATCAACTGCCTGCTTTAGATATTTTTTTAGAAGATATTGAGTTAAAACTTATTAAAAAAGCTTTAAATAAAACGGGTTTTAATATTAGTGCTGCAGCTAGAAAACTAGATATTTCAAGACAGTCATTACAGTATAAACTAAAAAAATATGACATAAAATCATAAACTATAGGAGTGAAAATATGGATATAACATTAATTTTAATATTTTTATTTACAGGATTTCTAATTGGTTATTTCAAACCGTTACCAGATCTGTTTTATAGGTTTTCAGGTTATATTACAGAATTGGGTTTAATAATATTATTAGGATCAATGGGTGCAAGGATTGGTGTTGATAGAAATATAATTACTCAAATTGGGGTAATAGGGTTCAAATCTTTTATATTAGCATTATTCTCAATTATAGGTAGTGTAATTTTATTGAAAGTATTTTCCATGTTCTTAAAAGAAAATTATCTAGAACTAAAAAATGCTGAAAAGTTAGATCAAGAAGAATCTGATCATAGACTAACAATAATTATTATATTTTCAGTCATTATAGGAATAATTTTAGGTCTTAGTGTGTTGAATAATGATTCGATTAACCTAATAGAAATTATTACTACATATGCCCTGGCAGTATTGTTATTTGGGGTTGGAGTTGATATAGGTTTAAACAAAGAGGCCTTTAGAGGACTTAAGATATTAGGTTTTAAAATATTAATAATCCCGATATTAATTGTAATCGGTACCCTTTTGGGCAGTTTTTTTGCTAGTTTCTTTTTAAAGATGGTAATCAAAGATGCTTTGGCTGTAGGAGCAGGTTTTGGATGGTACAGTCTTTCTGCAGTTTTGATAACAAATATACACAGTGTTGAACTGGGTTCTATTGCATTTTTAACTAATGTAATTAGAGAATTATTAACAATAATTACTCTTCCCTTTATTGTAAGATATTTTGGAAAGATACCTTCAATTGGTCCTGGTGGTGCCACTACAATGGATGTAACCCTACCTTTAATAAAAAAAACAGCCGGTGAAGATATCGCAGTCCTGGCATTTATAAGTGGTATGGTTTTATCGATATTGGTGCCGATTTTAGTTCCGTTTATTTTATCTTTATAGCAAATATAATATGGAACAGAAATTGCAATTTTAATAAAGAGGGGAAAGTAGATGTCTTCTAAAATAAGTGATCTAATTATAAAAAATAATATTAAAACCCTATCAATAATTGGGTTGGCTAAAAATACTGGGAAAACAGTAACCTTAAATAAGGTTATTGAGGACTTTTTTTTAATGCAAAAAAAGGTGGCTATAATGTCATATGGTCGTGATGGAGAAAAATATGATCTGTTAACTAAGCTAAAAAAGCCGCCGGTTAAGATCCATCCCAATACCTATTTTGTTACTGCCGAAAAGGCAGTAAATAATATAAAACTAAAGTTTAAATTTATAAAAGAAACAAATATTCAATCTACAATGGGTAGGGTAAAGATATATAAAAGTTTATCAGAAGGAGAAGCTCAACTTGTAGGTGTAAACAGAAGCAGCCAGCTGAAAGAAATAAAAGAAATTCTAGTTGATCATATAGATTATTTAATAATAGATGGCGCTCTTGACAGAAAAAGTTCTGCCCTACCGATATTAAGTGATGCTGTAATATTAACAACGGGAGCAGTAATCGGTCAAAATATTGATCAGGTAATTATAAAAACCAAATATGAGGTTAAGAAACTGTTAACAGATAGTTTAAAAAATGAAAAAGATTTACTCGTTTTAAAAGATAACTATAATAAAAAAAATAATTTAATCTGGACAAAAGATAACAATATTTTTTCTTATAAACCAGTACTATCAAATCTTTTTTTAAAAAACAATACGGATATATTAAAGAGCAATAAAATTAATATTAAATATATACTACTACAGGGTGCATTTACCAATACTACTGCTAATGTTTTAATTGATTTAGGTCTTGAAAAACTAACTGTATTAGTTTCTGATTCGACTAAAATATTTTTAGATCAAATGGTATATAATCGGTTAAAAAAGAGAAATATTAAGCTTAAAGTACTTTTTAAAATAAATCTAATAGCGATTACAATTAATCCCTTTAATCCTTATGGGAAAGATTTTATAGCATCTGATTTTTATAAAAAAATAAAAGAAGAGTTCGATATTGAAGTATTTAATGTCAAAAGTTAAAATATCGAAAGGAGGAATATTTTGAACAATAAATTAGATTTAGATCAAAAACTAATCTCACTTTGCAGAAATTATACTAAAAGTATTGCTGATAAGGTAGAAAAAAAGATAGTCAATAACACAACTACTTCAGTAGAAAGAACAGTTTTGAGATTTTTGGGTGTTGATGGAGTTGATGAACATGGAATTCCCCTACCAAATGTAATAGTAGATAAAGTCCGAAATGAACAGAAATTAAATAAAGGTATTTCGTATTGGTTTGGAAATGGATTAATTCAAACTGGTCTACCGGCACAAAGATTAGCAGAAGAGATATCTGAAGGAAAAATCGACTTATTTTCACTCCCCAAAGAAAAAAACAAAGATATTATAGAATTTATATTAGAAATTTCTGAAAAAAAATCTGAACAGATAAAACAACAGGTCAAAAAAAGAGAAATGATGCAGTCTAAATACCCACTTGGATTAAAACCCTGGCTTTATGTAATTGTTGCCACAGGTAACATAAATGAAGATGTAAAACAGGCAAAGGCTGCAGCCAGAGAAGGTGCTGATATTATTGCAGTTATTAGAAGTACTGCCCAAAGTTTATTAGATTATGTACCTTATGGCCCCACTACAGAAGGTTTTGGTGGAACATATGCTACCCAGGCTAACTTCAAGATAATGAGAGATGCCTTAGATCAAGTGATAGAAGAGGAAAAACGATATATTCAGCTTGTTAACTACTGTTCGGGTTTAGCTATGCCTGAGATAGCGCAGATGGGTGCAGAAGAAAGACTAGATATGATGTTAAATGATGCGATGTATGGTATACTTTTTAGAGATATAAATATGAAAAGAACCTTTGTTGACCAGCATTTTTCCAGGATGATAAATGCCTATGCAGGGATAATCATTAATACTGGTGAGGACAACTATTTGACTACTGCTGATTCTTTAGAAGAGTCACATACAGTTTTAGCTTCTCAGTTTATTAATCAGGAGTTGGGTCTTAGAACTGGTTTAAAGAACGAACAGTTGGGTTTAGGTCATGCATTTGAAATTAATCCAGAAATTAAAGACAGCTTTTTATTGGAGATTGCTCAAGCTCAGTTAGTAAGACAGATTTTTCCTGATGCCCCATTAAAGTACATGCCACCAACTAAATATATGAATGGTGATATTTTTAAGGGCCATCTCATGGATGGTATGTTCAACTTTGCTTCAATTATAACTGATCAATCGATCCAGTTACTGGGTATGTTAACAGAAGCAATTCATACTCCTTTTATACAGGATCGGGCCTTAAGTATAGAAAATGCTAAACATGTGTTTAATTCTGCTCGTAATATCAGCAGTGAAATTACCTTTAACTCTAATGGAAAAATTCAAAAAAGAGCTGATCAAGTATTAAAAGAAACTGCCGAATTATTAAAAGTAATAGCTAAAAAAGGTCTAATGCAGTCCCTTTCTGAAGGTATATTTGCAGATATTAAAAGACCTATCGATGGTGGAAAAGGTGCCGATGGTGTGATAAAGAAAGATATTGATTATTTTAATCCTTTTGCTGAAGTATTTTCTAAGGAGTTGGAAATTAAAGATGAAAGATAATATTATAAGAGCCTATGGTGATACATATAATGATGGTAAAATACAGCTCAGCTTTACATTCCCGGTTAAACAAGGATTAAAAGCAGCCGAAGCTTGTAAGAGATACTGTTTTAAGTTGGGATTAGAAGATGTGGAAGTTGTTCATATGAAGGATCTCAAAGAAGGTTTTACCTTTTTTGTTGTTTATGCTGTTTCAAAAGAATCTGTTAACCTTGATAAGATAACTGTTGCAAAGATCGATACTGAAATAATGGATTATTATAAAATTAATGACTATATAAAAGAAAAAATTAATAGGAAGATAAATGTTGTGGGGGCCTGTACAGGTACAGATGCTCATACGGTGGGACTTGATGCAATCTTAAACATGAAGGGATATGATGGTGAATACGGTTTAGAGAGATATCATGAGATTAACACTGTAAATATGGGCAGCCAGGTTGCAAATGAAAAACTGATTGAAACTGCTGTAAAGATTAAGGCAGATGCAATTTTAGTTTCACAGGTTGTAACTCAGAAGAATATACATATAAAAAATTTGACAGAATTTGTTGAAATATTAGAAGCAGAGGGTTTAAGAGATCAGTTCATTTTAATATTAGGTGGTCCTAGGATAAGTCATGAACTAGCTTTAGAATTAGGTTTTGATGCAGGTTTTGGTAGTGGAACCAAACCCAATGAGGTTGCTTCATATATTGTGCAAAAGGTCTATAAAGATTCAATATTAGTTAAAGGTGGTGAATAAAGTGGATAACACAGTTATGATTAGAGTTAGAATGGGTTTAAATGATGCCCACTATGCGGGTGAGTTAGTCGATGGAGCAAAGTTATTGGAATTATTTGGAGATGTTGCAACAGAATTATTGATTAGAAGTGATGGTGATGAAGGTCTTTTTTTGGCATATGATAATGTGGAATTTAAAGCCCCTGTTTTTGCCGGTGATTTTATAGAAGCCAGGGGAGAGATAGTAAAAAAGGGTAAGACATCTCGACAGATGAAATTCACAGCTTACAAAGTGATAACTTCTGCTGACAATCCAGAATTTGCATCAGCCTGTGATGTTTTAAAAGAACCCATAATAGTATGTAAGGCCAGCGGAACCTGTGTCGTACCCAGGGAAAGGCAGAGAAAATCATAATGGAAAAATTAATAATAACTGCAGCTATTTGTGGAGCGGAAGTGACAAAAGAAGACAATCCTAATCTTCCCATAAGTGCCTCTGAAATTGCCCGGGCCTCTCTATCTGCTGAACAGGCAGGTGCCTCAATTATACACTTGCATGTTAGGGATGAAGAAGGAAACCCAACCCAGCAAAAAGAAGTATTTAAAAAGGTAATTGATAAAATTAAAGAATCTGGGGTGAAAGCCATAATTCAACCCTCGACAGGAGGAGCTGCCGGCATGACCTGGCAGGAAAGAATTCAACCCATTTATTTGAATCCGGAGATGGCTACTCTGGATTGTGGAACAACCAATTTCGGTGATGATATTTTTGTGAATGATCTACCTTTAATGAGAAATTTTGCCAAAGAGATGAAAAAACTTGATATTTTACCTGAATTAGAGTGTTTTGAAGTTGGCCATATTTATAATGCATTACAGCTGTTAAAAGAAGGATTTTTAGATAAACATCTCCACTTTGATATAGTTTTAGGGATCCCGGGTGCTATGCCGGCTTCGATTAAGAACCTATTATTTATGGTTGAACATTTACCTTCAGATGCGACCTGGACCTCTGCAGGGATTGGCAGACATCAGCTTGAAATGGCCTACCACACAATAACAATGGGAGGACATGTAAGGGTGGGATTTGAAGATAATATCTATTATAAAAAAGGAAAACTGGCTGAAAGTAATGCTCAATTAGTAAAAAGGATTGTAAGGCTGGCTGAAAATTACGGACGAGAGATTGCTTCTCCCCAGGAAGCCCGCCAGATATTGCAAATTAACTAATAAATAAAAAATGATGATTTTATCAGGAGGTAATTACTAATGAAAAAAGGTAACAAATATGGATTGCATAGAGTTATTAAACCAAAAGGGGTTTTACCACAACCGGCCCAAAAAATTGATAATACGATGGAATTATATGATAATGAGATTTTAATAGATGTACAGATTTTAAATATCGATTCTGCCAGTTTTACCCAAATTAAAGCAGAAGTTGGAGATAATGAGGAAAAAATAAAGGAAAAAATGATGGAGATAGTGAATAAAAGAGGTAAGCACCATAATCCAGTTACAGGTTCTGGTGGTATGTTAATTGGAACTGTTAAAGAGATAGGAGATAGGCTTTTGGACAGGGATCTAAAAGTCGGTGATAGGATAGCAACTTTAGTTTCATTGTCTTTAACACCCCTTAAAATTGAGAAAATTAAAAAGGTACATAAGGAGATTGATCAGGTTGAAGTAAAAGCACAGGCTATTTTGTTTGAAAGCGGTATATATGCAAAACTGCCTGCCGATATAGAAGATACTCTTTCTCTGGCAGTACTTGATGTAGCAGGGGCAGCAGCTCAAACAGCAAAATTAGTAAAGCCTGGTGATAATGTTTTAATTATAGGAGCAGGTGGGAAATCCGGATTATTATGCTTACATGAAGCTAAAAAAAGGGCTGGCGTTACAGGTACTGTAATAGGAATGGGACACAGTGATAGCAGTTGTAAGAGGATAAAAAAATTGGGTGCAGCAGATATTATTATTCAGGGTGATGCGACTCAACCTGTAGAAAGTTTAAAACTTCTCAAGGCTCAAACCGGGGGAGAACTTGCCGATATAGTTATCAACAATGTAAACATTACAGATACCGAGATGGCATCTGTCTTATGTACAAAAGATAAAGGGACTATCTACTTTTTTTCAATGGCAACAAGTTTTACGAAGGCCGCTCTGGGAGCAGAAGGTGTGGGTAAAGACGTAAATATGATTATAGGCAATGGTTTTACAGAGGGCCATGCCCAGATTTCACTGGAGATATTGAGAGAAAATAAAAAGCTGCAAGAGATTTTTACAAGATTATATACTTAATTAGGAGTGTTGTGCATGGGTTTGGATAAGAAAAATGAGGATTACCTGTTGATGTATGATAGTGTAAAGGCACTATTGGAAGGAGAACAAGATTGGATTGCCAATCTGGCCAATACATCTGCTTTATTATATTTACATCTAGAAAATGTAAACTGGGTTGGCTTTTATTTATTAAAAGAAGGTGAGTTGGTTTTAGGTCCTTTTCAGGGCAAACCAGCTTGTATAAGAATTGAAGTTGGTTCTGGAGTATGTGGTACTGCAGTTAAAGAGAAAAAGACTATCATTGTTGATAATGTGGATCAATTTAATGGACACATAGCATGTGATACTGCTTCTAAATCAGAAATAGTAATTCCTTTGATCAAAAATGGAGAGATTATCGGAGTTTTAGATATCGATAGTCCTTTACAGAATAATTTTAATGAAGTTGATAGAATTTATTTAGAGAAGATGGCTCGTTATTTAATTAAGGCTTCTAATATTTAATATTTTTAGATTATTTAAATCAATAAGGAGGGGAATAGCTTGGAAATAAATAAGGAGAAACTTGTTATGCAGGCCGTCCAGGGTTCTATATCTCATCCGATGTCAGCCCGGACTCCCTATAGAATGGATAGAGAGGGTGTAGGACAGATAGTACCGGGCACAGGCGGTATTTCTTATAATGTTAAAATAGGGGATCCTGCTTTTGGTTGGGCCGGGGATCATATTGAACCGGGAGTTAGTATGAAGATAAGTGACAAGAACAAATCAAGTGACAACTATGGATTGGGCTTATTGGCATGTATAGGAAATAAGGCGAAGATAATAAGTGGTGATGGGCAGGGCTCATATGGTTATGTTACAGGTACCCATGGTGGAATAGAACATGTGATTGTGGACTTTGAAGCTGATGTATTAGAAAAGTTAAAAATAGGTGATGACATTTTGATCAAAGCATTTGGTCAGGGTATTAAATTACTGGATTATCCGGATATTAAAGTCTTTAATCTGGATCCAAACTTACTGGATAAGATGAATATCAATCAAAAAGACGGCTATCTGAAAGTAGGTGTCAGTACTGTTATTCCCGCCCATTTAATGGGTTCAGGTATTGGTGCTTCAAGTGTGGCATTGGGTGATTATGATATAACAACCGGTGATCAAGAAGAAATTGAAAGACTAAAGATAGACAAATTAAAATTGGGTGATTTTGTTTACCTTAAAGATTGTGATAATACATATGGCAGGGAGTTTAAAAAGGATGCAGGTAGTATCGGAGTAGTAGTCCATAGTGATTGCATAAAAATGGGGCATGGTCCTGGGGTAACTACTGTAATGACTGCCAAAGATAAATTATTAAAACCTTTAATTGATCAAGATGCTAATCTTATTAATTATCTCTACGACTAAAATTTAATTAGAAGGTTTCTTGACATCATTAGGTGCGGATGCTATAATCAATTTTAATAGTAATAATTATTGATAAGAAAATTCAAGGAGGTTGGATAATATAATGGTAAATAATGACATGACAGCTCAAAATTTGAGATCTGCCTTTGGAGGAGAAAGCCAGGCTTATCAAAGATATATAGTCTGGAGTGAAAAAGCAAAAAAGGACGGATTTCCCAATGTGAGCCTTCTTTTTAAAGCAATAGCGCATGCAGAACAGATACATGCTGGAAATCACTTTGAAGCCCTTGATAACTGTAAAGGGGATTTTCTTGTTGCATCCGGTGCTGAATTTGGGCTAGGTTTTACAGCTGATAACCTAGAAGGTGCTAAAGCAGGTGAGGATTTTGAAATCAATCAGATGTATCCTACATATAATTTGGTGGCAAAAGAACAACAGGAAAATGAAGCTGTTCGGTCTTTCCACTATGCCTTAGAGGCTGAAAAAACACACTCTACTTTATTTGGTGAAGCCAGGGAGTCAGTATTAAGTGGTGATGACTATGAATTGGAAAGTGTGAGTGTATGTGAGGTATGTGGTCATACTGTTAAAGATGGTACCCCTGACAAATGTCCAATTTGCTCTGCGCCAAAAGAAAAATTTACTGTATTTGAAAAATAGATAATTATTTAATATAATATAGTTATAATCAACATAAAGGAGGGTTTATATGTCAAAGTATAAAGTTAAAACCTTAAATGATCCTGAAGATAAGACTGTTTTAGAAAAAAAGCATATTCCTTTCATTACAGCTCCTGAAAGCGTTGAAAAGGGAGAGGTTTTTGAAATAACCGTTAAAATGGGTAAAGAAATTGATCATCCTATGCAGGAAGGACATTTCATTGAATATTTTGATGTTTATGCAGATGATATGAAAATTGCCAGTGTAACATTTACCCCTGAATGTGAAGCAGAGGCCACATTGAAATTGAAATTAGAAGAATCGGTAACCCTAAAAGTTGCAGAATACTGTAATCTACATGGTTATTGGGCACATGAAAAAGAAATCGAAGTAAAATAAATTTTATATAAATTTTTCAGTTTATCCCCTCTCTGGAACGTACGGAGCAGGGGATATTTTTATTTGATCTATAAAAATGTTACTTTTGGATGAAACATTGTAATATATTTGTCAGACTTAAGGTTTGAATTACAAACTTAAAAAACCAAAATTAATATAAGCCATAAGAATTAATATGCGTTTTTCGTGTTAAATTTTTGCTCATGTGAGGGGGATTTTTATGTCTGGACTAAAAAACATACAAGATCATTTAGAAAAGGATCTTAAAGTAATATTTATAGGATTTAATCCTGGGATTAAGTCTTCTCAAACAGGTCATCATTATGCTCATCCCACAAATAGATTTTATAAATTGCTCAATGAATCAGGCTTAACTCCCAGATTATATAAACCAGAGGAAGATAAAAAATTGCTCAAATTAGGTTATGGCTTGAGCAATATTGTTCAGCGGCCGACTAAGTCAGCCGCTGAAATAAAAGACAGCGAGTATCAAAAAGGGAGGAAATTACTTCTCATAAAATTAAAAAATTATTGCCCTCAAGTAGCCTGTTTTACAGGGATAGGTGTGTATAAAAAGTTTAGCAAAAAAAGAAATATATGCCGAGGCTTGCAGGATGAAATTCATGTTGATGGTGTGAGAGAATTTGTTGTATCTTCTCCTAGTGGCTTAAACAGGACAAGTTATGAAAAACAATTAAAAATGTATAAGAAGTTAAAAAAATTAATTGTTTAAAATCTTTAAACAGAGCATCAACTAAATTTACATTCCTTATTATATATCAAAATTACCGTATAGGAATAAATACAGATAAAGAAAATATAGTTTGAAAATAGATATTTAAATGGTATACTTTTTATAAATCAAAGAAAAATTAAGCCAATACTAAAAATTATAATTATAACCAAAAAGGTTTTAATAGTAAAAATCTTAAGTTAAAGCAAAAAGGGGGCAAAATTAATGGAAGCTAGATATAAGAGTCAGGACTGGCAAGAAAAGATGAGGGTTAAAATAGATGTAAACAATATGTTTGCAGAATTTATTGGTGAAAAACACGGGATCAAGGTTTCTGAAGTAGATGGGATGGCAAAAGAGGTTGAAAAAGCAGACCGCAGTATCAAAAAGCAGTATAAGGAAGGCAAATTAGGCTTTATTGATTTACCTGACAGGCAGAAAGAGGTAGTTAACGAAATTGAAGATTTTGTTAATAAAAGGCGGGGCGACTTTGATAACTTTGTTATTTTAGGTATTGGAGGTTCTGCTCTGGGTAATATTGCTTTACAGACTGCTTTAAAGGATCCTTACCACAATTTAAAAAACAAAGATGTATTGAGAATTTATGTACCTGATAATATTGATCCCGAAAGATTTCAAAGTTTATTAAACACCCTAGATTTAGAAAGAACAGTTTTCAATGTCATTTCTAAATCAGGCAGTACAGCAGAAACGATGAGTTTATTTTTAATTGCCAGAAAGGCTGTAGAAGAGGAAGTAGGCTCTGATAATATTTCTAAACATTTTATTGCTACTACCAGTCGAAATTCTGGTTATTTGAGAATAATTGCTAGAAAAGAAGGATTTAAAATGTTTTATATACCGGATAATGTGGGCGGTAGATTTTCAGTATTAACACCAGTAGGTCTTATATATGCTGCTTTTGCAGGTATTAATATACGTGAACTCTTAGCCGGTGCATCTTATATGAAAAAAATAGCTTCTGGTACAGATATCTGGGAAAACCCGGCATATTTAAACGGTGTTCTGCAATATTTAGCATATCAAAAGGGTAAAATAATGTCTGTTATGATGCCCTATGCGCATTCTTTAAAAGATATAGCAGATTGGTACAGACAGCTCTGGGCAGAGTCGCTAGGTAAAGAAGAAAACAGAAAAGGTGAAATAATAAATGTAGGTCCTACTCCAATTAAAGCTTTGGGCGCTACTGATCAACATTCTCAGGCTCAACTATATATGGAGGGACCTTATGATAAGGTTATTAATTTTATTGAAGTTGAAAAGTTCCATACAGATCTTAAGATTCCAGATTTATATGGAGATGTAAAGGGCGTATCTTATTTAAGAAATAAATCTTTATCTGATCTCATAAATACAGAAAAAAAAGCTACAGAATTGGCTTTGAGCAAAAGAGGTAGGTTAAACAATACAATTTTAGTACCTAAGATCAATGCATTCACAGTAGGACAGCTCATTTATCTCTTTGAACTGCAAACAGCTCTTGTTGGAGAATTGTTTAACATAAATGCTTACAACCAACCCGGTGTTGAATTGGGGAAAGAATATACTTATGGAGTATTTGGAAGAGAAGGTTACCAAAAGATGAAGGATGAGTATCATTCACGCCCTGAAAAAAAAGGAAAATATATAGTATAAAAAGGGGTAAAAATTATGTATAATGAATATATTGAATACGATAAAGACAACAAAAAATTAATAGCCGAAAAAATATTTATCAACAAAAAGCCCCGTTCTCGGGTTATGCTTGATATAGTTAAAGACATCAAAAATAATTTTAAAAGATGTAGGTTTGGCAGCGATAAAGTTCTTAACTTTAGCAAAGTTGAGAGGATTGATGGTGAATACTTTTTATTGGCAAAAGAAGAAAATTATTACCCTTCTTTGATAGAAAATTTTAGCACAGGTAATATTGAAACAGATAAAGCTGCAGATTGGTGCTTACAGATTCTACAAATTTGGGATTCATTAAATGATAAGGTAGAATTTTCATCTGAAATTAAATTAAATTACTTTAGAGTAGATCACAAAGATAATATTAAATTGGTCGATCCTCACATAAATAGGATTATTGAGCAGTATAGATATCCAGATTTTGAAAAAGAATTTGATGAAATATACCGGTCTCCAGATTTGATCAGCAGTCAAAATTGGAATGAAAAGGCGCGTATATATAACTTTGGAGTTATATTTTATTATCTTTTGACAGGACAATTCCCTTTTCAAGCAGATAATAAAAAAGATATGTATGATAAAAAAATGACGGGTTCTTTTTTGAAAGTCCGTTATTTAAATTCGGAAATTTCTATTAAATTCAGTGATTTAATCACGAAGATGCTGCAGTCTGATCAAAAAAAACAACCTGCTTCCATCGTCGCTATAGTAAATGAAATAAAACATTTAAAAGAGCAAAATTTAATAAAGGCCCTGCCTCAAGTAAGAAAGCAGAGTTTAAATAAAAAAGAAACACAATTAAAGAAAAGTAGGTTAAAAGAAAATATTTTATTTTATTTTAGGCATCATTGGGGGAAAACACTATTTTTTGGAATTATAATTGCAGCCATCTTATCAGTTGGACTTTTAGGTACCAATCCTCCTGTTATAACTGAAGCAACTACACCGGATCAACTTATTAACTATTTTTATGATTCAATAGATAAAAAGAACCCTGTGATTTTAACTCAGACCACCTCAGTTAATCTAAAAAAACTACAAACTATGGTTTCAGAAGGACATGTTATGGAAACGATGCGGGGTGCTTATCAAAATACGAATGATGAGGAAGATATTGAAGAGGAGGTATTTGGTATTAAGAATTTAAATATCAATAGTACTACAGTCAGTGATTATTATCAATATGAAATAAGTTATATATTCTATTATCCACGTGAAAATAAGATGCAAGAAAAAAATATGGTGGATAGACTTTTAGTCAAAAAAGAAGATGGTAAATGGCAGATAACTGAAATTAAGGGAGATATTGTTGATTTAATTGAAGGAAATTTTGAGGGATAGGTGATAATTGTGGAGTTAAATTATGAACATGTAGAAAATACGTTGTTATATTGGTTGAAACAAAAAGTGAAGAATGCTAATGCAGATGGTGTTGTGTTGGGTTTAAGTGGGGGGATAGATTCATCTGTTACGGCTGTATTGTCCCAAAAAGCCTTTCCCAATAATACGCTGGCCCTTATTATGCCCTGTTACAGTAGTAAACAAGATAAAATTGATGCAGTAAAAGTGGCGGAGAAATTTAATATAAATTATAAGGTAAAAAATTTAGATAATTTTTTCGATTCTTTTAAAAATTTAGTCAAAGCGGAAAATATGAAAAGCAAAGATAGTTTAGCCCTGGCCAATGCAAAACCCAGATTACGTATGGTTACCTTATATTATTATGCAGCTAAAAATAATTATCTAGTATTAGGCACAGATAACTGGAGTGAATTAAAGGTTGGTTACTTTACCAAGTATGGTGATGGTGGAATTGATCTTACCATATTAGGGAGATTGGTCAAAACTGAAGTAAGAGAACTGGCCAGGTATTTAAATATCCCGGATGAAATAATAAATAAAAAACCTTCGGCAGGACTCTGGGAAGATCAGACCGATGAGAACGAGATGGGACTCAGCTATAAACAATTAGATCATTATATTTTAACAGGCCAGGCTGAGCCTGAAATCAAAGAAAAAATTGATAAATTAGCCCAAAAAAACAGTCATAAACTTGATCCTATTCCAGTCCCAAGCAGAAAAAGATTAACAAAATAGCAGGATAATTAAAAAAGATATCGTATAATAGTAATAGCAGAATAAAAATTGCATATATATTGTAAATAGGTGCTTTCAGTTAAGCTGAAAGAGAATAGGGAATCAGGTTAAAATCCTGAACGGGTTCGCCACTGTAAGCAGTTAGTCCTCCATAATAACCACTTGTTTTAACAGGGAAGGTTTGGAAGGACGTTAAGCTGTGAGTCAGGAGACCTGCCTGTTTATAATCTACATTCTTCGAAAAACAGGATCAGTAGATTATTTTTATTACATCAGATCTTTAATTTTGAAGAAGATCTGGTTTTTTTATTTGTTATATATAAAAAGGAGTTGAAAATCTTGGCTAAAATTATATTAATCTTAGGTGGTGCCCGGAGCGGGAAGAGCACTTTTGCAGAAAAGATCGCAAAAAAAATAGGCGGCGATAAAGTTAGTTATATAGCAACGGCAGAAGCTCTTGATCAAGAAATGCAGGAACGGATCAGACTTCATCAATCTCAGAGATCAAAAAAATGGGATACCATAGAAGAGCCAAAAGAAGTATCTAAAGTTATTAAAAGATTAGAAAACAGCCGAACAATTTTGATAGATTGTCTAACTCTCTTTATTTCCAACTTATTATTAGAAAAAGAAAATTTAGAAGATGAGAATAATCTAGAGATAAAAAATCAGCTTGAAGATGATATTATCAATGAGGTTAAAGAAATTATAGATATAGCCCGCAAAAAACATATGAATTTGATAATAGTATCAAATGAGGTAGGGCAGGGCCTGGTACCAAGTTATGAACTGGGCAGACTTTTTAGAGACATTTCAGGGAGGGCTAATCAGATGGTGGCTCAGAGAGCCGATAAAGTATATTTAACTATAGCTGGTTTTGCTCTTGATTTAAATGAACTAAATAAAAATAATCAGGCTGATATTTTGAAAGATTTGGGTGAAGGATAAGATGACAAAAACAATTATGTTTCAAGGAACAGCCTCTAATGTGGGGAAAAGCATGATGGCGGCAGCTTTATGCAGGATATTATACCAAGAAGGTTATCAAGTTGCTCCCTTTAAATCCTGGAATATGGCTTTGAATTCCTATGTGACAAAAAACGGCGGGGAGGTTGGCAGAGCTCAGGCTTTACAGGCAGAGGCCTGCAATACCGAAGTGACAGTTAATATGCAGCCCTTTTTGATAAAACCAAAGGGTAAGGGGAAATCACAGGTTATTGTTAAGGGAAATCCGCTCGGTGATTTCACTGACAATTATCAAAACAAAGAATATGTTCAATGGGCACTTCGCATAATTAAAGAATCACTAAATGAACTATTTTTAAACTATGAAGTAGTGGTTATGGAAGGGGCCGGTAGTCCAGCAGAAATCAATATAAAAGATAGAGATCTGGCTAATATGAAGGTGGCAGAATTATTCAAAACACCGGTCATATTAGTAGCTGATATTGACAAGGGAGGGGTATTTGCTTCCATCGTAGGCACGCTGGAATTATTGGGTGACAAAAAAGATTTAATCGAAGCCATTATAATAAATAAATTTAGAGGCAGCAGAGAATCACTGCAGTCCGGTTTAAAATTTATCGAAAATAAGACCGGGATACCTGTTCTGGGAGTTATGCCCTATTTAAAAAATATTTCACTGCCGGAAGAAGATTCCGTAATGATTAAAGATCACAAAAACCAAAAGGCAGAAATTAAAATTGGCGTGATTAAACTTCCCCACTTATCAAATTTTACTGATTTCGATGTATTGGGTATGGAGCCTTTGCTCGAATTGAATTACATAGAGAGTGATCAAAATAATCTTGATAACTATGATGCAGTTATTTTACCCGGTACTAAAAATACAACTGAAGATTTACTTTATATAAAAGAAAAAGGATTAGATAATAAGATAATCGAAGCAGCTGAAAAGGGAGTGGAAATTATCGGGATCTGTGGAGGATATCAAATGCTGGGGAACAACTTAATTGATCCCGAACGAACTGAGGGTAGTTTGAAGGTTATAGAAGGACTTTCCCTGCTGGATATAGAGACTGAATTTAGTGCAGGTAAAGAGACTCATCAAATAGAGGCTCTAACACATAATAATTTAGAACTGTCAATAGATTTTTCAAAAGAGGTAATTGAAGGCTATGAAATACATATGGGAAAAACAGAATTGAAAGAAAATGCTTTACCTTTATTTAAAATAATATCGCGTTCTGATCAAGAGTGCTTGATCAATGATGGGGCTATATCAAAAGATCAGAAGGTATGGGGAACTTATATTCACGGAATTTTTGATAATGATATTTTTAGAAAAAAATTTATGAATAAACTCAGCCAGAACAAAATCAAAAAGCGAGATCAGATAGATTTGATAAATTTTAAAGAAAAAAGAAGCGGTTCACTCGATCAATTAGCAGAAGAGGTAAAGCAAAATTTAAATATGGATTTATTGTATAAAATAATCGGACTTAATTAGGGGAGGATTTAATGTTTGTATTATTTTCAGCTGTTATCCTTGATTTACTATTAGGTGATCCTACTTCATATCCTCATCCAGTTGTTTTAATGGGAAAATTGATTTCATCTTTTGATAATATATTACGGAATAATTTAGAAGATAATAGAAAGCAGAGATTCAAGGGTTTTGTTTTAGTATTATTGGTATTATCAATTACTTTTTTAATAACTTACTTTACGATTTCTCTTTTCACTTATCTAAATAATTATTTAAGTACAGCCCTTAAAATATTTATCCTATATACAACAATAGCAATAAAAGGTTTGAGTGCGGCAGGTAGAAAAATATATAAAAGTCTACAAGAGGATAATAAACAAAAGGCCTGCAGCAGCTTAAATATGTTTGTTGGTAGAGAAACAGATAAGTTAAACGAAGATGAAATTATCAGGGCTACGGTTGAAACGATTGCTGAAAATACAAGTGATGGTATTATAGCGCCTCTTTTTTATTATCTAATAGGTGGTCCGGTTGCAGCAGTTTTATATAAAGCGGTTAATACTATGGATTCCATGTTGGGATATAAAAATCAGAAATACAGATATTTTGGTTGGACTGCAGCCAAACTGGATGATGTGGTTAACTACATTCCAGCCCGGTTAACAGCCCTCTTTATTATAATAGCTGCTGTTTTATTACAAAAAGATTATAAAAGAGCCTATAAGACCATATTAAACGATGCTGACAAACACGTCAGTCCTAATGCCGGTTATCCGGAGTCAGCGGTAGCAGGAGCCCTTAAAATCCAACTGGGAGGTGTTAATTACTACTTTGGGCGGGTCAGTAAAAAAGCATTGTTGGGAGAAAAAATATTAGATTTTAGTAATAAAAATATAAAAGAAACTATTAGCTTAATGTATATTGCAAGCTTTAGTTTTATATTAATGTCAGTCTTTTTATTATATATATTTAGATAGGAGTGAGAAAATGGAATTATTAGAAAAAACTATTAAAAAGATTAGCAGTTTAGATCAAGCCAGTATGGAAAGTGCTCAAACACGTCTTGATAATCTAACTAAACCACCGGGTAGTTTAGGATACTTAGAAGAACTTGCTGTAAAAATTGCCGGGATAACGGCAGAAACACTGCCTGATGTAAGCCAAAAAGCACATATTATCATGGTCGGGGACCATGGGGTTGTTAAAGAAGGGGTGAGTGCCTTTCCTCAAACCATAACTGCTGCTATGGTTAAAAACTTTTTAAAGGGCGGAGCAGCTGTCAATGTATTTGCCAATCAGTACAATGTGGATATTTCCATTGCCGATATTGGAATGGTAGAGGAGATAAAAGATAATAAATTGATCCAGGCCAATATCAAAAGAGGGACAGATAATATCTTAAAAGGACCTGCAATGAGTCACAAAGAAGCAGTTGAAAGTATAGAAGTAGGTATTAAAATAGCAGAGCAGTTGATCGCTCAAGGAAAGAATATAATTGGGACAGGTGAGATGGGTATAGGAAACACTACTCCTTCCAGCTCTATAATTTCTGTGGTAATCGAAAATAGTTTAGATGAAATCGTAGGGTATGGTACTGGACTTGATAAAAAAGGTTTAGAAAATAAAAAGGCAGTAATTAAAAAGGCCTTAGAGGTAAACAAACCGCAAAAGGATGATGGGGTTGACATCCTCGCCAAGGTGGGAGGATTAGAAATTGGGGGCATGGCAGGAGTGATGTTAGCTGGAGCTGCTCATAGAAAGCCGGTTATGATTGATGGTCTAATATCGGGGGCAGCTGCCTTAATTGCTTATCTGATAGAACCTGATGTTATCAATTTTTTAATCCCTTCTCACAAATCTGTAGAACCGGGTCATGATAAACTCTATCAGTATTTGAATTTGCGGCCTATGTTTGATTTAAATATGAGATTGGGAGAAGGCACAGGTGCTATTTTGGGAATGGGGATAGTTGAATCTTCTATCAGAATTATTAAAGAAATGGCTACTTTCGATACGCTTGATTTTTAAGGAGGCTGAGATGAATTCATTTTTAATAGCCCTGCAGTTTATTACAGTAATACCTGTTAAAAAAGAACTCAATTATAGTGAAAAGAATATAGCTCGATCCATGTTATATTATCCGTTAATTGGAACATTGTTAGGATTAGTTTTAGTTATTATCAATCTATTAGGTACAATGTTTTTACCTAACTTGGTTAGGGATGGATTGATTTTACTATTTTTTGTGATTCTTCCAGGTGGTATTCATATGGATGGATTAGCAGATAGTTTTGATGGATTATTTGGAGGAAAGAATAAAAAAGAGGTTCTATCAATTATGCATGACAGCAGGATAGGTGTTTACGGTGTGCTTGCTTTGGTCTTGCTTTTACTCTTAAAATTTACCTTATTAATCGAACTTCCATTGGCTCAAAAGAATGCAGCCTTGATAATGGTTCCAACCGTAAGCCGATGTGCAATGGTATTGGCAGTTTATATATTTCCTTACGCAAGAAGGGAAGGAATGGGCAAGGTCTATCAGATATATTTAGAAAAATCTCAGGTTCTAATTTCTGTTTTATGGACAGTTCTGGTCAGTTTATTTTTGTTTTTCTTTAAAGGAGCCCTAATTTTAGCAATTACCGCTGTAGCGGTTTGGTTATATGGCAAGTTTTTTATCAGAAAAATTGATGGATTAACAGGTGATCTTTACGGAGCTCTCAATGAGATAATGGAATTATTTATATTATTCATGTTAATTTTATTCTTCTAAGGAGATAGTTATGGAAGTAAAAGTCAAAGTACCAGGCAGCTGTGGTGAATTTATTCAGGGATATTTGAATGGAGAAAATGTTTTAATAAGTTCTCCTGTAGATATTTTCAGTACAGCTTGTGTAAGGAAAACAGAGAAACACAGCCAAATATTAATAAATGATAATAAACAAAAGACATATTTGGCAGTGCAAAAAACTTTAAGTTACTGTAATAAAGAGCATGTTGGTTTAAACTTAAAAATAGAATCTGATCTCCCATATGCTAAAGGTATGAGCAGTTCAACTGCTGATATAACGGCAGCTGTAATAGCCACTTTATTATTATTTAATAAAGAAGTAGAAATCGAATTCGTTAAAAAAATTGCACTTGAAGTTGAACCAACCGATGCCACTTTTATGAAAGGGATTGTATTGTTTGATCACATAAATGGCCATATAAATCAGTATCTAGGAAAAATAGATCAACTGCCTGTTTTAATCTTTGATTACGGAGGTGAGATTGAAACCCTATCATTTAATGCAAGAAAAGATCTGGCAACTTTAAATAGGCAGAAATCTAATCATATAAAAAAGGCATTTAAATTAATAAAAAGGGGCATAAAAACCAGGGACTATAAAATGTTAGGATGGGGAGCAACTATCAGTAGTCTAGCCAATCAGGCTATAATTAATAAGCCAGATCTGGAAAGCCTTGTAAGTATATTGAAAAAACAGTCTGGGTTTTTAGGATTAATAACTGCCCATAGTGGTACAGTTATAGGTGTTATTCTAAAAGAAGAGAGGTTTGGTGAAGATATTGTATCAGTTATCAATGCTAATTTTCCTTTTCTGGATTTACTTTTTAAATCCAGATTGATTAATGGGGGATATGAAGTGTTATAAGGGGGTTAATGTAATGGATAAACAGCACGGAGGTGATATAGAAGGGGCAGTTAAAAAATATAATCTATGCCGAGAAGACATAATAGATTTTAGTGCTAATATAAATTTTTTAGGTCCTCCACCACAACTCTATCAAAAATTACAAAATGAACTTAACTTGATAGAAAAATATCCCCAACCTGACTCCGAACATTTAAGATCTAGATTAGCGCAAAAATATGGCTTTGCTGCAAATAATTATATACTAGGTAATGGAGCAGTCGAATTAATTTATCTGCTTATTTCAGTATTAGAACCTAATTATAGTCTTATACTTGCTCCTACTTTTTCTGAATATGAAAAAGCCCTAAATTCAAAGGGTAGTGATATCAAATATCATTATTTAAATAAAAGTAACAAATTTAGAATAGATGTTGAGAAATTAAAAGGAGATATTAGTCAAGATATTGATCTTTGTATCCTATGTAATCCCAATAATCCAACTGGAAATTTTATTGATAGAGAAACTATTTTTAATATCTTACAATATAATAAAAAAAGAGGTATCTATACTATAATTGATGAAGCCTTTGTTGACTTTATGGACAGGGATATTTCGTCAGTAACTTTGGTTAAAGAATATGATAACCTCTTTGTTCTCAGGTCTCTCACAAAAATTTTTGCCATTCCAGGTTTGAGATTAGGATTCGGTATCGGTCAGAAGAACATAATAAATAAGATGCATGATCACAAAGACCCCTGGAATGTAAATATCATGGCCCAGAGAGCCGGAGAATTACTTTTAAAACAAAGGCAGTATATCGAGGATACTAAGATATCTGTAAATAAAGAAAAGAAGTTTTTATATAATTCTCTTAAAAAATATGAGGATATTGATGTGTATTATCCTAATGCAAACTATATCTTTATTGATATATCTGATTTAAATATAACGGCTCCACATCTTTGTGATGAGTTAGCTAAACAAGCAATTCTAATTAGAGATTGTAGTAATTATCGTGGGTTAGGCAATAATTTTATCAGGATAGCAGTAAAAAAGAGAGAGCACAATTTAAAACTTTTAGAACAGTTGGATAGATTTTTAAAAAATATGACATAAAAAAATAAGAGGAGGAATAAAATGATTTCTAAAAAGAATATTACTTTTATCATTTCATTATTAATTATCAGTATATTAATTACCAGCGGAGGTGTGGCTGCTCAAAAGTATCCTCTTGCACTATTAGATGATCTGGATGAAAAGATAGTTATGGAAGAAAAACCGGAAAAGATAATCTCATTGTCACCTAATACAACAGAGATTTTATTTGCCGTGGGAGCAGGTGATAATGTTATAGGAGTAACTACATTTGCCGATTACCCAGAAAAAGCAACCAAGGTTGAAAAGATAGGCACTATTACAGAACCTAATATTGAAAAAATTATAACCATGGAACCGGATTTAGTAATTGCTGCTTCTGTAAATAAAATTGAAACCGTAGAAAGGTTAAAAGAATTAAATATTAAGGTGGCCGGGTTCAGTTCAGACAGTGTAGAGATAGCTATTGAAAATATTCAAAAAATCGGTTTATTAACCGGAAACCAAGAAAAAGCCGATCAAATAGCTATTGATATGAAAAATAAGATAGATTTAATTAAAAATCTAGTCGAAGAACATCTAAAGACCAATGAAAAGCCTAAAGTATTTTATGAACTTTGGAATGATCCTCTATTTACAGCCGGCAAGAACAACTTTGTAGATGATCTAATTCAAATGGCTGGTGGAACAAACATCGGCAGATTGGCAGAAGGGCAGTGGCCACAGTACAGCCTGGAAAAATTGTTAATGGAAGATCCTGAGGTATATATATCAACTCCACATAGTGCACAGATGCAGGTATCGGTGGAAGCAGTCAAGAGCAGAGAGAGGTTTCAACCTATATCAGCAATCCAAAATGATAGAATTTATATAATTGACGCAAACATATTAAATAGGGCTTCTCCCAGGTTAATTACTGGTTTGGAGCTTGTTACCAAGGCTGTTTTCCCAGAACTTAGTGAACAAGTTGATGAGATTGTAAATTAATTATATTATCTTCTATTATTATTTGATAATAAATATAAAATCTGAGCCTCTACTTAATATAGTAGGGGTTTTAGTTATATAATATGAGGAAATCAGACTATTTAAGCACATCATTTAGATAAAAAATTATAATATAAAAATATATTAGAATTGATATAGTCTTCTTTTTCAATTATAATAGAAAAAGAAAATGAAAAATAAGAAGGTGTTAAAATGGTAACTAATTTAGTTTTAGTTAGACATGGAGAAACCCAGTGGAATAAAGATTCTAAATATCAGGGTGCTGTTGATATTGAATTAAATAAAAAAGGTGAGGAACAGGCCCAAGAACTATATAATTTTCTTAAAGATGAAAAATTTGACACAATCTACAGCAGCACTTTAAAAAGAGCTTATCATACTGTTAAAGACATAGCTGATTATCAAAATAAAGACCTCATTACGATTGCAGATTTGATGGAAATAGATTTTGGTCAGTGGGAAGGTCTAACTTTTGCTGAGATAGAAGAAAGTTATCCTAAATTAGCTCATAAGTGGGCAAAGGACCCAACCTGCTGTAAACCCCCTGAAGGTGAACATATTCAGGAAGTAGAAGAAAGAGTTGGAGAGGCTATAGATCAAATTATAAAAGAGAATCGAGATAAAAAAGTATTAATAGCCACTCATGGTGGAATAGTAAGAATTATTATTGCATATCTGCTCGAATTACCTCTAAACCGTATGTTCAGCATAGAAGTGGATAATGTTTCTATATCAAGAGTTAAATTCTATGATCAGTACCCCGTTGTAAAATTATTAAATAGCACCCATCACTTAAAACAGATTTGAGCTTATTCAAGAAACCATTATAAAGGATGATTCTTGTGATGAATGTTGTATTAACTACAAATAGTCCTGGTGAGGTATCTGCCTGGGTTAGGCCTGTGATAAAAAAATTAAATGAAAAGAATATTAAAATAAATATATATGTATTTATTCCACCCTGCGTTTTTTCCAGTGGAAAGGAAGCTAAAGTATTATTGGGATTAAAAGGAGTTGAGGAAGTATATAACAGTAAGGATTATCTAAAGTTTATTCTTTTTAATATAAGGCCCAGCAATTTCAAAACAGCTAAAAAAGGATTTGTCCTTTTTTTAGGCGGTGATCTTATGCATGCGGTTTTTTTGGCTAAGAGATTAAATTATCCTGTTTATTCTTATACAGAACGAGATTATGGATTTATTAAAAGCATAAAAAAATTCTATGTATCGGACCAAAAAATATATCAGAAGTTGTTAAAAAAAGGTGTTGATCCTGCCAAATTGAAGGTTGTGGGAAATCTGATTATTGATTCAATCCAACCGGTTTTAACCGACAAACAAGCCAAGGCTAAATTAAATAAAAAGGATGATCAAATAATAATAAACTTAATGCCGGGCAGCAGACCGCGGGAGTTTGAATACACTCTGCCTCTATTTTTAAACACCGCTATTGAAATTAAACAAAAGAAGAGTAAATACAGATTTATTTTAACAAAATCCCCTTTTATCGATGAGAAGGAAATAAAGCAGAGTTTAAGAGATAAGAGGATAAAAGCTGATACAGCATATAAAAAAGAAGAAAATCGCTTAAGCATTGATGACTTTGAAATTGAAATCTATGATGAAGTATCTTACAGCATCATGAGAGAATCTGATTTTACTTTAACCATTCCTGGTACCAATAATTTAGAATTAGCTGTATTAGAAACTCCTATGCTGGTTATCCTGCCTTTGAATAAGCCGGAGTTAATTCCTCTACCAGGTTTAATCGGTTTAATAGGGGAGATTCCCCTATTGGGTAAATTTTTAAAGAGGATTATTATACCAAAGATGTCTCGTAATAGGAAGTATATTTCTTCAATCAACCTGTTTTATGAAGAAGAAATAGTACCGGAAATGAGAGGTTTGATTGACAATCAAGACCTAACGGCGAAAATCCTTGATCTCTTAAATGGTGAGGGTATAGAGGTAATGAAGAAACGACTGCAGAACCTCAGATTAGAAAAGGGAGCCGCCGATCATATCATTAATGATATTCTGCAGGATCTTAATCTAAAAAAAGGAGAATAATTAAATTGCAAGAAACAATTTAAATAAGAGAGACATAAAAATATAGAGGAAAGTTCAAAAAATAGTATACTTTGATTAATGATTAATTATAAAACAGGCAGGTGAAAAAAGTGAATATAAAGTTTTATCCCAAAAGCAGTATAGGGTTTTGTTCTATTTAGTTTGTAGTTTTCTTTATCCACATTAATATTAAAAAATTGCAATGAAAAAATATAAGAGTGGATGACTATTAAATATATCTATTAACTATTTTTATATCCTTCTTTTAATCCTAGCAGATAGGAATCTAGTCTGACAAAATACAAAAAGAAATTTCTCAAAGAATTTAGATTTTTTTCATGTAGATAGGTAATTAATCTATTGACTGCTTTTTTTTGAGGCCATTTACCGATGGTCAATATTTCTAATATGACCATAAATGGTTTCCAATATAGGGTAGAGGCCTTGACTGCAAAAGAAGAATTAATATCATGGTAAAGGACTGCCATTCTGCCTCTCTGCCGTTCTCTGTTTTTTATATTTGGTATATCCTGAGTGGAAAATTCATGTTTAAGATGATATCCCCGCGCCTCTTTTTCTTGAACGGGTTTTAGATTAAGTTTTTTCAATCTTGTCCCTAATTCCAGATCTTCCCATCCATATTCATTAAATCTACTATCAAAAAGTCCGGCTTTTTTGAGATGATCTTTTTTAATTGATGCATTGCCAGTTGCGAAGTAGGCGTTGGAAAAGTCACTTATTTTTTTTTCGGTATTTCGAGGGTTTTCTAAATCATTAGTATAGATGACAGGGCCATGAACTATAACATTGTCATTACTTTTATGATTTTTCATGTGGCTTTTAAGGAAGTTTCTATTTACTATTATGTCATCGTCAATAAAAACAATATACTCACCTCTGGCTAATTTTATACCCCTATTTCTGGCTTGAGCCGGTCCGGTGTTTTTCTGGTATATGTAGTTAACTTCAGGTTTTAAATTTATTTTTCTTATCATTGTTTTATTATCTTCACTTGATCCATCATCAATGATTATGATTTCGAATTTATTGTAATCATAACTTTGGTTATTTAAAGCTTGAAGGGATTTTCGAAGTATTTTTTTTCTGTTTTTAGTTGGAATAATAACGCTTACTTTTATATTATCGGCCATTTATTAACACTCCAGTTTTTGTGTATATGTTTAATTTATTATATAGCAATAAACTTTCAAATTCAATATTGGATTGAGGTTGTACCTTATATATTGTATAATATCTTTTGGAGGTATTTAAATTGAAAGACTACAAAAAAATTTTTAAATATATGAAGCCGTATACCGCTAATTTAATTGCTGGTCTGATTTGTCTAATATTGGTGGGTATAACCGGCTTATTAATCCCCTGGTTATTTAAATTCTTAATAGATGACGTGTTAATTGCTGGTAATCCGATTATTTTAAATTATATTGCGGCAGGAGCTATTTTGCTCTATCTCCTTAAAGGCATATTTAATTATGCACAGAAATATTTAATATCAGGATTAAGTCAGCATGTGATAGTTGATTTAAGGAATGACCTCTATCAGCACTTGCAGAAGTTATCTTTAAGTTTTTTTGAAAGGCAAAGAACCGGTGATTTGATGTCCCGTATAACAAATGATGTAAATGTTATTCAAACAAGTCTAACAACAGGGTTATCAAATATCGTTTTACAGCCCATTATGGTTATTGGAATTGTTGGTTTTTTAATATATATTGATTGGAAATTAGCTCTGGTTTCATTTTTGATTATCCCACTGGTTTCGGTAGCGATCAGTAAATTTGGTTTTAAAATGAGATCTATAAGTACCAGGATACAAAATGAAATGAGCAATGTTACTAATATATTACAGGAAACCCTCTCAGCAGTTAGAATTGTCAAAGCCTTTAATAATGAAGATAAGGAGATTAAGAAATTTAACCGAGCAAATGATAAGACTCTAGAAGAAAATTTAAAAGGGGTACAGGTGGAAGCGACCATCACACCTGTAGTTGAAATAATTATTGCTTTCGGAGCAGCGGCTTTTCTTTGGTACGGTGGTCATAAGGTACTAAGAGGAGAGATGACTACAGGAGAGCTAATCACCTTCATAGGATATATAGGTCTTTTAGTCAGTCCCATTAATATTTTAAGTAAAAGCTATAACTTGATGCAGAAAGCTGTGGGGGCTTCAGAAAGGATTTTTAGGCTGTTAAATGTGGAAGAAAAGGTAGAAGAAAAAGAAAATGCAGTTGAAATGGACACAATTCAGGGGCGGGTTGACTTCAAAAAAGTCAGCTTCAGTTATAAGGAGAGTGAAAAGGTCTTAAAAGATATAGATTTAACTGTAAGACCTGATGAAATGGTTGCGCTGGTCGGCCATAGTGGAGCAGGCAAAACTACTTTAGTTAATCTTCTACCCAGGTTTTATGATGCAGATCAAGGGGAAATCTTAATTGATGGAGTTAATATAAAAGATGTAAAGATAAATTCTTTGAGGAAACAGATTGGCATTGTTCCCCAGGAAACGGTTTTATTTAAGGGAACAATAGCTGAAAATATTGCTTATGGAGCTGAACAAAAATCAATTAAGGAAATCGAAGTGGCGGCTCGCAGGGCCAACGCACATCAGTTCATAATGGACTTTGATAGGGGCTATCAAACAGAAGTAGGTGAAAGAGGAGTATCTCTTTCAGGCGGGCAAAAGCAGAGGATTTCAATCGCCAGAACCCTGCTTACAGACCATAAAATATTAATTTTAGATGAAGCCACTTCATCATTAGATTTGCAATCAGAAGCTTTGATTCAGGAGGCCCTGGAAAGGCTTATGAAGGACAGGACGACCTTCATAATTGCCCACCGCTTATCTACTGTTATCAATGCAGATAAGATAATAGTATTAGAAAACGGTAGTATAGTAGAGAAAGGCAAACATAAAGCATTGTATGACAAAAAAGGTTATTACTATAATCTTTATAAATCTCAATTCAAACAGGGATGATATAAATGATAAAACAAAAAAATATATTGATGGTCAGTAATGGCCATGGTGAAGATCTGATTGCGGCCAATTTAGTTAAAGAAGTATTAAAAAAAGCAAAAAAAGAGCAGATTAATATTGGGGCTTTACCTATTGTAGGTAAGGGTGATCATTTTCAAAATTTACCTGTTGATATAATCGGTCCTCAAAACGAGTTACCCAGTGGTGGTTTTGCTCGTAATAGCTTTATTAATTTATTAAAAGATCTAAGGGCAGGTCTTTTAAGCAGTATATATAAGCAGATTAAAACCCTAAAGAAGAGTAAAAATAAATATGATCTTTCGGTAGTGGTAGGTGATGTTTATATTCTTTTATTAACTGGTTTTTTTAAAGGTGGAAATATAATTTTTTTACCTACTGCCAAATCAGAATATATAAATAGCCATTATACAGTAGAGAAACAGATAATGAAAAAGTATGCAGATATAGTTTTACCAAGGGATCAGAAAACAAAAGAAGATTTAGTTAAACATGGAGTTAAAGCAGACTTTTTCGGAAATCTGATGATGGACTGTTTTGATATTAAAAAGCTGGACTTTAATTTAGAAAAAAACAGTATTAAAATTGGAATTTTACCGGGCAGCAGGAAAGAAGTTTATCAAAATATGATGGACTTTATCAATGTTATAGAAAAATTAGAGAGATTAAAAAAGGTTAAATATGAATTTTTAACCGCTGTTACGGGTAATTTTTCTGTTAATAAATTTAGAAAAAAATTATTGACATTAAACTGGAAAGTTATCAAATCAGCAAATGAGCATGTACGATTAAAAATGCAATCTAAAAATGGATATAGTAATGTCAATATAATTTATAATGGTTTTGGTGATGTATTAGACCAGGCAAAATTATTTATGGGAATGGCTGGTACTGCTAACGAACAGGCTGCTGGAATGGGTAAACCGGTTATAATATTTCCCGGAACAGGTGCTCAGTTTGATTATGAATTTGCAGCAGATCAGAAAAGATTGCTTGGTGAAGGTGTGAAGTTTGTAGAGAGGAATTTTAAAAATGTTGCATATTCTATAATTGAACTATTAGAAGATGATAATGAATATCAAAAAAGAAGTGAAGCCGGCAAAAAGAGGATGGGAGATAGAGGAGCTATAAAAAAAGTTTCTAAGTTACTTTATGATTCTTATCTGAAGAGTAAATAGCGATAATTATACCTGTTAATATCCAAAAGACTACTCCGATTTCAAATTTTAAAATAGTACAATCAAATTGATTATGTACTAAGACAGACATAAAGGCAGCTACAATTCCTCTACTTAATGCGTTTTTATTAAATATTTTTATACCCATAATTAATATTGAAATTATTATAGCTGAAAATAACATAAAACCTATTAATCCTGTTTCAACAGCCATATTCAAGAATATATTATGTGCAAAAGACATGGTATGAGTTTTTTGATTATAATCGTGCCTATATAGAGGATAGATTATGGGAAAATTGCCGGGACCCACACCTTTAATGGGATAATCCTTAATCATTTCAACTGATGAAAGCCAAATATATATTCTATCCATATTTTCTCTTATTGTTATTGAATCAAAAAATCTATTATTTAATTTCGGGTTAGAATAAATCACAGCAGAAAACAATATTATTATGATGACAAAAATAACTATATGTTTTTTTGATCTTAAGCTGTATGTTATTAAACCGGCTATAAGTCCAATAAACGAGCCTCTTGAAAGGGTCAATAATATTGCTAAAGAACCTAAAATACCAGGTACTAACATTAAATATCTATATTTGTTTTTTAAAAATTCAAAGGATGAAATGACAAATATCAAAGAGACCATTAATAAAGTGCCTGTATCATTGATACCGGAAAAGATACCAGTAGCACGTGAAATATCTGTGCTAAAGTAATTGTAAATAATATAAAGGACAGAAATGGTAATTCCTATAGACATAGTTGGTAATAATACTTTATAATTAAATTTTTTTAGAGTGATTAAAATTTGTGTTTCAAAAATTGTAACTACTAATAATATTGAAAAAACTATTAAAGAACTAAAAGCAATTTTTTTATCATAAGAAAAAAGTGTAGAAATCAAACTCCAAATAATAAATAAAATTAAAAAAAGACATATTTTTTTATCGATTATTTTTTTTAATTTGAGCGATTTCCTGTTTTTATATAAATATATCAAGGAATGGATCATAAGAAAAATAAAGCCTAATGATGTATTTCCCCAGGAAAAGAGTAAACATATTAGAAACCAACCGGTATAAGTCAACTTATTATTTTTTTTGACGGATTTTACTTTCGTTAATTTATTCATATAAAAGCCCCTTCATACGTTGCTTTTCCTAATAAATTAATACTATCATATAACATTTTATTCATCAATTTAAAGCATCAAATATTATAAAAAATACATATTAAAAACTTAAATTGAATTAGTCCATCATCTATGAATTCACTTTAAATATTGACATTAATATTTTTTTAAAAGTAATTTGCTTTAAATTAATCGATTTTATGTAAGTGCTTTACAGAAGCAGATATATGTTTTTGATATGATTTGTTTTAAACGAATATAAGGGGGGATAATATCAAAATAAATCATAAAAAAGTTTATCTTATTTTTCTCTGGCATGGGGCTTTCTTAGCCTTAACCATGTCAATGATTGATTTAAATACTGTATTACCCTCTTTGATAGCTGAACTGATAGATTCCAAAATAATTTTTGGATTACTATATTCAATGATATTAGGTGTGCCGCGGTTATTTAATATAATATTTAGTCATTATTTAAGCTATGTTAAGTATAAAAAGAAAATATTAATTACAGGTATATATCTAAGGGCTTTTTCATTTTTTGGTTTAGCATTAACTACTTACTATTACGGCAAAAGTAATCCCTTAATGGTTGTTTTTTTCTTTTTTGTATTAATATTCATATTTTCAATAAGTGGGGGCTTTGCTTCTTTATCATACAATGAAATAATTGCTAAATTAACTACAAAAGGAGATAGAGAAAAAATATTTGCAGCCAAACAATTTGTGGCCAGTATTATGGCTTTTACTGGAGGACTCATTGTTAAATATATTTTTAGCCCGGGGAAATTGACCTTTCCCAATAATTACAGTATATTACTTATTATTGGTTTTGTAGGACTCATCATTGCAGCTTTTTCATTTTGGTTTATAGATGAAGAACCTTCTGTGGTAAATAACAACAAATTAAGACTTTCAACTTTCTTAAAAAAAGTTCCCGGTATATTAAAAAGTGACCCTACTTTTTTAAAATTTGTCATAATTGAAAACATGTCCAGTTTCAGTTTGATGATACTACCTTTTTATATAGTATATGCCAAAGATACTTTTCAGCTTTCCAGTCAATATGTGGGGACATTCTTAATATTTCAAATTACAGGGATGATCTTATCAAACATTTTTTGGGGATATATAGGTAATCGGAGTAATGCGAGAAATATTGTAAAGATTTGTATTTTAATTGGTGGAATCATACCTATATTAGCACTAATAGCAGGACGAATCGGACCTGAGGTATATAAATATCTTTTTTTCTTAATTGGTTTTGTAGTCAGCGGGCGGAAAATAGGTTTTACTCCATATTTGTTGGATATAACTTCTCATAATAAGCGCACGATTTATTTGGGGATCAGAGATAGTTTAAATATATTAATTATTATTTTACCATTAATGGGAGGCCTTTTGATTAACCTATTAGGCTATACTTTAACTTTCCTAATGGTTTCGATTATCATGATATTTACTTTTTTTATCAGTAAAAATGATAGGTGTATGTTATTGAACTAAACTTTAACTTGTGTTAATATATATATATGTATAAATTGATAATGAATATCATTAGATATTTTAGGAGATGATCACATAGTGAAAAATAGATTAATTTCGTTATCTCATTTAAAAGAAGGAGAAAGGGGAATAGTTACTGATTTTAGAGGGGGAGAAAAATTAAGAAAAAAGTTAGACTCTCTGGGAATCAGAAAAGGTAAGAGTGTAAAAAAAATAAGTGATATGGTACTAAGAGGCCCCATTACCATTAAAATAGAAAATAGTTCAAGAATAGCCATCGGTCGAGGGATGGCTGAAAAAATTATGGTAAGATTGGAGAACCATAGATGAAAGTTTTATTAATGGGCAATCCGAATGTTGGTAAAAGTGTTGTTTTTTCAAGGCTGACAGGTACCAGTGTTACTTCTTCTAACTATGCTGGAACAACTGTTGAGTATAAACAAGGTTTATTTAAACATGATGGAAAAAATATTGAATTGATTGATGTTCCAGGTACCTACACGCTTGATCCCACCAATAAAGCAGAAGAAGTAGCAGTTGAGATGTTAAAAGAAGGAGATATAGTTTATAATATAATCGATGCTACCAACCTGGAAAGAAATTTGAATTTAACTTTACAACTATTAGAAGAAGATATTCCAGTTGTAGTTCTTTTGAATATGTGGGATGAGACCAAGCATAAGGGAATTAACATTGATTTAGAAAAATTAAGGGAGAAACTCAAGGTACCGGTTATTCCAACAGTGGCAACAACCGGTAATGGATTGAGGGAGGCTTTAGATTATATAGACTATCGTGAAATAAAAGATTTTGATAGATTAACCTCTGATCAAAGGTGGGTTGAAATAGGTCACATTATAAATGCAGTACAGGAGATTAAACCCAAACATCATTCAGGAAAAGAATTATTAGAAGAATATACTCTTAAACCCTGGTCAGGCATACCGATTGCAGCAGGTGTATTATATTTAGTTTTCATTGTGATCAGATTTATAGGAGAGGGCTTGATTGGTTATATAGCAGAACCCTTTTTTGCAGGCCCATACTATAATTTATTAATGAGGATTAGTAGTTTATTAAATGAGGGATCTTTCTTACATGACCTGTTTATCGGGCAACTAGTTAATGGGCAGATTGATTTTGAACAGTCTTTTGGGCTTCTAACTACCGGGATATTTATCCCATTTGCAGCAGTGCTGCCCTATATTGTTTCTTTCTATTTTGTCTTAAGTATTTTAGAGGATTCAGGTTATCTACCTCGTTTGGCTGTTTTGGTCGATAACTTAATGCATAAGGTGGGTTTACACGGGTTTTCCATAATACCTATGATATTGGGTTTTGGATGTAATGTTCCTGCTGCTTTAGCTGCCAGGAATTTGGACAGTAAAAGGGAACAGTTTATTGCCAGTACCTTGATGTCTATTTCAATACCGTGTATGGCACAGACGGCCATGATAATAGGTTTGGTCGGTGCATTTGGCGGAATTTATATATTTTATGTATTTGCATCTCTATTTGTAGTATGGATAATTGTGGGATTATTATTGAATTATTTTTTACCGGGTTACTCAAGTGATCTATTATTAGAAATACCCACATTGAGGACACCCGTATTTAAAGTTGTCTTAAAAAAGCTATGGATGAGAATTGTTAATTTTCTTAAAGAAGCAATTCCTTTTGTATTACTTGGTGTATTAGCGGTCAATGCGATGTATGCATTAGGATTTTTTGATCTATTGACCAGATTTATAGGCCCTATCTTTGCAAAGTTATTTGGGCTGCCTAAGGAGGTAATTTCGGCTTTACTGATGGGCTTTTTAAGAAAAGACCTGGCGATGGGCATGTTAGCGCCCTTAAATTTAACTGTAAAACAGCTGGTAATTTCCAGTACAATTTTAACGATTTACTTCCCCTGTGTGGCAACCTTTATTGTGCTTTTTAGAGAGTTGGGGCTAAAAAATATGATTAAATCAGCGGGAGTAATGATTATAACTGCCGTAACAGTTGGAACCATTTTAAATCTGGGTTTCAACTCAATTTTTGGTATTATTATTACCCTATTTTCAATATTCATTTTAATTATGATCTTATATAGAATGACAGGTAAAAAGCATCAAAGGCTTATGGAATAAAAAGGGAGGATTTTAAAATGTATGATGTAAAAAATGGTAAGATTCAATTAGAGAACGGGACTATTAAAGGTGGTATAATAGCAATTGCCAGCGGTAAGGGGGGAGTTGGCAAATCAACTGTAACAGCAAATTTAGCTATTGCTTTACAGAACATGGGTAAAAATGTAGGGATCATTGATGCAGATGTACATGGTTTTAGTATACCCCGTATAATTGGTATAGAAGAACAGGTTGAGGTACAGCAGGAATCAGAACTAATAAAACCTGCTGAGAAGATGGGTGTTAAGGTAATTTCAATGGGTTCTTTTGTACATGAACAAAACCCTGTTATCTGGAGGAGTCCATTGCTACTTGGAGCACTTCAGCAGTTTTTTAAAGATGTAATATGGGGAGATCTTGATTATCTCTTATTAGATTTACCACCTGGTACAGGTGATATGGTCTTGAATATAATGCAGAAATTACCTCACGCTAGAACCCTAATAGTTACAACTCCACAGATCACAGCTACAAATGTAGCGGGTAGAGTCGGCCATATGGCTGAAAAGATGGATTCGGATATTTTGGGAATAATAGAGAATATGGCTTACTATGAATGTTCAAAATGTGGTAATAAGGAATATTTATTTGGTAAAGGTGGAGGGAAAAAACTAGCAGATTTACTGGATGTAGACCTTTTAGGCCAGCTACCTCTTATGAAACATGTTCGAGTGGGGGGAGATGAAGGAAATCCTGTTGTAAATCAAGATAGGGAGGATGCTATCAGTCAAGAATTCATTAATATTGCGGAGGAAATTATTAAGAGGAAAAAAGAATTTGATCCGAATATTAAGCCAATGGAACTAAAGGGTGGTCCCGGACAATAATAAATTATAAGATAAATTATGAGATAAGTGTCCGGTATTATACCGGGCACTTTAGTTTTTTCGAGTATGACTTAATATATATTATAAAAGTTGCAAGTTTTGAAAACAAAATAGAGACTAGCTAATGGCAGTAGTTTCATCTACGGCCTGGAATCTAAGAGTAGAGTTTTTAGTTTGAATAAGTCTGATTACTGATGATCTTAAAAGGAATCTCAAACATCAATATATTTAGTTCATACGGGTGATGTCTCGGAAATGATGAATTAATATAAGAACAATTAAAGATAATTTTGAAGGGAGTGATGATGAATGAAAATTGCAGTAATAGGAGGAGTAGCGGCAGGAACAAGCGCTGCTGCTAAGGCGAGTAGAACTAACGTAGATGCTGAAATTGTCATTTTTGAAAAGGATGAAGATATTTCATATGCAGGCTGTGGTCTGCCCTACTATATATCTGGAGTTACCGAGTCCAGAGATAAAGTGGTGATTAATAGTCCTGAGGAATTTGAAGAAAGTTATGGAGTAGAGGTCAAAATAAAGCATGAAGTCATCGATATTAACAAAGAGGAAAAGACATTGACTTATAGGGATTTAGAAACAGATACCGAAGGGATCTATAAATATGATAAATTAGTTATAACAACGGGAGCAAAACCAATTATACCACCCATCAAAGGTATAGATTTAAAAAATATCCACCCCCTACGTACTGTAAAAGATGCCGATCTTATCAAAGAAAAAATAGGTGATAAAAAGAAAGTATCAATTATTGGGGCCGGGCTGATCGGACTTGAGATGGCTGAATCCTTTTCTGAACTGGGTAAAGAAGTAACAGTGATTGAATTACAGGACAAGATATTGCCGCTTTTTAGTAAAAATATTACAAAATATGTTGATCAACATTTAAGAGATCAAGGGGTTAACTTGATTTTAGGAGATGGAGTAAATTCTTTTGAGGGAGAAGAGCAAGTAAAAAAAGTAATTACGAGCTCCGGACGTGAAGTAAAAGCAGATTTTGTGCTACTTTCTTTAGGGATCAAACCAGAGATCAGCTTAGCGAAAGAAGCGGGAATTAAAATTGGCAAAACTGGGGCAATTGAAGTTAATGAAAGAATGGAAACAAACATTAATGATATATATGCAGCCGGTGATTGTGCTGAAACGATTAACCTTTTGACAAATGAAAAGGTATGGATTCCTATGGGATCAACTGCCAATAAACAGGGCAGAGTAGCCGGACAAAATGTTGCAGGGGGTAATAATCATCATCTGGGTGTATTTCAAACCGCAATTACCAAAATTTTTGATTATACTGTTGCCAAAACGGGTATAGATGAAACTGAAGCTTCCGAGAGCGGTTATGACCCAATAGTAGTCACAATAACGGGGGCCAATCATGCTGGTTATTTTCCTGGCCTTAAAAAAATGAAGATAAGAGGTGTGTTTGATAAAAAAACCCATCGATTATTGGGTGCACAAATAGAGGGTGAAGATAGAGTTGATAAGAGGATTGATGTTATCTCTACTGCAATATATGGAGAACTGGGAGCGGAAGATCTATTTCAAATAGATCTGGCTTATGCCCCCCCATATTCAACACCTAAAGACCCGGTGGCTGTACTGGGAATGGTTGCAGAAAAGAAATTAACTAAATAGAATTAAAAAAGTGACCTTAAAAGGTCACTTTCCTTTTACCATATCTAGCATCTGTTCATAGCTTAAAGTCCCACTATGCCTTTTTATAACAACACCATTTTTATCAATAATTAATGTTGTTGGAATGCCTCTAATAAGATACTTCGAGGTTATTTTACCTTTTTGATCTAAAAGAGTGGTGAAGGAATATTTATTTACCATTAGGTAATCTAGGACATCATCCTTATTTTCCTTGGAATTAACTGCAATTACTTTGACATTTTCATTTTCTTCATGTAATTTTTGGATTGCCTGCATTTCGGCGTCACAGGGTGGACACCAGGTAGCCCAAAAGTTCAAGAAAATCATTTCACCTCGATAATCACTGAGGTTGATTTCTTTACCACTTATATTATTTAAACTGAAATCATGGGCGAGACTCCCAACTTCAGACCCTTTTTGGATAATTTGTTCTGAGCTTTGCTGTGAGTCTTTATTGAAAAAGAAAAAGGCTCCCACGATTATAATTACAGCTATAATCAAAGTAATAGTAATCTTATTGTTAGAAAAATTCTTCATAATATCCTCCTAAAAATTAATAAGGTTTAAATTATTTGTGAATACTAAGATACCGAGAATTATAATCAAAATACCGCCTACTATATTTATATAATTTAAATATTCATTTACCTTTTTTAAAGCGGGTAAGACTTTTTTAGCCGCCAGGGCTGTGAACAAAAAGGGCAGGGCAAATCCCAAAGAGTATATTAGTAACAAGAAGGCTCCATATATTAAGTTCTGACTGTTGCTGGCCAAAATTAGTATAGATGATAATATTGGTCCTATACAGGGAGTCCAGGCTAAGGCGATACCAATTCCCAATATAAAAGACTGTAGGTATTTATTTGATTTTTGAGTTATAGATATTTTCTTTTCATAATACAACCACTTAATTTTTATAATGCCACTGATATGAAGACCAAATATTACAATTACCACACCACTAATTTTTCTTAGCAAAGACTGATTTTGCATTAAAAATTTACCTAAAAAAGTGGCTGATAGTCCTAATAATATAAATATAATACTGAAGCCTGCAATAAATATTAAAGCAGGGATAATAGAATATTCATTGTCTTTTTTCTTTTGATTGCTGTAATCTCCCAGTAGAAATGCAAGATAAGAGGGTATTAAGGGCAGAACACAGGGAGATAAAAAAGAGAGTAACCCAGCTGTAAATGCTATTACAAAAGATAAATTACCATTCATTTAAATCACCAACGCTATTTCATAATATTCAAATATATAAATATATCTTAACATATTTATCTTAGTAAATCAATATAAGAATTACGGTTATAAAAGTATCACTTAATTGAATTATCCTTATTTCTAAGTTATAATGTATTTAAGTTAAAAATAACAATAGGAGGTAAATATATATGTCTAAAGATGAAAAAAGTTATAAAGCAAAGAATGCCTGGCTAGAAATGGAAGATGAAGAAAGAGAAGAAGTTTTCAAATTTAATAGTGAGTATAAAGAATTTTTAGAAAAAAACAAAACCGAAAGGGAAGTGACGAGCAGATCCATTCAGATGCTAAAAGAGGAAGGTTTTAAAAATATCAGTGAAGTTGATTCCTTAAAGGCAGGGGACAAAATTTTTGCTGTTAATAGAGGCCGACAATTAATAGCGTCTGTTATTGGAAAAAAAGATCTTAAAGATGGCTTAAAAATAGTAGCGGCTCACATGGATTCGCCGCGGATTGATTTAAAACCCAATCCCCTGTACGAAGAAGGAGGGCTGGCATATTTTGGAACCCATTATTATGGTGGAATAAAGAAATTCCAATGGGTTACAATACCACTGGCTCTCAGAGGAGTAGTTATTAAAGAAGATGGTACAAAGGTCAAAATAAATATTGGTGAAAAAGAAGATGACCCTGTGTTTTATATTAGTGATATCTTACCTCATTTGGGTAAAAAGCAGCGAGAAAAGAAGATGACGGAAGGGATAAATGCTCAGCATTTAAATTTAATAGTTGGTAGTATTCCCTTAAAAAATGATGAAGAAAATGATGAAGGAAATAAAATAAAGGATGCTGTATTAGAATATCTAGCAGAAGAATATGATATTATAGGGGAAGATTTAGTGAGTTCGGATTTACAAATCGTTCCTGCTGATGGAGTTAAAGATATTGGTTTTGACAGGGCAATCCTGGGCGGTTATGGTCATGATGATAGAGTTTGTAGTTATACTGGCTTGAAAGCCCTTTTAGATATAAACCAGCCTGAATATACTGCTATTACCCTTCTTGTAGATAAAGAGGAAATAGGTAGTATGGGTACTACAGGTATGCAGTCAAGATTTTTTGAAAATTTTGTGGCAGAGATGACTGCCAAATACTATAAAAAATACAGTGATTTAGATTTGAGAAAGATATTAGAAAGTTCCAAATCACTTTCAGGGGATGTAAATGCAGCATATGATGCTAATTTCTCAGAAGTATTCGATAAAAGAAATGCAGCCTTTGTTAATAAGGGGATTACTTTAACTAAATATACTGGGGCTCATGGTAAAGCGGGTTCTTCTGAAGCGTCTGCTGAATTTGTAGCAGAGGTCCGTTCCCTTTTCAATGAAGCTGGTGTTATCTGGCAGGCCGCAGAGTTAGGCAAGGTCGATGAAGGTGGGGGAGGAACCATTGCAAAGTTTTTAGCAAATTACAATATGGATGTAATTGATGCCGGTCCGGCAGTTTTATCCATGCATTCTCCTTTTGAACTTGTAGGCAAAATTGATGTATACCACACTTATCTTGCTTACCTTACATTCCTGGAAAAGTAATTAAAGAACAAGGGGAGGTTAAAACCCTCCCCTATCAAATTCAGGGGGTTTCTTATGAGTAATAATTTTTTTAGTACTAAGAAGTTACTTATATATATGTTAATAATAGCTGTATTAATAGTATTTTATTTATATAACTACTTTGATAAAATTGATCATTACATATATGATAGCTTTCAAAAAATAGAATACCTTTCTAACATAAATAATAAAGAAAGTGATGTTACTATCATTGAAGTAAATGAACTCAGTTTAAAGAAATTAGGCGATTTGCCTTTAAATAGGAATTATTATGTACAGTCTATCCAAAAATTAAAGAATCATACTGATAATGTTATTGCTTTTGATATTTTATTTAGTGAAGCACAGGAAGTAAGTGCTGACAGTTTAATGATAGATACTTTAAGAGAGCGTAAAAATATTGTAATGCCGGTTAAAATTGAATATAGTATCCAGGGTAATAATTCCAACCAACAATTCGTTATTGATTCCATAAAAAAACCGATATCTTCATTTGAAAATCTGGTCAAACTAGGCCACACTTCTTTTCTTTCAGATCAAGACAAAAAGATAAGGAGGTTACCGCCTTTATTTATTGAACAAAATGCTTCTTATTTGCCTATTGCCAGAAGAGCGGCAGAATTGGCTTTACAGGAAGAGATCATAATCACTGAAGGGGAGTATCTCATTAATTATCTTGGTCCTTCAGGGACTATTCCTCGTATTTCATTACATGATTTTTTAGATGGTAACTACAGACCTGAGCTTATCGAAGATAATATTATTTTTATTGGGATTACAGCAGGTAAGCAAACCAAGCAGTTTAAATCTATATTTGCAGAGGATGATTCTTTTAGTCAGGTCCAGCTTCTGGCTCAAATGACCAATAATTATCTACACCAAAATTATATTAATGTAAATAAAGTGGGTCGGAACATATTAATTGCCTTTGTATTATTGTGGCTGGCATTTTACTTATTTGATAAATTTAATCCCTATTATTCCTTTATTATATTAATCTTGATGGTCACAACAATAGGTATAGTAAATTATTATCTGTGTGTATATTATTATTTATATACAGAAATATCAATATATATTGTAGGATTTGTGGTAATTTATCTAAGTAGTCTGATTACATGGAATTTGTTTAATAGAAAAAAGAAATATGCTATTGTACAAAAATTAAAGCCCTATTTTTCTGATTATCTTTTAGATGAAATTACTAAAAATCCTGATATGTTAACGATTGAGGGTAATCAATCAACATCCACATTATTGTACTTTGAATTCAGATCTTTTAAAAGATATTCTAAGGTAAATTCTCCTGAAAAAGTTATAGAAGATCTAAACCATTTTTACAATAATATCGTCCGGATAATCTTTAGATATGATGGAGTTATTGACAAATATTTAGGGGATGGAATATTAGCTTATTGGAACAAGGATTTTCAACAGGACAACCACCGTAGCCGGGCAGTAAAAGCAGCTTTAGAAATCATGAATTATATAGAACAAGAAAATATTGAGCTAGAACCTGCACTTGCTTTAGATACAGGTAAAATAATTTTAGGTGATATTGGTTCAAAGTATAGAGTTGAATTAAAAGTTATTGGGGATGTTGTTCACAATATTAATGAATTGATTGAATTTACAACTTCTTATGAAATTTTAGTTGGTGAAAACACCTACTATGGTTTATCTGATATCTATAAAGAACTGAATTGGAAATATAAGGAACTCAAGGTAGATAATATTGAACGTTCTCCTGTGGTTTACAGTCTTAAAGACTTTAAAGGGCTTGATATAGATTAAAGAGTAGTTGTAGTTTTTTAAATTATGTGATGTTTTTTATGAAGGATTTTAAAAATTTGTTACTGTTAATAGGGAGTCCAAAAGGAGATAATAGTACTTCAAACTCTCCGGGACAGTATATTTTAGATAATATTAATAAGGGAAAATTTAAAACAGCTAAGTTATTTATATAGAAGAAATTGAATCAAGAAGAAGATAAAGTTGAATAAATAAAAAAAGTGAATGAAGCTGATATTATTATTCTTTCCTATCTTTTCTATGTCGACACACCTCCAGCAGCGGTTATCCAAAAGCTAGTGGGATTAACTTTTCCCAGTAGATTTGCAATAAATTTGTGGAATAAACTGGTATGGAATGGGTGGGAGGATTATCATTAGGTAAAGGTTTCATTATTAATGAGTCCTACTTCAAATACGATTATTTTTTTAAATTTTATACTACTAATATAATTTCAAAATTTTTTTAGGCCAATGAAACATAAATAAACATTTTTTTATTTAAATATTTTATTTACTTTAATTTCTCTAAAAACCTCACAACGAGATATATATATTTAAGTACTTGATATTTTTATACTTTTAAAAAACTCAAAAAGTTTCTTTATGGGACTTTTTATTTTTTTTGTAAAATATTTAACTTTATTTTTTTTTGATTTCTGTATAATTGTATGTAATGAAAATAAAAAAAGTAACAATAATAAAAAGGGGTGGTTTTGGTGCCGAAGATTAAAGAAGAAGAACAAGAAAAGATAAAAGAATTATTTGAATCTAAAATGGAAGATGATGTTTATATACAGTTTTTCAGTTCAGAAAATGACTGTCAGTACTGTGATGACACTGAAGAAATATTAGATGAATTAAAGGATTTATCTGATAAGATTAATATTCAAAAGAATGAACTTGGTAATGGTAATACTGAAAAATACGGTATAGATAGAGTACCGGCAATTTTATTTACAGACCATAGTGGGAACGACTCTGGTGTTTACTTTTATGGTATACCCAGTGGGCACGAATTTAACACCTTGATTGAGGGTATTGTAAGTATGTCTAATGGAGAAACACAGCTGACAGATGAAATTATTGATGAACTCAAAAAAATAGAAGATGATATATTATTACAGGTTTTTATTACTCCAACCTGTCCATATTGTCCGCGAGCTGTAAAGGTTGCCCATGAAATGGCAATGCATAATCCTAGAATAAAAGGTGAAATGGTTGAGGCAATAGAGTTTCCGGAATTATCAAAAAGATTTCAGGTATCTGGTGTACCAAAAACTGTCATAAATAGTGGAGCAGGAGAACAGGTAGGTGCTGTACCCGCAAAAACAATTTTGAATAAAATAAAAACAGTAATTCAATAAATTAATTTAAATTTTAAAGGAGGAAATATGATGAGTAAAAAACCAATCGAAGTAAATGACGGCAATTTCAGAAGAGAGGTATTAAAATCAGATGTACCAGTATTGGTGGATTTCTGGGCTGACTGGTGTGCACCTTGTAAGATGGTAGCCCCTGTGGTAGAAAAAATCGCCAGGGAATATTCAGATGATATCAAAGTAACTAAACTTGATGTGGATAAAAATCAATCTACTGCTTCTAGATATAATGTGATGAGTATACCGACTTTATTAATCTTCGAAGATGGTCGTGAAAAAGATAGAATTGTTGGCTATGCTCCTAAAAACAAGTTGGTTGCTAAATTAGGCTTAAAATAAGAGAATAGTCAGATGAATAAAGCAGGTAGCTACCTGCTTTTTTTCATTTAATCCCTCAAATATAGTGAAAATTTTTTTTAACTATGATATAATTCACTTTGTATAAAAGTTGTAATTAGTTATATTTTTCTTTTGAGGGGTGATTTTTTGCATAAAATATTAATTATTTATTCAAAAGAAGGAGAACTAAAAGAAATAGCTGAGGGAATTGCTGAAGGAGCAAGAAAAGATGGTAATGAGGTAAAAGTTCTTGACACCACATACTCTGGGCGACCTGTCACTTTTTTTCCATATGATCTTGTTGTTGCCGGTGCCCCTACTCAAGGTATAATCAGGGCCTCAATTCCGTCTGACCTATCAGAATTTTTAAAACAATGCAAAAGAACCGGAGGACAAAAAGCAGTTGCATTTGTAACACCGAGATTCTTTGCTACAAATAAAGCATTAAAGAAAGTGATGGGGGAACTGGAAAAAATAGGTTGTATCGTTAATGATTTCAGGACAATAAAAAATAGAAAGGAAGCTGTTGATTTTGGTCAGTCTCTGCAGCTTTAATTTTTTAGATAAAAGCCACAGTTAAAGCTGTGGTTTTTTAAAATAATAATTGTTAAAGAGGTCTTTTTTATATGGAGAAAGTGGCTATAAAGTTATTAAATAAGCAGGTTTTGCCGGATGGTAGAAAAGATAAGATTAATTTTCAGGGCCATGGTTATTATAACGAGAGAAATGGCAAACACTATTTAATATATAAAGAAAAAAATGAAGGATTAAAGGATGTAAAAACTATACTGCGCATTGATAAAAGCTCTCAAAGGATTTTATTAAAACGCTCTGAACCAAATGAGATGAAGCAGGTATTTGATGTTGATAAAAATTATGATTTCCAATATAATTTAGGTAAGTATAAGCTGAGATTTTTAATAGATACCAAATATATTGAAATCACAAGTAATAAGGGGAATACCATAATAGTGATCGAATACATATTAAGGCATAAGGGACAGGTCTTTACTACTAATAAATTGAATATAGAATACAATTTTATAAAGGAGGAGCAGCAGTAATGGAAAATAATATGGTTGAGTGGGTAGAAAAAAAGTTGATAAAAGCTATAAAATCAGCTCTAAAAACAACCATGAAAGAACAGGATATTAAAATAGAGCCGATTCCAGACATAAAAGTTGAAGTACCCCGGGAAAAAGAGCATGGGGATTATGCTACAAATATAGCTATGGTTACAGCTAAACATTTTAAAAGATCACCTCGAGAGATTGCCGAATTACTTATTAAAAACATTGATGCAAAATTGATCAAAAGTATTTCGGTAGATGGCCCGGGATTTATCAACTTCGAACTCAACAATAGCTGGTTATATGATACTATACGTTTGATTGATAGATTACAAAACAAATATGGAGAAATAAATGTTGCAAATAATCAACGGGTATTGATTGAATTTGTCAGTGCTAATCCAACCGGACCTCTCCATGTTGGACACAGCCGAGGTGCGGTAGTTGGTGATATGACCGCGAATATTATGGAAAAAGCTGGTTTTGATGTGTGGCGGGAATATTATTTTAACGACGCCGGTAATCAAATTGATATACTGGCTGAATCTACACTAATTCGCTACAAACAATTATTTGATATTGATATAGACCTTCCTTCCAATGCCTACCATGGGAAATATCTTATAGATATTGCGGAAAGTTTAAAAGATAAATGGGGAAGTGAACTTCTTGAAAAAGAAATTGTTGAGCAGATTAAAATATGCAAAGAATTTGCCTTCAAGAGGCTTAAAAATAAGATAGAGGACGATTTAAAGTACTTCGGTATAAGATTTGATAATTGGTTTTATGAGAGCAGTCTTCATAATGGCGAAATAGAAAAAGCCATAGATATCTTAAAAGAAAAAAGGTATATATATAAAGAAGAAGGGGCACTTTGGTTTAAATCAAAAAAATTTGGGGATGACAAAGATCGGGTGGTTGTTAAATCAGATGGTTCTTTAACCTATCTGGCTGCCGATATAGCTTATCATTTAGACAAGTTAGAGCGAGGGTTTGATAAATTGATAAATGTATGGGGTGCTGATCACCATGGATATATAGATCGAGTTAGGGCATCTATTCAGGCTCTCGGCTATCCAGCAGATGTTTTAGAGATTATTATAGTTCAAATTGTTACATTACTCAGAGATGGAGAAAAATTAACAATGTCCAAAAGAGCAGGCGAATTCGTTACAATGAGAGATGTAATTGATGAAGTTGGTAAAGATGCAGCCCGTTACTTTTACATAATGCGCAGCGCTGACAGCCACTTTGATTTTAACTTAGAATTAGCAAAAGAGCAGTCCGCTAGTAACCCTGTATATTATATTCAATATGCTCATGCCCGCATCCACAGTATTTTAGAAAATGCAGGTGATATAGAGGTTGAAAAAGCCAACTTAGAACTATTAAAGTGTACAGAGGAGTTAGATTTAATAAAGCTGATGGCACAATATCCTGAAGTGATAAAAGATAGTGCTTTAAGTAGACAACCTCATTTACTGGCAAACTATGCATATGATCTTGCTAATGCCTTCCATGTTTTCTACAATCAATGCAAAGTGATATCAGAGGATAAAAAAAGAAGTCAAGCCAGGTTAAAATTGGTTTTATCACTACAACAGGTTTTACAGAATCTATTTTTAGTATTAGGTATAGATGCTCCAAAACAAATGTAGATATTATTCAAAAAAGAAAGGAGATGAATTTAAGCATTGACTAAGTATATTTTTGTAACAGGAGGGGTTGTTTCTGCTTTGGGAAAGGGGATTACAGCAGCTTCTCTTGGTAGGTTACTTAAGAGCAGGGGTTTAAATGTAAGCATCCAAAAGTTTGATCCCTATATAAATGTAGATCCCGGTACCATGAGTCCTTATCAGCATGGAGAAGTATTTGTGACCAGAGATGGTGCTGAGACTGATCTTGATCTTGGCCATTATGAAAGGTTCATTGATGAATATTTGACCAGTAACAATAATGTAACTACCGGTCAAATTTATGGTTCAGTAATTGCAAAAGAAAGAAAAGGAGAGTATCTGGGAGCTACTGTACAGGTTATTCCTCATATAACTGATGAGATAAAAGAAAGAATTACAAGAGTAGGTAAAGAAACAGATGCGGATGTTGTAATAACAGAAATCGGTGGTACAGTAGGAGATATTGAAAGCCAGCCTTTTATGGAAGCTATCAGGCAACTAAAAGGAGACTTGGGTAAAAACTGTATATTCTATTTGCACTGTACCCTGGTTCCCTATGTTAAAACCGCTGGTGAGCTTAAAACCAAGCCGACCCAACATAGTTTAAAAGAGTTAAGAGGAATAGGTATTCAGCCGGATTCACTAATCTGCAGGTCTGATAGAGAGTTAACTAAAGAAGTAAAGGATAAAATCTCTCTTTTTGGGGATATCGAGAAAAAAGCTGTTATTCAAGTGGTTGACGCTGATCATATATATGAAGTACCTCTTATGCTAGAAAAAGAAGGTCTGGCAGATATTGTTATAGAAAAACTTGAAATGGAAGATATAGTTAAAGGGCCTGATTTGAATGAATGGAAGAATATGGTTGAAGCTATGAAGCATTTAAAAGATGAGATTACAATTGCCATTGTGGGCAAATATGTCGAACTTCCGGATGCGTATATTAGTATAAGTGAAGCCCTCAGCCATTCCGGGGTTGTAAATAAAAGCAAAGTTAATATTAAATATATTTATTCAGAAGAACTAGAAAAAAAAGAAACTTTAGATAATTTTTTTAAAGATGTGCAGGGAATATTAGTACCAGGAGGCTTCGGTCAGCGGGGTATAGAAGGGAAAATTAAGGCTATCAAGTATGCCCGTGAGAATGATGTGCCATATTTTGGTATTTGTTTGGGTATGCAGTGTGCTGTGATTGAGTACAGCCGCAGTAAATTAAATTTAAAAGGAGCTAATAGCGCTGAATTTGATCCAGAGACCTCTTATGCAGTAATAGATTTGATGCCGGAGCAGAAGGACATTGAAGATATGGGTGGCACAATGCGACTCGGCATTTATCCCTGCCGCCTTAAAGATGATACTAAAAGCAAGAAATTATATAAAGAGGAAATTATCTATGAAAGACATCGTCACCGTTATGAATTAAATAATCAATACCGCAATGAGTTGAAGAAAAAAGGTATGTTGATGTCCGGTATTTCACCTGATGAAAAGTTAGTAGAAATTATTGAAATTAAAGACCACCCCTGGTTTATAGGAACTCAGTTCCATCCAGAATTTAAATCACGACCAAACAGACCACATCCTTTATTTATAGGGTTTATAAAGGCTGCTTTAAATTTTTAATAATTTTATTATGATTTAAACATTAATTTTAGGAGGAATAAAATGACAGAACAATATGTCGAGGTGGATTATGCACCCCCGCTGGCTACTATATTCTTTTCTAGACCTGAAGTTTTAAATGCTTATAATGAAGAATTGTTGGACCAATTTAAAAAAGAAGCGGTAGAACTTTTTAGTGATAAGCAAATAAAAGCTGTTATATTAACTGGAAGAGGCAAAAAAGCATTTTCAGTAGGGGCTGATTTAGAACTTTTAGAAGATTTAGATTTTCATAATGCGGAGCGGTTAGCTGACAAAGGTAAAGCGATCTGTGACTTAATAGAAAAAACTGAAAAAGTAGTCCTGGCGGCCGTAAATGGCCATGCCCTTGGTGGGGCAATGGAAATAACCCTTGCCTGTGATCTAAGGATTGCTAGTACTAGAGCTCGTTTTGGTCAGCCAGAAGTCACTCTGGGTTTAATACCTGGTTTTTCTGGTACTCAGAGATTACCCCGTGTTTTAGGAATAGGCAGGGCAAAGGAACTTTTATTTACAGGCAATATTATTGATGCAGAAGAGGCTTTCGAAATAGGCTTAGTAAATAAGCTGGTTACACCACGTGACTTGTTAAAAGAAACCAAAAATATGGCTAACAGAATAACAAAGCAATCTTCTGAGGCAGTTGGTTTGATTAAAAATGCTATAAATTATGGCTACTGCCACGGTTGTGAAGAAGGCAAGGAATTTGAAACCAATAGTTTTAAGAAATGTTTTAAAAATGAAGAACATATTGAAAGAATTAAAAAGATGAAAGAAAGTTTAAAAAAATAGGTGGTATTTTTATGAAAGGTAAAACTTATATATTGTTTGATTTAGATGGAACACTGCTTTCTGTAAACATGGATCAATTTGTTCAGCATTATTTTAAATTGTTATCAGATTATTTTTCGGATTTATATAATCCTGAGTATTTTGTAGATATTGTTAGTCAGGCGACTGCTGCCATGATGAGAAATGATGGGAAAATCACAAATATGAAAGTCTTTGACCAAAAATTTTTTGATTTAATAGAATTAGATAAGGCTTCAGAAGAAGAAATATGGGAGAGATTTCATAGTTTTTATAATGATGTTTTTCCTACTTTAAGTGAGTATTTCACAATAGATAATTTTGGTTATCAAATTGTTGAGACTGCTCTCGACCAGGACTATAAACTGGTCATTGCAACCAATCCTCTTTTTCCTAAACAGGCAATTATTGACCGACTAAGGTGGATTAATTTAGATCCAGGAGATTTCAGATTGATAACTTCTTATGAAAACATGCATTACTGCAAACCTAATATAAATTACTATAAGGAGATAATAAAAAAGCTTAAATGTACCCCCAATGATTGTGTGATGGTTGGAAATGATTTAAGAGATGATATGGTTGCAAAAAAGCTGGGTATCAAAACCTTTCTGGTTGAAGATTTTAAAGTAAAAAGAGCCAAAGTGGATATTGAACCTGACTGGCAGGGCAGCCGAAAAGAAATTCTTGACTATATAAAAAGAGGTGAGAGTGATGAAAAAAATTATTAAAACTGAGAACGCACCTGCTGCTATAGGTAGTTATTCTCAGGCAGTTAAAAGTGGCAATACTGTTTATATAAGTGGGCAGATTCCTTTGAATCTAGATGGAGATTTGATATTAAAAAATATTACAGAGCAGACTGAACAGGTTTTAACAAACTTGTTAGCCATATTAGAAGAGGCAGGCGGAAATTTTTCAAATGTGGTTAAAGCAACAGTTTATACAGATGACATAGCAAATTTTAATAAGATCAATGAGGTTTATGGTAAATACTTTAATGAGAATCCTCCCGCTAGAGCTTTTGTTGAGGTAGCTGCACTGCCCAAAGGAGTAAATGTGGAAATTGAAGCAATTGCTGTGATTTAAAAAACAACTCGCCACCTCAAGCGCTGTCTTTTTTCTATATAATGGAGGAATTTAGAACTAATCAGCGAATTATTAGTTTGAGGGGGTGAGTCCTGTTATATATAACAGGATAACTTATGTTGCTCGATAAAACTATTGAGTTAGCCTTACGCTGTCATAAATGCGGAAGACTAGAAAAAACAAAATTTAATATCTTTGAGCTCCGTGATGGTCATTTCTTGGATTTAAAATGTTCCTGTGGTAGCGCAAAAGCCAGGATTAAAGAGAAAGGTGAAAAGCACCTGCAATTAGAATACAACTGTGTATTATGTGATGGACATCACCGAAGGTTATTTGATAAAAAAGATTTTTGGTCTTCTAATTCAATCAATCAAATTAAATGTCTCAAAACAGGCCTGGAAATTGGATTTTATGGCCCTTCGAGTTTAATTGATGATGAATTAAACAAACAAAAAAATGAGCTGGAAATTATGGCCGATGAACTTGGATTAAATGATTATCAAAAACCCGAGTTATTACTAGAAGTATTTAATATCGTGCACGATCGTGCCACTTTTTCTAAGTTATATTGCGAATGCGGTAGTAATGATATTGATGTTAAGTTATATTTTAATAAAATAGAGTTGAAATGTAGAAATTGCGGCAGTACTCTCAACATATCTGCAGAAACAGAAGAACAATTAAATGAAATTAAAAATAAGGATAAGATCATTATTAAAAATATAAATATGACCAAAAGTGGTTGGTCTGATAATAAATATAAGGGGGAATAAAAATGGGCTTAGTACCGATGGCAGACATTTTAAAAAAGGCCAACAAAGAATACTATGCTGTGGGCGGATTTAACATTAATAACATGGAATTCTTACAGGGTATTATTTGGGCTGCAGAAGAAGTTAAATCACCCTTAATTTTACAGGCTAGTGAGGGTGCTATCAAATACATTGGAATGGATTATGTTGTAAATATGGTTGAGGCGGCTGTTGAAGATACTAAAATACCAGTTGCATTGCATCTTGATCACGGCAGTAGTTATGATGTAATTATGGATTGTATCAGAAATGGTTTTAGTTCTGTGATGTTTGACGGTTCTCAATACCCCTTAAAGCAAAACATAAGATTAAGCAAAGAAGTTGTCAAAGCAGCTCATAGTGTGGGAGTAACCGTAGAAGCTGAGTTAGGTCAAATTGGTGGCGCTGAAGATGATCT
>JAGYMU010000059.1 GCA_018399995.1 Halanaerobiales bacterium | reverse complement strand
TTTTTTAAACCTCTTTTTTGATTAAGTGCATCTTTAATTATCTGAAGAATATTTTTTTTAGATAGAGGTTTCAACTCAAATATTCTTGACCTTGATAGTAATGGAGAGTTAATCTCAAAATATGGATTTTCGGTAGTGGCACCAATCATGATAATTATTCCCTTTTCAACAGCCGGTAATAAGGCATCCTGTTGGGCTTTATTAAATCTATGAATCTCATCTATAAATAATATTGTGCTCTTATCATATAGATCTCTTCTTTCTTTTGCTTCTTTTATTATCCTTCTGATATCATTAACTCCAGATGTAACTGCATTCAATACTTTAAAACGAGAATCAGTATTTTCTGCAATAACAGAAGCAATACTCGTTTTGCCAGTACCTGGTGGTCCATATAAAATTAAAGATTGTATTTGATCAGCCTTTATAGCTCTTCTTAATATCCTATCTTGACCCAGAATATCTTCCTGACCATATATCTGATCCAAACTTTCAGGTCTCATACGATAGGCTAAAGGCTCTTCTCTGTTATTTTTTTTATCATTACTGAAAAGATTTGACAAAGAAATCACCTCATTGTTTCTATTTCATTATTCTCAGTAATTATTAAATCAACTGGTAAATCATATTTGTCGACAGGTAATTTATCAACTATAAATGGAGAAAATGTTATACCTATTTTTTTTACATCGTCTGTTATTTTACTCAAGAATTTATCATAATAACCTCCACCATAACCAATTCTATAACCCTGTTTTGAAAATATCAAACCAGGTACAACTATCATCTCTAGTTTTTTATATAATTCATCTTTTCTCAATTTAATTTTTGGCTCTAATATATTAAACATACCAGGTTGTAGGTCTTTTTCAAAATCTTCTATTTTAGAAATTCTCATATCATTTACTCTTTTATCTATATAAGGCACATAGATATTCTTGTCATCTTCTGACAATAATTCTTTAATCATATTATGGGTTTGCACTTCATTTCGAAACGAGACAAAAATCATTATATTTTTATAGTTATTTTTTTCGATATATTGTTTTAATTTTGCAGTAATAATTTTACTTTTTTCTTTAATAAACTCTAAAGGCAAATTTTCTCTTTTTCTAAGGTATTCTTTTCTTAATTTATTTTTGGTCTTCATTGTACCCACCTCTTTAAAGCTATTATATATTATTAAAGGTATAATTTAAATAAAAAATCCCCAAAATGGGGATTAAAAAAATGTCCGCTCTGCCGCTGGAATCATTTAATTTTGATCCCTTTCCGCAAGGTGGGTGCCCTCCTATCTGGTTTATATGTCCTCTTAAAGGCTTATATGCCGCAGACAGAGACCAGGCTCCCTTTCAATGTGTGTTGGTCAAAATTTTTTATAATCCTCGCAAACACAGCAGACCTTTTATTTAATATTATAATACCATAACTTGTTACAAAATTCAATCTATATCAACTAAATTAATATGAAGATCATCCAGCTGCTTTTTATCAACTTTTGAGGGGGCATTGGTTAAAGGTGAAGTTGCTTTCTGTGTTTTTGGAAAGGCAATAACATTTCTGATAGAATCTGTATTAGCTAATATCATTATTATTCTATCCAGGCCCAAAGCAATACCTCCATGGGGTGGTGTCCCATATTGTAAAGCATCCATCAAAAATCCAAATTTGTTTTCAATCTCTTCTTCAGTAAAATTCATCACATCAAATATTTTATGTTGAAGTTCTTTGTTACTTATCCTGATACTTCCCCCACCCAATTCTTCACCATTTAAAACTATATCATAAGAATTGGCTTTGATTTTATCTAAATCATTATCAAGCTCGCCAACATCATCTAATAACGGTGCTGTAAAAGGGTGATGTTTGGCCATATACCTGCCCTCTTCTTTTTTGTATTCAAACAAGGGAAAATCAATAATCCATGTGAATTCATACTCGTTTTCATCTATTAAATCTAGTTTTTCAGCCAATTTGACTCTGAGTTTTCCCAGTGAAGTAGCAACTATATCAGACTGATCAGCCACAAAGAGCATCAAATCCCCATTTTTAGCTCCCATTCTCTCAATAATTTTGTTAATAGTTTCTTCAGTAAAGAATTTAGCTATAGGAGACTTTATTTTATCATCTTTGATCATGACCCAGGCTAATCCCTTAGCCTCATACAATTTTGCATATTCTTCTAAATCATCGATTTCACTTCTTGAAAATTTTGCACCATCTTGAACTGTTATACCTTTTACTTGTCCATCATTTTGAACAACGTTACTAAAAATTTTAAATTGAGAGTCTTTTACAACATCTGAAATATTTTTTAACTTCATACCAAATCTCAAATCCGGCTTATCTAAGCCATATTGATCAATAGCCTGTTGATAAGTCATAACAGGTATCTTTTTGGGCAATTCAATATTCTGAGTAGCAAAAATATCTCTTAAAAGATTTTCAGTCAATTCAAATATATCCTCTCTTGTAATAAATGACATCTCTATATCAATCTGGGTAAATTCCGGCTGCCGGTTGGCTCTGAGATCTTCATCCCTAAAACACTTTGCTATTTGAAAGTATCTTTCCATCCCGGAAACCATAAGGAGCTGTTTGAAAAGCTGTGGGGACTGAGGTAAAGCATAAAAATGACCAGCATTTATACGGCTGGGAACTAAATAATCTCTGGCCCCTTCTGGAGTACTTTTGGTTAAAAGAGGTGTCTCTACTTCTAAAAATTCATTGTCATCCATAAAATCTCTGGTAATCTTTACAACTCGATGCCTCAACTTCATTATTTCAAGCATCATAGGCCTTCTTAAATCTAAATATCTATATTTTAACCGCAAGTTTTCACCTGGATTAACATCATCTTCTATTAAAAATGGAGTAGTATTGGCTTTATCTAAAATTTTAAGTTGTTTACCCTCCACTTCTATTTTTCCTGTAGGAAGTTCTTGATTAATATTTCCCTTGGGTCTCTTCCTAATCGAGCCTTCTACAGCTATAACATACTCTGATCTTAACTGGTCAGCCTTATTAAAGGCCTCCTGCCCTATATGAGGGTTGAAAACAACCTGAATAAAGCCAGATCTATCTCTAACATCTATAAATATTACTCCTCCATGATCTCGTCTTCTCTGGACCCAACCCATGATTGTAACATCTTTATTTATATCTGAAACTTTAAGCTCACCGCAGTGGTGTGTTCGGTTAAAGCCATCTAATTTTCCTAACACTTATATATCCTCCTCTAAATCATCTTTTCTATACTATTTACTAAATTATCTATATCAATTTCTTGTTCTTCTCCACTTTTCATATTCCTAACAGTTGCTCTTTTGTTCTCTAACTCATTTTCACCTATTATTACAGTGTAGGTGGCGTTCATTCTATCAGCCGATTTCATTTGACCTCCTACGCTTCTGTTCATATAATCTATTTCTGCTTTAATGCCTTTTCTCCTAAATTCTTCAAGTAATTTAAAGGATGCAATTTCTGCTTTTTCTCCGATAGTCGTTAAGTAAATATCAACACTTTTATCTATAGGTATTTCAATACCCTGTTGTTTAAGTGTTAGTAATAACCTTTCTATCCCAAGGGCAAACCCAATTCCGGGCACATATCTTTTGCCTATTTCTTCTGCTAATCGATCATATCTGCCTCCGCCAAAGATAGTGTCCTGAGCTCCCAGCCCTTCATACTTAACCTCAAAAGCAGTTTTTGTATAATAATCAAGCCCTCTAACCAAACCGGGATCTATAATAAAATCAATATTAATATTTTGCAAATTTTCTTTTAAGTTATCAAAATGGACCTCACACTCTTCACATAAATAATCAATGATTTTAGGTGCTCCGTCTACTACCTGTTGACAGCTCTCATTTTTACAGTCTAAAACCCTGAGAGGATTTTTATTAATTCTTCTTTTACAATCTTCACATAATTTATCTCTATTATTATTGAGATAGTCTTTTAATTTCTTCAAATATTTAGGTCTACATTTTGGACAACCGATAGAATTGATATAAAGGGATAAATCTTCCAAGCCCAAAATATCCATATAATGCATGCCCACTGCAATAACCTCAGCATCAACCCGGGGGTCTTGGCTGCCAAAAACCTCAATACCTAATTGATTAAACTGCCTGTAACGACCTGATTGTGGCCGCTCATATCTAAACATAGGACCAATATAATAATATTTAGTGGGCTGGGCTTTACCGTAAATCTTATTCTCTAAAAATGATCTAACAACTGAAGCAGTACCTTCTGGCCTCAGAGTTATACTTCTATTTGACTTATCTTCGAAGGTGTACATTTCTTTTTCTACGATATCGGTTTCTTCGCCTATACCCCTTTGAAATAGTTCTGTATATTCAAAAATAGGAGTCCTAATCTCTTCATAATTATAGAGATCAAAAATATATTTAGCTTTGGACTCTATATAATTCCATTTGAAAGATTGAGGGGGTAATATATCATTTGTTCCGCGCGGAGCATTTATCATATTATTTCACCCTTATATTATTTATTAAAATAATTCTTTAAGAAATCATTTTAATTACTGATTACTTTCAATTTCTTCTTCAATAGAAGTTGGGGTATCTTCAGTTTCTTCTGGCTGCTGTTCAGTTTCTTGACTTTTTTGTTGTAATTCAGTAATTTTGTCCATTTCTTTTTCAGCTTCATCATTGGCCCCGATATTATTAAATGCCATAAATAACTGGTAATGGGCATAAATATTACTGCCAGCCTGTTCTGAAGCATTAAGATACTGTTCAGTTGCCTTTTCTTTTTGGCCCCTTTCAGCCAAATAATCTCCATAATTTAACCTTAATTCCCAGTTTTCCGGAAATTCTTCTATAGCAGTATCATAGATATCCGATGCCTGTTCATATTGTTCAGCACCACTATAAGCCTGAGCAAGATAGGTGTAGATACTTACAGAAGCATTCTCACTATCTATTAAATCTTTAAAACTATCAATGGCAACCTGATAATTACCTTTATCAAGGGCATTATATGCAAATAATACAGGGTCATTTATGATTACATTGGCTTCTGTTTTTTTATTTTCTAACCAATTACTGTAGACCTGATTCTGCTTCTTATCTAAAAGATCTTCTTTAATATTTGTTCTTACTTCTTCTAATTCAGGTTTATCTTCAGATTCATTATACAATTCTTCATACCTATTTTTAATTTCTTCTTCACTAACTTCTATATTACTGTAGGTGGACTGTTTAACTTGATTAACTTTTTTAGAATTAACCATATTTGACCTTATATCATTTTTAAATTGTTCATATGTGTATTCCTGACTACTTAAATTTTCTTCTAATTCTTCTTTTGTCATATCATTTTGTTCTAAAATTTCACTAATCTCTTCTTCTACTTCCTGGTCAGTAACTTCTACATTTATATCCATTTTATCTGCTTCTGTTAATAATATTTCCCTTTCAATCATAGCATTTAACACATTCAATCTAAAGGGAATCACCTGAGTTTGTGTCAAGTTACTTGCCTGTGAAGCATTACTTCTCAACACAGATAAGTATTGTTCTGGTGTAATGCCTTTATCATTTACCTGTGCTATATATTGTGATTGGGTTGCACGGTTGTTGCCACTATTTTGGGTCATATATGATCCAAATCCCATTAAACCACCGGTAACTATAAATGCAGCTACTACGATGTAAACTACAATTTTACTATTATTCCTTAAATTATCAAACATTAATTAGTCACTCCTTAAGATATTTAAAGATATTATAAACGCGAGTTGATATCTTTCATAATTTTATCTCATTGATTTTAAAAAGTCAACACAAATAAGACTTTAATCTATCGTGTAAACCTCTTATAAACATTATTTTTAAACTTCTTAATAGTTGTTGCTTGGCCATGGCCTGGGTATACTTCCGTTTCATCGGGGAGCGGTAATATCTTTTTCTTAATTGACTTCATCAACGTCTTATGTGAAGAATCTAAAAAATCAGTTCTCCCTATACCCATATTAAAAATCGTATCTCCACTGATCAATACACCTTTGCCTTTATCATATAAGCAGATGCTGCCAGGACTATGCCCCGGTGTATGAATTATCTTAAATTTATAATCCTCTACTTCTATTATATCCCCCTCTTTTATAAGATTATCCGGCTTTTTAAGTTTCACCAAATTAGTTTTACCCAATTTTACAGATAGGTTTTTAATGGGATCAATTAGAGCCTTTTGATCATCTTTGTGTATATATATTTCTGCATTAGTTGCCTCTTTTATTTTTAAGTTAGCAGCAATATGATCAAAATGACCATGGGTATTAATGATTTTATCAACTTTGACATTGTTCTTTACGATCATATCCATTATTTTATTTGCCTCATCACCTGGATCAACTATAATAGCATTCCCATTTTTCTTTCCAATTAAATAACAGTTGGTAAAATTCACACCAACTGTCTGTGAAATAATCATAATATTCCTCCTACTAAAATTCTTTTTTGCTATCTATCAGTAAGGTTACTGGGCCATCATTAACTAAACTAATATCCATCATAGCCTGGAATTCTCCTGTGGCTACCACTAAATTTTGTTTCTTTATTTCTTCTATAAATGTATCATAAAGTTGTTCTGCTCGATCAGGGGGGGCTGCATTAAAAAAACTGGGTCTTCTCCCTTTTTTACAATCACCATATAATGTGAATTGTGAAACCACCATTATACTTTTATTTAAGTCAAGTGCAGAAAGGTTCATCTTCCCTTCAACATCTTCAAATATCCGTAAATTAATTATCTTATTAATTAAATAATCGATATCTGCCTCATCATCCTCTCTACCAATACCCAATAAGATAAGCAGACCTGAATCGATAGAGGCTATCTTTTTATTTTGAACGGTCACTTCGCTTGATTTAACTCTCTGAACCACTGCTCGCAAAAAAACCACTCCTTATCAATTTGGATTAGATCTCATAACTGATAAAACCCCAGAAATATCTTTTATTTTATTCATAATATCTTTCATATGTTCCCTGCTACCCAATTCAAGAGATAATTCAATATGGGCTTTACCGTAATTATCAATTCTAGCATTGACAGATAAAAGTTTTATCTGTTCATTTTTGATTAATCTGGTCACATCATTTAATAGGGCACTTTTGTCAACTGCTGTGATATTAATATCAACCGAATAAGATTCTGAGCGTTTTTGATCCCACTCAACTTCAATAATCCTCTCTTCATCTTTTTCAATCAATGATTTTAAATTTGGACATCCTCTGCGGTGTATAGAAATGCCTCTCCCCCTGGTAATATATCCAACAATGTCATCTCCAGGAACAGGATTACAGCATTTAGCAGTTCTAACTTTCAAATTATTAACTCCTTTTACTGTAACTCCTTTGTCAGAACTTTTAGTAGAAGGTGCAGATTTAAGATCATCTATAGATATTTCTTCTTCTTCTTCTTTGATATCTAATTTATTTATCACCTGTTTAACAGAAATATTATTATATCCAATAGATTCTAAGAGATTTTCTCGCGTGCCCTCTCCTAATTCATCCGCAATTCTTGTTAACTCCTTTTCTCTTTCTTTACCAGATAAATCAACATGATTTCTGGCAAACTCTCTATTTAATAATTCTTTACCCCTTCTTATTATCTCATCCTGCTGCTGCTTTTTGAACCATCTTTTTATCTTGCTTCTAGCAGTAGATGTTTTCACATAATTCAACCAGTCTCTACTGGGTCCTGTGCTCTTTTTAGATGTAATGATATTGACAATGTCCCCGTTCTTAAGTTCATATTCTAACGGTACAATCTTACCATTAACCTTAGCGCCCACACAGCTGTGCCCAACTTCTGTATGAATATGATAGGCAAAATCAATAGGTGTTCCTCCTTGGGGTAGAGACATCACATCTCCTTTAGGTGTAAAGACAAAAACCTCGTCTTCAAATAGATCTATCTTTAAAGCCTTCATGAACTCCTGAGGCTCCTGTAAATCTTTTTGCCATTCCAAAAGCTGTCTTAACCAGGAAAGCTTTTCTTCATAATCATTATCAGTAGCTTTGCCTTCCTTATATCTCCAGTGAGCAGCAATACCATATTCAGCGGTTCTATGCATTTCATGAGTCCTAATCTGGACTTCCAGGGGGTCTCCACTCGGGCCTATAACTGTAGTATGCAGTGACTGGTACATATTAGATTTCGGCATAGCAATATAATCTTTAAAGCGACCGGGCATGGGCTTCCATATTTCATGAACAATTCCCAATACCTGATAACAATCCCTAACACTATCCACCAAAATCCTGACAGCAGTAAGATCATATATTTCACTGAAATCAACTTCTTTTCTCTGCATCTTTTGATAAATACTGTGTAGATGTTTGGAACGACCATATATTTCTGCATTTAATTTTTGTTCGTTTATATTCTCCTTTAAAATGCTAATGGCATTTTTTACAATTCTGTTTCTAGAAAATCTATTTTCCTTTATTTTTTTCTTTAATTCCTTGTATACATCAGTCTGAAGATAATAAAAACTTAAGTCTTCTAGCTCTGACTTCATGCGTGACATTCCCAATCTATGAGCTAATGGCGCATAGATTTCTATAGTTTCTTCCGATTTGAATATCTGTTTTTCTCTATCGAGATATTCTAAGGTACGCATGTTATGCAGTCTATCAGCTAATTTAATCAAGACCACTCTGATGTCTTTGGCCATAGCCAAAAACATTTTTCTTAGACTCTCAGCTTGATGTTCTTCTTTTGACTTGAAGTTTAACTTTGTTAACTTAGTAACCCCATCTACTAATAGAGCAACCTCGTTTCCAAAGATTTCTTCAATATCTTTTTGGGTAAACTTAGTATCCTCTACAACATCATGTAATAAAGCAGCGGTAATAGAGATTATATCAAGACCTAAATCAGCCAGGATATATGCCACATGAATGGGATGATCGATATAGGGCTCACCAGATACCCTTTTTTGATCCTGGTGTGCTTCATCAGCCATTCGATATGCTCTTTTAATAATATCAAGATCAGGGTCATCCATATCAGACCTGATCTTTTTTAATAAAGTCTCTATTTCCATATAAATCACTTCATTTCCTAAATATAGATAAAATTAATGCTGTAAAAGAGTAAATATATCATAGCCTTCGATCATATCTCTGCCATTCAAATCCTTTAATTCTAACAAAAAGGCTATACCTACAATTTCACCACCTAATTTTTCAATTAAATCGACTGAAGCCTTAGTGGTCCCTCCTGTAGCTAAAAGATCATCAACCAGTAGTATTTTATCTCCTTTGGAAAAAGCATCACTATGTATTTCTAATTCGCTGCTGCCATATTCTAAATCATAACTTGCAGTATATTTATCATAGGGTAACTTGCCCGGTTTTCTTACCGGGATAAAACCTTTGTTTAAAGCATAAGCCATAGGAGTACCTATGATAAAACCCCTGGCCTCTATTCCAACTATATAATCAATCTCCTCATCTTTATAAATTTCTATAAGTGCATCGATAGCTGCTTTAAAAGCTCTATTGTTTTTTAAAAGTGGTGTAATATCTTTAAAAAGTATACCCTCTTTAGGAAAATCAGGGATGTTTCTAATATAATCATTAAAGTTCATCGGTCTCCTCCTTAAATTTTTTAAAGTTATCGATCAGGTAAAACAAATCCTTTACTTTCAACATCTCTGTTAAATCACTATACTCTTTTTTAACTTTAATAATATTATTATAATATACAGAATTTAATAAGTCCAATTCAGACTTATTCGGATCAACTATTTTTAGTTTTTCCTTTTTTTCTTTCAGTAAATTTTGTTCTAATAAAATATCTATAATCTTATTGATTTGATCATTATTAATATCTAATTTATCATAAATGTTTTTATGTATTTTGTCTTTTTGATAATTAGATTGATCGACTTCATCCTTAATTAAATTGTATGCTTTGAAGATAGTTTCCTCATCTGGTAAACTAGATTCTATCAAATGTTTATTTAATCCAAAATCAGATTGATTATAAATCAAATGGATTGCCTTTTGCTTAGTCTGAAAGTTACTTAAAAATAAATATAATTCTTTTAAAGAAAAAGGAATAGAATACATTACCAGATGTGTGTCTTTTTTTATAACTTCTTCAAATTTTCTATCAAATAATATGACCGCAGCCTTTTTATTTTTAAAATCCTTCCAATTATTAAATAAGATATCTATATTCTTTTTCAATAAGCTCTTTTTTAATTCCCTAATTTTATTTTTACCATTAATATATATAGCTATATTTTTTTGATATCTATTTAACCCTTTTATATATTTTATTTTATCTGGACTGCCAACAGCTTTATGGGTCATATGGAA
>JAGYMU010000058.1 GCA_018399995.1 Halanaerobiales bacterium | reverse complement strand
CAAATACAACCTAAAATTTATTTATAATTTGAATATATCAGGAGGTCTTTTAATGGATAAAAAAGAAGAAAATATAAAAACCAAATTTGTTGAAAAATTACGCAGTGATAATATGGTTGCCTTTATTTTTTGTTTACCAGCTTTAATTCCGCTTACAGTTTTTTGGATCGGTCCTATGATTTTTGCCTTTTATCTCAGTCTAACTGATTGGGATTTTATGTCTGCTTCCTATAATATTGTAGGGCTGAGAAATTACTTTTCTCTTTTACAAAATCCCTCCTTTTATAGAACTCTTCGCAACACCCTTTATTTTACAGTTGGTAGTGTTTTCCCAGCTGTTATAGGGGGGCTTTTATTAGCAATTATGTTAAATCGCAAAATACCCGGACGAAATGTACATAGAACTTTAATTTTCTCACCCTGGATTACTCCAATGGTGGCAATGGCAATTGTCTGGTCCTGGATGTTTAATCCTTCAAGGGGATTAGTTAACTACTTATTTACCTTAATAAATTTACCCGCACTGCCCTGGGCTTCCAGCTCGACCTGGGCTATGCCGGTCGTTATTATAGTTAGTGTGTGGAGGACCTTAGGCTGGGCTATGGTTTTCTATCTGGTCGCTTTAGAAGATATACCTGACGATATTTATGATGCAGCTAAGATAGATGGAGTTAATTTTTGGTCTAAATTACGATATATCACTATTCCACTTGTTTCACCCACCACTTTGTTTTTATCAGTAGTTTTAACTGTACAAGCCCTACGAGCATTTGACCAGATAGATATAATCACACAAGGCGGCCCAGCCGGAGCAACAAGAACCTTACTTTATGAATATTACCAGACTGCCTTCCAACAGTTTAACGCAGGCAAAGCAGCTTCGATTGGGATATTTATATTATTGATTGCCTCTGTTTTTGCCATAATACAGTTTTGGTTATCCAAAAAATATGTTCACTATCAGTAAAGGAGGAGAACACTTATGAGTCTGAGTAATATTAAAACAATTTTTAGGCGATATAAAATTAGCAGAATTTTCTGGCAGATTTTTATGGCATTGGTGAGCCTTGTCATGGTAACACCTTTTTTGTGGATGTTTTTGAGTGCTTTAAAAACTCAAAAAGAAATTAAGGCTTTCCCCCCCACATTATTTCCTGACACAGCTCAGTGGGCTAACTTTTTAGAAACATGGACATCTGCTCCTTTTGATCGATACATATTTAATAGTTTTTTTACTGCTTCTTCAATAGTTATTTTACATATCATCACTACAGCGATGTTTGCCTACGCTATAACTCAGCTTAATTTTAAACTTCGCAAACCTTTATTTGCTTTAATTATGGCAACATATATGCTGCCGGTAGCAGTTACCTATGTACCCAGTTATATAATACTGGCCCGTTTAGGCTGGTTAGATAGTTATCAGGGCATTATTTTGTCCAATTCGGTTAGTGTTTTTGCTATATTTTTAGCCCGGCAGGCCTTTTTACAGGTTCCTGAAGAAATGGTTGATGCTGCCCGGGTGGATGGTGCAGGCCACTGGCATATACTGTGGAAAATATTCATCCCTTTAACCAAACCAATCTTTATTACCTTTGGCTTAATAAATTTCGTCCTTATGTATAATAATTATCTATGGCCACTGATGATCATTCGCAGTCGTGAAATGTACTTGATTACAATTGGTCTCAGACAGTTCTTTATTGAACAGGGTGCTTATGGAGTTAATTGGCCCTTAATAATGGCAGCCAGCACTCTTGTTGTCACCCCCTTGTTGCTCTTGTTTTTCATTGCTCAAAAGTGGTTTATTAGAGGGGTTGGTGGCACCGGGATTAAGGGGTAAGTGTCATTTATAAAAGGGTTAAATATAAAAAGGAGGGAAAAAATGAAAATTAAATTGTTGACCGATTCTAATATTGTTGTAAAAACAGGTTTGGTCTTTGTATTGACAATGTTTATGGTCTTTAGTTTTTGTCTGCAAGATGTTAATGCTGAAAAAGTCGAAATTGATTTTTACTATGGATTAGGTGGTTTTTTAGGTGAAATGGTAGAAGAATTTATCGCAGACTTTAATGCTGAACATCCTGATATAACAGTAAGGGGTATCACTTATGGAGATTATTCAGAAACCTTACAGGCTTTCCAAGCAGGTGTAGCAGCTAGTGATCCACCTGCAGCAACTATGCTTGAACCTTCACCGACAGTGGAATTTGCCAAAAGAGGTTTATTAGCTTCCCTGGATGACCATCTGGCTAACGACGCTAATACAGACCCCGATGATTACATGCCGGCCTTTTTTAACTTAACTCAAATAGATGGAAATCAATATGCTTTACCATTATTTGGAACAACTCAGGTCCTCTATTATAGACATGATATCTTTGAAGAAGAAGGTGTTTCTCCTGACAAATTAAATACCTGGGAGGGCATGGAAGAAGCAGCCACTAAACTCACTAAATTTGATGAAGATGGAGATGTTGAACGCTACGGCTGGGAGCCGATGTGGGGACGTTTTAATATGATGGATGCTGTGTTTAGCCGCGGTGGTCAGATATTGAGTAATGATGGTACAGAAGTGCTTATTGATTCAGAAGTCTGGGTCGATACCTGGGAAAAATTTCGAGAATGGATACATGAAGATGAAATTATGGCTATTCACCACAGTGGTGTAGGCTGGGAATACTGGTATAATACAATAGATGACGTATTAGAAGGAAAAGCAGCTGGTTATACCGGATCCAGTGGAGATCAGGGAGATCTAGATTTTGATATTGTTTCTGCTCACGTACAACCCGGCTGGGAAAATCATGGATCGACAAAAGCTGTAGGTGAAGCTCGTTATGGAGTAGTAGCCAAAGGTCTTTCTGAAGCTGAAGAATCCGCAGCATATAAGTTCCTTGCCTATTTCTCAAGCCCTGCTAAGAGTGCCAGATGGCAAATGAAAACTGGTTATCTAGCTGTTCGTGAATCTGCTAAAGAAATAGAAGAATTTGCAGAATTCCTCGAAAATAATCCACAAGCTATGGTTCCATTAAAACAGTTAGAAACTGCCTCGTCAATATTTCTAGATCCAACTGGTGGAGAGATATTACAGGCCCTTGATGATGCAGCTGATCAAGTTCAAATTGAAAATATTTCTGCCGAAAAAGCCTTAGAACAAGCTGCAAAAAGAGCACAGCGCGCTCTTGATAATGAATTAGGTAATTAGAAAGATAAAAAGCCCTGTATTCAATTGAGTACAGGGCTTCTTAAATAAAATACTCGGGGGGAGATATAAATTGTTAGATATTTATAGTATTAAAACATTTGAGGTGCCAACTAAACTTATTAGCGGTGTAGATAGTATTAAAAAACTTGATGAAATCTTAAGAAATCTTGAAATTAAAAAACCCTTAATTGTCACAGATAAAGGAATCAAAGAAGCCGGGCTTTTAGAAAAGTTGGAAATAATACTTAAAAATAAAGGTTATGAGTATAGTGTTTATGATCAAGTAATTGTTAATCCAGATGTAGCTACAGTTGATAAAGGTCTGGAGTTTTTCAATAGTTGTAATTGTGATGGTTTAATTGCCTTAGGTGGAGGTAGCTCTATTGATACTGCCAAAGGAATAGGTGTTATCGATAAACACGGTGGATCAATTTTAGAATACGAGTTTGGCAAAAAACCATTGACTGAAAGGATTACACCTCTGGTTGCAATCCCCACTACAGCCGGCACAGGAAGTGAAGGTACTATGTGGGCCGTTATTACAGACCATGAACGGAAAGTTAAATACAATGTAGGAGGTCCTTTGATTGCTCCACAAATTGCACTTGTTGATCCCAAACTACATATCTCATTACCCGCTCATATCACTGCAGGAACTGGTATGGATGCACTCTGTCATGCTATAGAATGCTACACATCCCATTATGCTCAGCCACTGACAGATTCTGTAGCTCTTTTAGCTATAGAATACTGTGCAAAATATCTAAGGAGAGCAGTGGCTAATGGTGAAGATATAGAAGCCAGATATTATATGGCACTGGCTGCAACCCTGGCTGGTTTTTCTTATGGAAGTGAGAGTGCAGGAGCCGTGCATGCCATGACTCAAACTCTGGGTGGTATTAAACCTGATGTTCCTCATGGAGCAGCTGTGGGTTCTTTACTGGCACCTGTTATGCTATATAACTGGATGGGTGAACCAGAAAAATTTAAGCGTATAGCAATAGCAATGGGTAAAAATGTGAGAGGCTTAACAACCCGGGAAGCAGCTTTAACAGCTGTAGATGCTGTTTTTGATCTGGCAGAAGATATAAATATTCCCTCCCTACAGGAATTGGGTGTTAAAGAGGAAGATATTGAAAAACTAGCTATTGCTGCTGAAAATGATCCACAAACAATTGGAAACCCCCGCGATATAAATCGTGAAGGTTATGAAGAAATATATCGTTACACATATCAATTAGCTGAATAAAAAGCAGGTGAATTTAAATGAAAAAAATTGTTGTCAATCCAGAACTGTGTACAGGCTGTGAGATGTGTGCTTTGATATGTTCATTTGTCAACACAGGGGGATTTAATCCCCACCGAGCCTGTTTATCAATAAATCATTTCCAAGATGGTGTATTTAATTCTCCCGCCTTTTGTCAGCAGTGTGAAGATGCGGTATGTGTAAAGGTATGTCCTACAAACGCTCTTAAAATTGATAAAGACAAAGGCTATGTAAGTTTAGATACAGAAAAATGTATAGGCTGTGGAGAATGTGAAAAAAACTGTCCTTTTGATATGATTACAATTGATCCTGATTCAAAGAAAGCCTTCAAGTGTCAGCTCTGTGATGGTCAGACATACTGTGTTGATTACTGTCCAGAAGATGCTCTGGGGGTGTATGAAAAGTGAAATATAATGCATATATGAATAATATGTTAATAATAAATCTAAATGAAAGTAGCTATGATATTGTAGAAACCCCTCTATTTTTAATTGAAGAATATATAGGAGGGAAAGGTTTTGGAGTTAAACTCTATCAAAAGTATATTAAAGCAGATACTGAACCATTAAGTCCTGAAAATGTAATTATGTTCATTAATGGGCCCTTAACCGGTACCCTTGCTCCTTCTTTTAGAAGTTGTCTTATCACCCGTTCACCTCTAACTGGAACCTGGTTGGATTCATATTTTGGTGGTTATTTTGGTCAAGAAATCAAATATGCGGGTTACGATGCTGTAATTATAAAGGGAAAAGCAGCAGAACCAACCTATATCACAATCAACAATGATAACATAAATTTCCACAGCGCTGTTGACCTTAAAGGTAAAAAAGTATCTGAAACCTCAGAAATGATAAAAAACAAACATGGTAGAGAGTATAAAATAGCCTGTATAGGTCCAGCCGGTGAAAATTTAGTACGTTATGCACTCGTTTCCTGTGAACATATGAGACAGGCAGGACGGGGTGGAGCAGGTGCGGTCTTAGGTTCTAAAAATCTAAAGGCTCTGGCAGTCCGAGGAACAAATCTTGTTAATGTTAATGATAAAAAGGGTTTTTTAGAGGCAGTTAAAAAAGCACACCAGGAGCTAAATAAATCACCTGCAATAAAATCCTTTAAAGAAGATGGCACACCTGGTTCGATTCCTTATGCTCAGGATATTGGCATGTTACCCACAAAAAATTATAAGTACGGTCAATTTAAGCAATCTGAAAACTTAGAAAGTAAGGCTCAAATCAATAATCTGTGGATGCGTAATTTGGCCTGTAGTGGCTGCCCGATTGCCTGTGGTAAAATTGGTAGAGTTTTTAAAGGCAAATTTAAAGGTATTATTTCTGATACAGTTGAATATGAAACTTTAGGTTTAATCGGAGCCAATCTGGGTTTATCAGATATCAATCATATAATTAAAATAGCAAATTTATGCGATGAACTTGGTCTTGACACAATATCAACAGGGGGCAGTATTGGTTTTATTTTTGAGGCTGCTAGTAAATCCAATTTAGATATTTTACAAAAGGAAGGACTTGAATTTGGTAATGCAGAAACTGTTATAGAACTTGTTAAAAATATAGCGTCTCGTAAAGATGAGCTTTCCAATATACTGGCTGAAGGTGTCAAAAGGGCCTCTAAACATATACCAGATAGTCAAGAATACTCTGTTCATATAAAAGGGCTTGAAACACCTGCCTGGTCTCCACGGGGAGCGCCGGGTATGGGATTGGCTTTAATGACAGCTGATAGAGGTGGATGTCACCAGAGAGCCTTCCCAGTATCTTATGAGATGGGAGATGATCTGTGGCGGGGTGAAAAGTTGAATAGGCTCGGAGTAGATAAAAAGGCCGAACTAGTTATTTATCTTCAAAATAAGTTGGCTGCTCTTGATACTCTTGTGAAATGTGACTTCGGTACTTATGGAATATCAGAAGAAAGCTACCGTATGATGCTCAATACAGCAACCGGCTTCAACTTACCACCTGATTATTGGCAAACTTTAGGAGCTAAAATCTGGGATGAAACAAGGCGAATTAACCTTAAACATGGGTTTGAACGCAGGGATGATTATCTACCTGAACGCTTTGTCAAAGAACCATTACCAGACGGACCTGCCAGTGGTCATTATATTTCCCAGGCTGATATGGATAAGATGCTTGATGACTATTACAGGCTGCGTGGTTGGGATAAAGATGGCAGACTTGATACTTAAAATTTGATGCACTTAATTAATAAGGTGATAAATATGAAATTAACCTATCAAGGTTCTACTCAAAACAAAATATATGAAAAAACATATCAATTTAATCTTGAAGATAACTATAATTATTTAAAATTGAAAACTGAACTTCAAGGCAAATGTTATATGATTATCTTACTTTATGATCCCACCGATAAATTAAGAATACAGTACCATTATCAACCAGAGTATAGAGAAATAATATTAAGTAATAATGACCAATATTTATCACCCGGGGTCTTGAACGGCCCTCTTATAAAAGGTAGATGGACCTTAAAAATTATTATTAATAGTACAAAAAATCATATAAACAAAGATAATAATTACAATATTACTTTAAAAGCATCTCAAGACAAGTTAAATTTAAAAAATGATAATTCCTTAAAATCCCCAGTTAAATGGGCTGATTATAATTGTAATCAACCCTTATATTTAAACAAATACAAATGGGATAAAGCTTACAGTACAACCTCAAAATGGTATAAAGGTGATTTACATGCTCATACTATCTGCTCTGATGGGATGTTAAAGCCAGATGAACAGTTACAGGTGGCTAGAGAAAATGATCTGGATTTTTATTTCACTACAGATCATAACTTCTTACCACTCTGCTGGGAAGAAAGTGATATATTAATAATGCCAGGTGTTGAAGTAACCTTAGAAAATGGTCACTTCAATGCCTTTGCATTAAATAATTTAATCGACTTTAGCAGCCAATATGGTTCTGAAAATTTATGCTCAAATTTCATTAAACATATAAAGAATAAATCTGAATTTATATCCATTAACCATCCTTTTTTTAAGAGGTGGGAGTGGAGATATGCTGATAGTAAAATTGGAGACTTTCAAACTATGGAAATCATTTGTGATCCCCAGCATCCGGATTCAGAAATAGCTGCTGAGTATGCTTTAAAGGCCTGGAAGATACTTTTAAATGATGGTCATCAAATATGGGCAGTGGGAGGCAGTGATACACATCTAAGAAAAAATTATCAAAAACACGGGGTCCCCCCAACCCAAATTGGCGACCCAGCTACATTTGTTTTATCAAAATCCCTTTCAGCCCATGATATTATTAAAGGAATTAAAAATGGTAAATCATATCAGGCCAGAGGATTTTCAATGAAACCTGAATTTATTATCGGAGAACAGCATTTTAGCCCGGGTAGTGACCTTTCCTTACTCTTCTCAAATAATACTAAGTGTAAAATAAAGTGCAGTATTGATATAAAAAGCACCCAATATCCCGTAAATTTACAGTTGATCTTAAATGGATGTCCAATCAATAACATAGTTGTTAAAAAAGCAGGTAGATATGAACATAACCTCAAATTTAAGGGAAACGAATATGAATGGTTATCTGTAGAAATACGAGACAGTAATGGTCAATTAATAGGACTTGTTAACCCTGTATTCAAGGGTAAAAAGAAAAAAACTATTACTTACTGGTCTCAGTTACTCAAAAAAATGGAGGAAAATTAATGAAGATAAAAGGAGTATTATTCGATAAGGATGGAACTCTTTTTGCTATTAATGAAATTTGGATAGATATCTGTAATGAACTTATAGATAAGATAATCAATAACTTTGATTTAGAAAATACTCTAAAAGGTGATCTATTAGAGAGTATTGGGATTAAAGATAACAAGATAATCTCCAATAGTGTTCTGGCTAGTGGTACTGTAACTGAAATGATTAAGGTCATCTATTTAAATGTTACTGAAAACAGTTCTCAAAAAATAGATAGTTCAGAATTTATGGATTATGCTTTTAATAAAGTTATCTCATTAAGTAAAGATGCACTGAATAAATTTGTTATTTTAGCAGACCTACCTTGGATTATGAATAAACTCAGTATTATGGGTTTTTGTATAGGAATAGTAACAGCTGACCTCAAGGAATCAGTTATGTTCTTATTAAAAGAGAAAAATCTTTTGAACTTCTTTGATTATATTGGAGCAGACGACGGAAAAACAGAACCCAAACCCAATCCGGCTATGCTCTTTGAATTCTGTAAAATATGTAATATTAAACCTGAAGAGATTGCTGTAATTGGAGACAGCAAAAAAGATATCGAATTTGCCAAAAGAGGAGGGGCAGGTCTAGCCATAGGTGTGCTTTCTGGCACCAGCAATTTTACAGATCTCAAGAAAAATTCTGACTATGTATTTGATGATATAACTGAGGTAATAAATAGTGGTGTTCTTTTTTCAACCTAAATAATTTAATACATAATTATCATTTATATTAAATACTTGCCCAAATGTTTTGGGCTTTTATTTTTTATTTTATCACTTTTTATAAGATTATAGAGCTATTTCTTATTTAGAAAACATAATAAATATTTTAAAAACCTGCACTTTACTTCTCTGCTATAATATTATAAAATTTAATAAAAAGAAGGTGGTTATATAAAAATATTTAAAAATTTATCAATATCAAAGCAAAATATTAATCTAAAAATATTTATATTGAAGACATCATTATCTATTATTTTTTTATTTTGTAGTTCTTTTATACATATATTATTTAAGAAGGGATGGTGAAAGCAGCAGAAATACCTTATTAACAAATAACTAAAGCTCTCTGCTGTATATTAACTATGAAATTTAGTAAAATTTTATTACTTGCTTTTACACTTATGATCTCTATCTTTTTATTATTGGGCTGTTCTAATGATAGGATAACAGATCCTTTTGATGATTTTGATCAAACTACACAATCGAATTTAAAATTAACTGAATTAAAAGACACTTCTATGCAATTTACCATTGTTAATGAACATATAGATGAATCTGAAGAATCTCTTACATATGAAGTTGTTAAAGATCAATCTATCATTAAAGAAGGATCAATTACCAATCACATAGAAAATTCTATCACCGTTGATAATCTAATAGAAGACACCTCTTATCAGCTAATTTTATATGGAAAAGAAAATAACACCATAAAAGATAAAATATGTTTTAGAACTTTTGCTAATATCAGTCAGGGATATCAGCTTTTTTATTTAATTGATGCTGAAAATCCCACAGATCATAATCTTAACATACAAATATTTGGTTATATTAATCGAATTCAGAACTTAGAATTAATCAGCAAAGGCTACCATACCGTACATGGTATTAAAATAATAGAGGAAAGCCTTCAAGCCTCACAGGGTTCTGCAGTTGATGAAAATGAGCCAAGAGTATCTATTAATAATGAAGGGTTTTTTCAGACCTCCTATCAGGTTGATAAGTCCTATTTTGATACAGGTGATCACGGAGCTCAGGGCTATTTAGGAAAAGACTATCTAATGATATCTGGAGAACAGGCCCTGTTAGTACCTGAAAATTATATAGACGATCAAATCAATTATATAGATACAATTGAAATTAAAGGTTTTCTTAATGCTCCTGAAAGCTGGTCTAAAAACATAGGTTTTGAGCAAAATAAGGGAATAATAAACTTCATGTCACATTTAAAAGGACATAGAGATGAAGGAATTAGAGCATCAAACATCTATGGCTTTAATCCAGATAAATTCAGGGTTAAATCTAAGACAATTGCTAACACATCTGTCAAAATCATAATGGAAAACTCCCTCGATTCTGATTATGTTAATGATATATTTGATATATATAATAAAATGTCTGATAAATGGGGTGGTGGTGTAGGAGATCAAAATTATACAATTATGATTACAGATGCGAACCGCTTTAAAGAACAGGGCTCTTGGGGAGCATATGCCGGTGAATGGACAACTGGGCAGGGATTTTCTGCTACAGAAAATCCATATTCAATAACAGGAGAAATGATAGCACATCAAATGTATCACCGCTGGAATGCCTGGGAAAGAGGCATTGGCTGGAACTTTCATAATTCTGATTACAACTGGGGATTTTGGAATGAAGGTTTTAATGAGTATTATGACGACAAAGTTCGCACCGAGCTAAATATAATAAACCATGATGACTTAAAGGGTTATTATAATTGGTATAAGAGTATTAAAAATACTAATCAGGATACACCAATTTTTGAATATGATTATCGAGAAGATGATTGGAGGATTATTTACCATAAGGGAGCATTATTGGCCTATCTGTTAGATAAAAAAATACAGAATTCCACAAATAATGATTATTCACTGGATGATGTTTTACAATTTGCCTGGCAGAGATGGGAAGAGGATAATAAGAAATTTGATTATGATATTATGTTTGACTTCATTGAAAATGATCTCGGAGTCAGTTCTATTAACGAATGGAAAA
>JAGYMU010000057.1 GCA_018399995.1 Halanaerobiales bacterium | reverse complement strand
AGTTTTAGTTAATGATAAAACCCGCCCTTCCATTTGATAATCTTTATCTATAATCTTTACATGGCCTGAATTATATTGAATTGTATCTGCATAGAAATTATTTACCATACCATTAATAAAACCCCTGGCAAAAATTACTATAATAACAGCAAAAGCAATCGCTATAATTGAAACTGTTGTTCTTAATTTATGTCTGGACAGATTCTTATATGCTAACTTTATAAAGTAATTCATCCTATTTTCACCTACCTTTTATAAATTGCCTGGACAGGATCTTTTTTAGCAGCCCATCTGGCAGGTAATATACTGGCTAACATTGAACCGAACACAGCAAATAAAAACATATTAATAAAGGCATCTGGATTCCATGCCCCATATATTTTGCTAATCAAGGGCACCCCGAAAGCAGACATATCTATGTCAACAAAAACCGCAAAATCTAATCCATATAATGAGAATAAATATACTGAAATTGCCCCTAATATACATCCAAATATTCCTCCCAAAACTCCAATACCCGTGGATTCGAGCACAAAACTTAAAATGATCTCTCTTTCCTTTAACCCCATAGCCTTCATCATCCCGATTTCTTCCATCCTTTCTAAAGCAGCCAGGATTACAATATTGATAATCCCTATTGCAGCAATGGTCAATACAATTAATAGGATAAAATTATTGCCGGTCTGTTTGGCCTGAGTAATGCTAACTTCATCTAAGTCCCGCCAGGAGTAAACACCCAAATTTCTGTTCATAACCTGTAGGTTTTCATTAAACTTTTGCACTATTTGAGGATCAAAGTTCTGATCATCCAATCTAACTATATAATGGGTGACCATATTATCTACACTTAATGTGTCCTGAACCACATCAAGAGGTAATAATACTATGTTTTGGTTTACAGTAGGGTTGGGAGTATTGATTATACCACCTATTTCTGCATCTATTGTATTAAAGGTTTCACTTTTGGTCCGGGTTAAAAGGGTCACATAATCATGTAATTCTAACTTCATAATATCAGCCAGTCTTTTTCCAATAACAGCCTTGCGTTCACCTGCTTTAAAGATCTCCCCCTCAACAATATAATCCTCATAATTTAATACATCTAAGGTCTCTTGTGGCGAAATACCCTTACCTATGACCGGAGTTTCATTAATTCCATCACTTAACCTTAACTGAAAATCAATCTGAGGAGCATGTGCTTTGTAATTTTCTATCTCGGTTAATTTTTGATTAATTTCTTCATCATTAACCATTAAATTTTTGAGAGGCAGTTCATCTTTTTCCTCCCAGTAACTGCTGTTGGCAACTTGAACATGGCCGTATTCATAGTCTATTATATTTTGAAATACCAAATCATTCATGCCAAGTAAAAAAGAATCAAAGGTTATATAAAAGAAAATAGCCCATGCGATAATAGCAGCAGTAATCATTGTTCTTCTTTTATGACGCATTAAATTTTTTAAAGATAATTTAATTAAAAACATCCTTCTCTTCCCTCCTTTCATCCCTGGTTATCTGGCCGTCCTTTAATTCAATTTTCCGCCGTGCATAATCCATAACCAGAGGATCATGTGTAGAAAAAAGAAAAGTTGTTTTTAGTTCTTCATTCATTTCTAACATTATTTTTAATACCTCTTCACCGGTTTTAGAATCAAGATTAGCAGTTGGTTCATCTGCCAAAACTAACTTAGGTTTTTTAACCAAAGATCTAGCAATTGCAACTCGCTGTTTTTGCCCACCTGATAATTCATTTGGCTTCCTATTTTCAAGACCTTTCAGCCCAACAAGCTCAAGCATCTTAAATACTCTATTTTTTATCTCCTTTGAGCTAATATTTTTTAATATTCTTATGGCAAACTCTACATTTTCATAGGCAGTAAGGACTGGAATAAGATTATAGCTTTGGAAAACAAAGCCAATGTTTTTTCTTCTGATCTCAGCTAAATATCGTTTATCGAGATCAGCAATATTATCTCCGGTAAAATATATCTCTCCCTCTGTGGGTTTATCAAGACAACCTATCACATTCAAAAGAGTTGTTTTTCCAGAGCCGGAAGGTCCAAAAACAGTCGTGAATTCACCTTTTTCTACATTGAGCTCGACTCCTTTTAAGGCTGGAACATTTATCGTTCCCTGATGATAAATTTTTTTCACATTTTTTAATTCCAACAAACTCATCTCAGCCACCACTCCTTTATTTTTTGATACCGTTTTCAATTACATTTATTAGATCATCAATTATAACCATAGTGTTTTCCTTTAAGCCTTTTTCAGCATAAATAAAATCACTCAAAGCATAGTTAACACTTGTTAAAAACTTGGCAGTAAAAGTAGGATCTATATCCTTTTTGACATCTCCTTTTTTTATAGCATCTTTAATAAGTTTCTCAAAGTATTGGTTGCTCGTTGGTTTCTGCTTCTCTCTAATATCAATACATACCTTAGATTTACTGTTGATAAAATTATTACCGATAGCAACCAGGCGAGGATTTTCTTCAGCAAATTGAATCCCACCTTTATAAAGCTGCCTTAATAAATCAAAAAAGTTCAATTGTTCCGGACTATTCATTACTTCTTTATCTAGGTATTTTAACTTTCTTTTTAAAATAATTCCAATTAGATATTTATACAAATCTTTCTTTCCATCAAAATATTGATAAAAACTGCCACTAGCTATACCAGATTTTTCGATAACACCGGTCACATTAGCCTGATGGTAGTCGTTTTTAGCAAATTCATCGATAGCAGCGTCTAATATCCTCTCTTTTTTTACATCTGATAGATTATAAAAAGTCTCTTTGGGCATTCCCATCCTCTCCTTTACATGAATGTGAATTCAGCTTCATGTGACTACATCTTCATTATATAACCAAAAAAAAAATTAATCAAATAAAAGTCAGCTAATTACTTTTTTAACCCAGACTGACCAGCCTCTATCTTCAGAAGCGATCACCGAAAAACATCCTATGCCCTCTTGATCTGTCTTAACAGATTGCTCAATATGGCCAGTAATATCAAAATATTCGGTATGGGGGCTTTGAGTTTGAATTTCTTTATTAATAATATCATTACTATCATCTATAGTAAGCAGCATCACAAGCTCTGTATCTTGGTTTTCATCTTCTCTCAGATAACAATATGTCGCCTGATCGGTTGCAGAACTTTCCACACCCCGACCAAAAGCATACTTCTGTCTGGTATTTATTAATAAATCCAACTTTTCAGACATTTCCCGTGTGTAATAATCTTTCCAGTATATAGTAGGAAGCCCCTTATCTCTTAACAAAATATATGCATAAGCATGATATTTATAATGTGATATAGACTCGATATTATCATCATCAATTTGATCTCGATCCGTATCATGTGTATCTACAAAGGTAACCACTCTATCTTGATAATTCTTATTATTGACAAGCCCGGCATTTTTTAAAGATCTCATGTCTAAATTTCTGTGTTTCATCTCAACAAACTTAGAACGCAGCGGATAATCAAATACCTTTAAAGGTTCTGCATCTATCTGCTTGATAAAATCAATTAATACATCTTCTTCTTCTATCCAGGCTTCCCCGCCAAAGAACACCTCTTTTGAACTGCTTTCATTAACCTTTTTTATAAAAGTTCTTAAAAATCCCTGGTCTATATGTTTGGCTGCATCGATTCTAAAACCATCGAATCCCAGGTCATTAATAATCCATTTACCCCAGTTAAGGACATCTCTTTGAACTTCTTTATTATTATAATCAAGGTCTGCTCCCATTAAAAAATCTTCTCCATAAGACCAATCCCAATCTTTATCTGAGAATAAAATTTTACCAAGCTTTTTGGTCCTTTCATCCCAGTCTACCCCATCAAATGATGACCAATCCGGTTTATATTGACTATATTTTCCATTTCTACCCGGAAAATCAAATTGGGTCCAGACCTCAGCTTCGGTACCATCTTTTAGTTGAACAGTTTCGGTTTGATCTGCCCCAAATCTATGATTTAATACAGCATCAAAATATACTTTTATTCCATGTGAATGAAGCTTATCGAGGGCTTTGATTAGTTCTTCTTTTGTTCCATATTTCGTTCTTTTACTACCTTTTTGTTCAAATTCACCCAGATCCCAAAGATCATATATCCCATAACCAGTATCTTTATCACCTGCATTCCCTTTTGTTGCAGGAGGAATCCAGACCGCAGTAAATCCACTTTCAGCCAATGAGGCAGCTCTTTTAGCCAGAAGATTCCAGAGATTACATTCTTCTTTAAAGTTTTTCTTATAACTATCAGTACACATTTCCCAGTAAAAAGCCTGTAGCAAAATTTCCTTTCCCATTATTTGCCTCCTGATTAAATATTGTATATAAAAAAAGTGATTTATGAGAAACTCATATATAGCAAATACGAAAAATGAAGTATGATTATTTGAAAAAAGTAAGTTGGTAGATTTGCTCATAAAAACAATATAATTATATTATTTTTGAGGTGACTCATGATCACTTTTTTTTGTTTTATACATCATAAAATCTGCTCTTTTAAAAACATCCTTTATATTTGTCTTGTAATTTTTTTTGATACTATAACCAGCTGATATACCTACAGGATAGGAGTGTTTTTCACAGGATTTAGTAATATTGTTTTTTATTCTTTTAATTATTTTTTTGGTTTCCACACCACTCGTTTTGGGCAATAAAATGGCAAACTCATCTCCACCAACCCTGGCCAGTATGTCTTCGTTACGAACTGCTGCTTTGATAGCTTCTGCAATCATTTTGATATATCTGTCACCTTCTGTATGTCCATATTGATCATTGACTACCTTTAATTTATTTATATCTGCCATTATGATACTGATCGGTAATAATCTTGATTTATTCAATCTATCCATTTCACTTTCAAAAAAACGCCTATTATATAATCCAGTTAACTGATCATGAAATGACAGATATTTGATCCGCTTTTCCTCTTCTTTACGTCTGGTGATATTCTCATAAATCGCATATACACCAATTTGGCCTTCTTCTAAAAAAATTGGAAAGGCATTTATTGATACATTTATCCTTTCCCCACTTTTATTTTTCCGTATAGATTCAGCCTCTACAGTTTGGTTATCTAAAACCCTACTGCTATAATTTTTGCCTTCTGTAAATTTTTCTTCCGGTACTATCAAATCATCTATATTTTCTCCCTTGATCTCCTCAGTTGAATAACCAAATAATTCTTCAAACTTTTTATTTGCCCTGATAACCTTATTGTTATTGCTTAATAAGACAATTGCTGTAATAGACTTATCAAATAGCTGCTGGAAGTATGCTCTTTGTTTGTTTAGCTCATTTTCTCTTTTCTTTATTGCAGTTATATCATTATATAAAGCATACATACCAATTTGGCCTTTATCTAGTTTAATCGGATATGCATGTAGAGATACATATATTCTTCGCCCGCTTTTATTTTTTCTTATTGTCTCTACGTTTATATTATGACCATCCATAATTTTTTGATTATAATTAAGCCCCTCTTCTAATTTTTCTCTAGGTGTTATCAAACTATGTATATTATGGCCTTTAACATTTTTTTCTTGATATTCGAAAATGTTTTCAAATTGCTTGTTTATTTTCAATATTTTACTCTCATTATCCAGTAAAGCAATCGCTATATTTGACTTCTCAAAAAGCTGCTCTAAATAGGCCTGCTGCTTTTTAAATCTTTCTTCGATATCCTTTTTATAAAAGGTCTGGGCTAGAATTAATAAAAACTTTAGAGTTTTTTTGTCGTGTTCAGTAAAACTTTTTGAGCTGCCTTTTTTTATATCCAAAGTCAATCCACCTATCAACTGCCCTTCGAAATATAGATCAAAGGTGATTGATTCTCCAATTGGTTGACTGGCTTTTGACAGTTTAGAAAAATTATTGGATTTTGCCCTGTCTTTAGAAATATTCATTATATTTTTTTTTATAATAACTTTATTGCGTCTGTGGTCGTGTTGAAAAACCTCTGCCACCATTTTAATCTCTTTTAATAAATCTAAATTATGGCCCACACTATCTAAAAAATGGACCCGGTTGTCCACATATTTATATACACTGCCATAGTCAGCTTTTTTGATTAACTTCATAGCAGTCTTAAATAATTTTTGCCAAAAGATTTTCTCATCTTTTAAAGCAACCTCGTTAAAATCATTGGTAAAGTTTATTATTTCTTCCAGGTTGTTTTCCAGCAGCTCTGCTCTGTAGGTTACTTTTTCAATTTTCTTTTCTAATTTGGATATCTTCCCCATAAAACTACCCCTCATCTATTTTTTATAAAATTATATGCTCACCTTAATCTAAAATAGCCTTAAAAAGTGAAATGTTATTTTTTAACTTCTCACCTTTCATCAAATCATCTATAGCCTTTAAATAATCTTCTCGTTTAATTTGAGGGACCATTTTTCTTTTGGCAATCTCTCCTAAAACAACTACATTTTGCATTCTTGCTTCCTTAAGATCATCTTTATATACTTCAATCAGTTCAGCCTCTTTTTTCTGGGCTGCTTTTATAATATCTTTAGCCTGAACTTCTTTTTTATTCCTTAATCTTACATCAAGCGTTTGCCAGGAAGTATTATAATAGATAATAGTTCCCTTATGTTTAAGATAATTATTTATACCCCTTAAGGCCTCTGTTCTTTCCAGTGAGATTACTAAGTCTGCCTTATTTTTTTGAATTAACGGGGAGTGAATTCCTTCTCCCAACCGTAAATGCGATTGAACAGTTCCACCTCTTTGCGCTAAACCGTGGGTGTCAACCCCCCTTAAATTAAGTCCTGCATAATCAGCAGCTCTAATCAAAACCTCACTTAATAATCCGATACCCTGCCCTCCAACACCAATTATATATATATTTAGCCTGTCCTTTTTTTGCATTATTTTATACCCCCTTCAGTTCTTTTAATGTTAATCGCATTAACAGGACAGGTCTGTATACAAGAACCATCTCCTATACATAGATCTTTATTGACATTAACTTCCCCATTTTCTTTAATGCTGAAAGAAGGGCAGCCAAATTCTTCAACACATTCATGTATCTGTTCACAGATATCTTGGTCTATGATAACTTTATTATTTTTAAAATTATTGTTTTTTCTTGCTTCTCGTGTAAACTTAAGCATACAGGGATGAGAAGCAATTACAACACTAAAACCCTCTTCATTAATAGCTTTTTTAATAATTTTTTTCAGTTTTGATTGAGCATAAGTATCTGTTTCATAAATACTTTCTACCCCCATACCTTTTAAAATCTCTCTTATTTTGACCGGTTTAATTTTTTTATTGAAATTAGAACCGCTGGCGGGGTGATTTTGATGACCTGTCATTGCAGTTGTTCCATTTTCCATGATGATTAAAGTTATATTGTGATCATTATAAACTGCATTGACAATACCTGGAAGCCCGGCATGGAACATTGTTGAATCCCCCAAAAAGGATACTACCTTCCTTTCTTTATTAAATAAAGATAAACCCGTTCCTGTTGAAGTGGAGTGTCCCATGGACAATAATACCTCACCCATTTCATAGGGCGGTAAAAATCCGAGGGTGTGACAGCCAATATCAGCTACAGTTATATCATTTTCTGAAAGAACCTGTTTAATCACATAAAATGCTGACCTATGTCCACATCCTGGACATAACTGAGCAGGCCTATTTTCAACTTCCATTAAATTTTCCACTTCTGGTTCTAATTTAAATATTTTCGGCCAGGTTTTTTGCATAACTTTTTTAACCTTATAAGGGGTGTATTCATTAACCCAGTCTTCAAGATCCTGCTTACCGATAATTTTAGTCTTGATATTATTATCAAATGCTATCACTTTTATTTCTTTTTCCAATACATTATCAAGCTCTTCCAGTATTTTAATCTCTTTATGTTCTTGCAAAAATTTTTTTATGGGTCGTTCGGGCAGGGGATATACTACACCCAGTTTTAGTATATCAGGAGGATTTTCAATATCCTCTAGTACATCTCTTAATGATAAGTATGGTAATCCCGCTGTAATAACACCTTTATCCTTATTTCCATTATCAACAAGTTGATTTAAATTTGTTTGATTTGCGTAATCCTTCAATTTTTCTAGCCGATTTAAAGCCCTTTTCTTCATAGGAAACACCTTTGAAGTAATAGGTATATGGTTTTCTGAATGGCTAAAAAATTTAGGTGAATTGTCAAAAGTAATTTCTTTATAAGCCTTAAAATGAACCTTCTGTTTAGCATGACAAACATGGGTACTTAATCTTAATAAAACAGGCATTTCTCTTTTTTGCGACTGTTCGGCTGCTATTTTATAATATTCATACACTTCCTGTGGATCAGAGGGCTCAAACACAGGCATATAAGATAGATGGGCATAATGTCTATTGTCCTGTTCATTCTGAGATGAATTTGCACCAGGATCATCCCCAACTACAACGACCATTCCACCTTTTATTTTCATTAATGGCAGTTGAACAAAACTATCAGCTGCGACATTCAGACCCACACTTTTGAAAAATACCGTAGATAGATGACCATTGATAGCTGCACCAAAGGCAATTTCGGTTGCCACTTTTTCATTTGTAGAAAATTCAAAATAGAAGGGTCTATTTTCTTTTTTAATACTTTTTATTGCTTCAGCTGTTTCCGGCATAGGTGAACCCGGATATGAAGTAATGACACGTGTTTTTGATTCAATCATAGCCCTGACCAGAGCAGTATTTCCAATAACTATTTCAGAAAATCCTTGATTTTTTAGCAGCATTTTACCCATTGACTTCATTTAGAAACCCCCTTAAATTTGCTATTAAATTTATTAACTACCTATCCGTGAAAATTAAAAATATAATTTTTACCATAACTTTCCTGATTTTGACAAATAAAAATTCACAATTACTAATAAATATAATTATATCATTCTTGTATTAGTTCATTTTTCCTTTAAATAAATCTAATAAAATCAGATTTATTATAATAATCATTTGTTCTATTGTATAAAATATTATATAATAATGTTGATAAAAACTGCTTTCATCAACCTTATTAGATAATTCAAAATAATTAATTCAAGGGAGATAATAACTAATGAATACAAATAATAGCCCTAAAAATATAGAAACATCTATTAATAACATGTACAGCTTATATGAAAAAGTAAAGCATATAATTAATAAAAATAAGAATGAGGAAAGTTCTTTTAGTTTAACCCTATTTTCTTTTGAATTTGACGATATTGAAACTAATTATTCAACTTATCTGGATATTAGCAAGAAGATATTAAGCTTTATTATTGAAAACAAGCCCAAAAAAGTCAGCTTATTTAATTTCGAGAAAGATAAGATAATAATATTTGCTCCAGGTAGTGGAACTGAAAGACAAAAATTTTTTAAAAAAGTTCTTAATAAATATACAAACATATCAGATATATTTGTGGATAAAAACATTGTTTTAAAAATAAAAAAATCGGAAGTTGAATGGCCCCGCGATGGTGATAATTTTGATCAGTTATTATCTAAACTAGTCGATAAATTAGATGAGAATAATTGTAATCATTTAGCCTCCAAATTTAATATTAACTCTAATAATATAATGATTAATAAAAGTGGTGAATATCTCAATAATGTCAAAAAGACATCGACTCAACTCTATTTAATTGCTAAAAATAATAATCTGGAAATAATAAAACAAAATATAATTGCAGAAAAGAGCTTACAAATTCGAGGGGGGAAACCCGGTAATTTTGAATTGTTCTATATATTGGATGGAAAAATCTCATATGCAGAAGGTGAAAAAATATTAAATGCAGGTGATTCCATAACCGCTAGATGCGGAAAAGAAGAAAAATACTTTAAAACACTAACAGAGGTAACACTCTTATATATAACCTCAAATCCTATCTTTGCCAGTGAACAAAAACGAATAAATGAACTACTTGCTTTAAATAATAAAATTGCAGAAACAGATCATGAAACTAATCAACACTGTAATAGACTGCAAAAATTAAGCAGATTAACTGCTGAAGAGATGGGCCTTGAAGAAAAAAGGATATTTAACTTAGGTTTTGCATCTTTTCTACATGATATAGGAAAGGTTAAAGTTCCCGCCACATTATTACAAAAGCCTGCAAAATTAACTAAAGAAGAATGGAAAATAATGAAAAAACATACAGAGTGGGGTAAAGAAATCATATTAGACAACTTTAGTACCGAATACTTTGATAAAATAGCCGAGATAATTTATCAACACCATGAACGTTATAATGGAGAAGGCTATCCCCAGGGACTTAAAGGAAATCAAATATTAATAGAGGCAAGAATTCTGAGTGTTGTTGATGCTTATGACGCCATGATCTATGAACGTCCTTATCAAAAAGCTTTAACCCGTGAGGCTGCCTTAGCTGAGATTAAATCAGAAAAAGGCAAGCAGTTCTGTCCAGATGTTGTAGATGCATTTTTTAAAGCAGAAAAAATATACCAACAAAGAAATCATGATATCTAAAAAAAACACTTATACTCAAATCACAAGATTCTTTTCTTGATTGTGATGTGATTTGAGTATAAGTACTAAAAAAAATTACATATATTAATTTCCTGCTACAACAATTGGATTTTTCGGATGGTCTCTTGCCTGTTCAGCTGCGTTTTCATTTGGTTCAGCTGCATTTGTAGCAGCTACAAAAAGTATTTCCCCACTACCTCTATAGATGTTAATCTCGATATCTGCTTTTGCCTTCTCTGCTAAATTTTCTTCTGCTAAGACCACTGCTGAAAAGGAAATTAATAATATAACCACCATTAATATTACCATTGATCTTTTTAACATTTTTTCCCTCCTTTGTAACCCGGCTATCAGGATTATTCACCCAGACCCGTGGTTTTGTGTCTCCACCTCTCAATGGATTTACCCTACTGGAGGAACAGAATAAATAAAAATGCCCCTTGCATTGAACAAGAGACAAAAGTTGAATCCTGTTCCTGCTTCGGCAGCCGGGCGACCATAATCATTTCTGATCTTAGGTCCCTTCAGCTTTGTGACCTCCATCTTTCAATGAAGTTAACCTTTTTCGTTCTTAGGAACTTTCTATTTTTGTATTATCAATATATCATAGTTATCAAAAAATATCAATATGCTGAAAAGCTAAT
>JAGYMU010000056.1 GCA_018399995.1 Halanaerobiales bacterium | reverse complement strand
TTAGGGATCAGCTGGACAATGTATTAGATACATTGACAGATAGAGAAAAAAGAGTTCTGGAACTTAGGTTTGGAATAGAGGATGGAAGGCCGAGAACTTTAGAAGAAGTGGGCAAAGAATTTGGTGTAACAAGGGAAAGAATAAGACAGATAGAAGCAAAGGCCCTAAGAAAACTTAGACATCCAAGTCGTAGTAAAAAATTAAAAGATTATTTAAGTTAAGTAGTATATAAGAGTAATAGAGAATATTTAGGAGCAATTATAAGATAATTTATCTAAAATCGCGATTAGAGGTCATATACTACTTTGACCTTCCGAGTTTTCTATCATATAATTACTTTTGTGTTAATAAATAGGCATAAAAGCTTAATATAAAAGGGCCTATAGCTCAGCTGGTCAGAGCAACCGGCTCATAACCGGTTAGTCCTAGGTTCGAATCCTAGTAGGCCCACCAAAGTAATTAAACCTTGTTCTTTAAACCGAACAGGGTTTTTTTGATTTAATTATTAAAAAATAAGTAGGGGTGTATATAAATGTATAATTTACAAAAGTTAATTTCAACATTAGCTAAACTAGCCCCCCATAGTGATGCTATGGAGTGGGATAATGTGGGATTACAGGTGGGAAATTATAAAAGTGAGATTAAGAGAGTAATGGTCACTCTCGATATTAATGAAAAAGTATTAAAAGAGGCAATTCAAGCAGATATTGATCTTATCATAAGTCATCATCCGTTGATTTTTAATGGTCTAAATAATATACATACTCAGACTGCTAAAGGCAGGATTATAATAAAAGCCATCAAAAATAATATTGCTATATATTCAACTCATACCAACATGGATATGGCAAAGGGAGGGTTAAATGATCTATTAGCTGAAAAGCTTAATATAACCAATACAGAAATACTTTCCCTCCAAAAAGAAACAAAGTTATATAAATTGGCTGTTTATGTTCCTATTAAATACAGTGAAGAAATCAAAAAGACTCTCTTTAAAAAAGGTGCTGGACATATTGGTGATTATAGTAATACATCTTTTTCCATTCAAGGTGAAGGGACTTTTTTACCGGGAGAAAATACCGATCCCTATACAGGTAAAAAAGGTAATTTAGAAAAAGTTAAAGAAGTCAAGATAGAAACAGTTGTTTTTGAAAACAAGATCGACAATGTTATAAAGGCAATGTTAAAGGTTCACCCCTATGAAGAAGTTGCTTATGATCTATATCGATTACCCCAACAATCAAAGTATAGAGGTATGGGGAGAATAGGTTTTTTACAAAGAAAAATAAATTTAGAAAAATACTGTGAAAAAATTAAAGATATCTTGGATATTAAAAAACTGAAAGTCAGAGGAAATATGGATGATGAAATTCAGAAAGTAGCTTTATGTAGTGGGGCAGGTGCAGATTATATAAGCTTATCTAAAGCCAAAGGAGCAGATCTCTATATAACAGGTGATGTCAAGTACCATGAGGCTCAGCTGGCAGAAGAATTAGATTTAAATCTGATTGATGCCGGTCATTTTGAAACTGAAATAATCTTTAAGGATTTAGCTTTTGAGTATTTACAAAAAGCAAAAAATAAAGATCGGCTTGAAATTGAAATCATAAAATCTAAGATTAAAACTAATCCTTGGAGTTATTATTAAAATTTTCTTTTAAAATATACTTGACTTAGTTAGGATATTAATTTGATATGAGTCGTGGTCCAGAAATTGTGATTATAATGTCTAAAAATAAAAAAGATCTTTTATGAAATTTTAAAGTCACTTGAGATAAGCAGTGTTAAAGATTGTTTAAAGTTTCTGTAGGAAGCAGGGATTTTAGATAAAAAAAGAATAGAGACCTCATAACCTAAACAAAGGAGTGAGGTTTCTATGTCAAATATTATACAACAAAGTTATGAAGATATTAACAGTTTGGAGAACACATGGATAGAAAAATATAGTTAAGTATGCAGAAAGATTTAATGGAAATTGAAGAGTTTTATTTGAAAATAAACCAGGTTATCACTAACTTGACTAAACTATAAATGCTTGCTATACTGTTAATGCTAAAGTAAAATAAGAGCAGTACAGATAATCGCGTTAGAGTTTATTCTAACGAGGAAAGTCCGGGCTTTACAGGGTAGGATGCTGGCTAACTACCAGTGGAGGTAACTCCCAGGAAAGTGCCACAGAAAATATACCGCCATTAAATGGTAAGGGTGAAAAGGTGAGGTAAGAGCTCACCAATATTCAGGTGACTGAATAGTTTGGTAAACCCCATCTAAAGTAAGTCCAAATAGGGAGAAGATAAAGTAGCCCGCTTTTTCTCCGGGTTGGACGCTTGAGATAACAAGTAATTGTTATCCTAGATAGATGATTATCTGATACAGAACCCGGCTTACAGTACTGCTCTTATATCAAACATATGTTTCTTTTTTTGTCTGCTAAATTGAAAATAATACGTAGTTATGTTAAAATAAAAAGCAGAGTAAAGTTTTAGGAGGTAATATTATGGCCGGACATTCCAAGTGGGCTAATATCAAGCACAGAAAACAAAAACAGGATAAGAAAAGAGGTAAACTTTTTTCTAAATTGTCTAAAAAAATTACTGTTGCTGCCCGAAATGGTGGAGGAGATCCAGAAATGAATGCAGATTTAGCTTTTGCTATTGATAAGGCCAAGGATAATGACATGCCCAAAGAAAACATTGAAAGGGCAATAAAAAGAGGCACTGGAGAATTGGAAGGTGTTGATTATAAAGAATTTTCATATGAAGGTTATGGACCAGGTGGGGTTGCCCTCTATTTGGATATAATGAGTGATAACAGGAATAGAACCGCTTCGGAAATTAGACATCTACTATCCGAACATTCAGGTAATTTGGGAGAAGAAGGCTGTGTAGCGTGGATGTTTGACCGAAAAGGCCAGATTATCATCAATCTTGATTCAACTGATTTAAATGAAGAAGAAGTAATGATGGAAGCGATTGAAGCTGGAGCAGAAGATATTGAAACTGAAGATAATCTTGTTACAGTTTATACGGAAACCAAAAAGTTTCATGATGTTCAGAAGAAATTAAAAGAAAAGGGATTTGAATTTATAGAAGCTGATTTAGCGATGGTTCCTAATAATGTGATTGAATTAGATACATCAGATGCTAAAAAAATGATAAGACTGATGGAAGATTTAGAGGATCATGATGATATTCAGGAAGTTTACTCTAATTTTGATATACCAGGTGATGTCATGAAGGAGATAGAGAATGAGGAATAACATTAATTGACTACTCATTTAATGACACTGGTTTTACGGTGTCATTTGTTACTTTATTAATATATTTTTTTTGTTTAAAGAGGTGATTATTTGCTAATTTTAGGTATAGATCCTGGATTGGCTACCACAGGTTATGGTGTAATCAAAAAGAAGGGTAATTCTTTTAAAGTAATAGATTATGATATCATAACTACAAGTCCCAAAAACAATGATGTAGAAAGATTATCAGAGTTATATAATGACCTGCTTTTATTAATAGACAAATATCAACCAGGTCAGATAGCAGTGGAAGAGCTGTTTTTTAATAAAAATGTTAAGACTGCTATAAGGGTGGGTCAGGCGAGAGGAGTAATTCTTCTGGCAGGTGCCCAGCAGGGAATAAATGTCGCTGAATATACACCACTACAGGTCAAACAAGCTGTAGTTGGTTATGGAAGGGCCTCCAAAAAACAGGTTCAACAAATGGTGAAGACACTGCTTAATTTGTCTGAAGTTCCCAAACCAGATGATGCAGCAGATGCCCTGGCTATTTCGATCTGTCATGGGCACAGTTATAGTAATAAAAATAAATGGGGAGATTTTTTATGATAGGTTATTTGGAAGGCAAATTAATATTTCATAAAAATGACAGCATTATTATTGATGTAAATGGAGTTGGTTACCAGGTTCAAATCCCTGGTATTTATAGTAATAAAGATATTAATAAGAAGCTAGAGTTATTTATCTATACTTATATAAGAGAAGATGCGATGCAGCTTTATGGATTTGAAACCTTTGAAGAAAAAAAGTTGTTTAAAATACTTCTCTCGGTTTCCAGGGTTGGTCCCAGTGCTGCTATGAATATTCTGTCTTTTCTTTCCTATGATAGGTTTATCAATGCAATTTTAACTGAAAATGTTGCAGTACTTAAAGAAGTATCTGGAATAGGACCAAAAACTGCTCAGAGATTAATTCTGGAATTAAAATCAAAAATAGAGGATATGTTGCCTGAGTTACAAATTGAGAAGAGTCAATCAATGGAAAAATATGATAAAAATCTTTATGAAGCTTTAACACAACTCGGTTACAGTAAAAAAGAGGTTGACCAGGCAGTTGAATCTATGGATTTAGATAACGATAAAGGATTGGAAGAAAAGATCAAAGATGTATTGAGTTATTTGGGGAGGGATAAACATTAAATGGAAGATTCGGATAGAATTATATCCCCCGAAAGAAAATTTGATGAAAACCAGCTTGATAAAAAATTAAGGCCGGAAAAATTACAATACTATATAGGCCAGGAAAAAACAAAAGAAAAACTCGATATATTTATTAAAGCAGCTAAAAAAAGAGGCGAAGCCCTTGATCATGTTTTGTTATATGGACCTCCAGGTTTAGGCAAGACCACACTTGCAACAATAATAGCAAATGAGTTGAATGTAAATATACATAAAACCTCAGGGCCAGCTATTGAGAGACCAGGAGACTTAGCTTCAATATTAACTAATTTACAGGATAATGACGTATTATTCATAGATGAGATACATAGATTAAATATGATGGTTGAAGAGGTCTTATACCCAGCCCTAGAAGATTACTGTCTTGATATAATTATTGGTAAGGGACCAAGTGCAAGATCTGTTCGATTAGATTTAAATTCATTTACTATGGTTGGTGCAACCACACGGGCAGGCCTGATAAGCTCACCTCTTCGGGATAGATTTGGGGTTATTAACAGGCTTGAATTTTATAATAATCAAGAATTAACCCGTATTGTTAAGAGGTCTGCTAGAATATTGAATATTGATATACATAAAAATGGTGCTAAAGAAATTGCCATGAGATCGCGAGGCACTCCTAGGATTAGTAACAGGCTGCTTAAAAGGGTCCGTGATTTTGCAGAGGTTAAAGCAGAAGGTATTATCTCGGCTGAGGTTGTCAATGATGCTTTAAAGCTGTTAGAAATAGATGAGAAGGGATTAGACAGCATTGATCATAAATTATTAAGAGTTATTATTGAAAAATTTGATGGAGGGCCAGTAGGTCTAAATACACTGGCAGCCGCTATAAGTGAAGAAACAGAAACGATTGAGGATGTTTATGAACCATACTTACTTCAGATGGGTTTTATACAGAGAACACCGAGAGGGAGAGTAGCAACTTCATCTGCTTATAGTCATCTGGACATAGAGAATAAAAGTAAAAAAGGAGATTTATTTGATAGCAATGAATAAGAATGAATTGAAAGTTGATGATTTTGATTATGAATTACCTGAGAGGTTAATAGCTCAAAAACCGGTTAAAAATAGAGACGAATCACGTCTTATGTTGCTTAATAAAGAAACTGGAGAAATAAAAGAGACTATATTTAATCAAATAACTAAATATATAAATAAAGATGATTTAATTGTGCTTAATAACAGTAAGGTAATTCCCGCCAGATTATATGGTAAAAAGATTCCAACCAATACTGAAATAGAGGTATTACTATTAAACAAAGTTAGTGAAAAACGCTGGGAAGTACTAGTAAAACCAGGCAGAAGAGTCAAAAAAGGTATAGAGGTCAGTTTCGGCGATGGTCAACTGGTGGGAAAAGCTGTTGAATATACAGATTTTGGTGGTAGGATTATGGAATTTTCATTTCAAGGCAGTTTTTCAGAAATATTAGATGATTTAGGCAAGATGCCCTTACCACCATATATCAAAAATGAACTAAAAGAGCCAGAAAGATATCAAACAGTTTATGCAAAAAATGAAGGCTCAGTAGCTGCTCCTACGGCTGGATTGCACTTTACTCCTGAGTTGCTTAAAAAGATTGAGGATAAAAAAATCAGTATTAGATATATTACCTTACATGTGGGCTTGGGAACTTTTCGACCGGTGCGGACTGATATTATCAAAGAACATGATATGCATGCAGAATATGTGGAAGTGTCCCAAGATGTTGTAGAAAAAATAAAAGAAACAAAGGCCAAAGATGGGCGTATAATTTCAATAGGGACTACTGTTAGTAGGGCTTTAGAAACTGCAGCCCAGGGGGGTCAACTTACTGAATATAAAGGATGGACCGATATATTTATTTACCCACCCTATCAATTTAAAGTAATAGATGCTTTAATTACGAATTTTCATCTACCTAAATCCACCTTGTTGATGATGGTCTCTGCTTTGGCAGGAAGAAAAAAAATCTTCAAGGCTTATCAAAAAGCTGTAGATGAAGAATATAGATTTTATAGTCTGGGAGATGCTATGTTTATATATTAGAGAGGATGTAAAGATTAATGGGTTTCAAATTTGATCTTTTAAAAGTGGATACAGATACAGAAGCAAGACGCGGAAAAATCAAAACTGCACATGGTGAAATTAATACCCCCATTTTTATGCCGGTTGGTACACAGGCAACTGTTAAAGCTATGACACCTGATGAGCTAAAAGAAATACAAACAGAAATAATTTTGGCTAATACCTATCATTTATATCTAAGGCCGGGTCATGATTTAATAAAAAAAGCCGGGGGTTTACATCAATTTATGAATTGGGACAAACCAATCCTGACTGATAGTGGAGGATTTCAGGTATTTAGTCTATCAGACTTACGTGAAATCAAAGAAGAAGGCGTGTACTTCCAATCACATATTGATGGTTCCAGACATTTTATTTCACCAGAAAAGTCAATCGAGATACAGAATGCTCTTGGTTCTGATATAGTTATGGCTTTTGATGAATGTCCTCCCGAACCAAATAATTATAATTATGTAAAAAAATCACTTGAACGTACAATCCGATGGGCTGAACGTTCGAAAGAAGCAATGGACAACAACAAACAAAGTCTTTTTGGTATTATTCAGGGTGGGGTTTTTCGAGATTTAAGAGAAAAGAGCATTCAAAAGATGGTAGAGATTAATTTTCCGGGGTATGCAATCGGAGGATTAAGTGTTGGTGAAGCAAAAAAGGATATGTTGAAGACACTAGATTATACCGCCAGACAGATGCCATCTGACAAACCGAGGTATTTGATGGGAGTGGGGACTCCCCAAGATTTGATAGAGGGAGTTATGAGAGGTATTGATATGTTTGATTGTGTAATGCCAACCAGGATTGCCCGACATGGTTCTATTTATACATCTGAAGGTAGAATAACCATCAGAAATGCAACTTACAAAGATGATTTTAAAGCCCCGGATCCAAATTGTAATTGTCAGGTTTGTCAAAATTATTCCCGGGCATATATTAGACATTTGCTGAAAAGAAAAGAAATTTTGGGAATCAGGTTAACCACTTACCATAATCTGTACTTTTTTATAAATCTAATGCAGCGAATTAGAGATTCTATTGACAATAATAATTTTTTGTCTTTTAGAGAAAAATTTTATCAAAGATATCTGTAACACAACCTAAATAACTATTTAATTTATAAAAATTTAAAGGATATTTTAGTCCAGTATTGAAATTATTAGAGAGTAAAAAAAAAATAAGAAAAAACAAGGAGGTTCAAAAATGGAATATATTTACGCAATTTTACCATGGGTCTTAATTTTCGGTGTATTTTGGTTTTTCTTAATAAGACCACAAAGAAAACAACAAAAAGAACACAGTAATATGTTGAAAAATTTAAAAGTAGGAGATAGGATAGTTACTATAGGTGGATTAAGAGGTAAAATAGTTAAACTTAAGGAAAATAATATTAGATTAAGAATTTCTTCTGATGTTGATGTAGATGTTGTGCAAAAGGCTATTGCGAGAATGGATGAGTCTAAAAAAGAAGAGGTAAAAGAAACCGAAGAAGAATCAGAAAAATAAGATTTAAAATATTGGGAGTGACTAAAATTGGATAGCGGAGATGTAAAAGAAATCCTGCAATCTGTTGTTATTGCAGGTATTTTAGCATTTTTCATAATTACATTTGTTGCCCAATCCTTTGTGGTTGATGGTAAGTCTATGGAGCCTAATCTTCATGATGGGGAGAGGTTATTTGTCAATAAATTTATTTATAGATTTAGAGAACCCCAGAGAGGAGAAGTTGTTGTTTTTACTCCTCAGGGAGCTCCTAATAAAAAATATATTAAACGTATTATAGGTCTACCAAAAGATACCATTTATATTAAAGATGGGGTAACCTATGTAAACGGCCAACCTCTGGAAGAGAATTTTATAAATGAAGAGATGATAGGTAACTTTGGCCCATATCAGGTGCCTGATAACTCTGTGTTTGTTATGGGTGATAATCGCAATCACAGTGCTGACAGTAGATATCCTGGTTATGTCGGGTTCGTTTCCTATGACAGTATATCTGGTCTTGCTTTTTGGGTATATTGGCCTATTAATAAAATGAGGGTAATAGAACATGTAGATTATGAAGACTTATAATATTTTATAATTGTTGAGAAACGGGAGGAAAAGTTCTATGAGATATAAAAGAAAAAGAATTTATAAACTTATTTTCATCATAGCTATAATTGCTTTTGCGGTATTTTTATATTCTTATTATAATATAAATCTCGGCCTTGATTTACAAGGTGGGTCCCATATTGTTTTACAGGCTCAACCTACAGAAGAAAGAGCAATTAATAACGAGGTTATGACAGGTATAGTAAGTGTTATTGAAAGACGTGTAAATCAACTTGGTTTAACTGAACCGATTATTCAAAGAGAAGGTAGTGACAGAATTATAGTTGAACTACCTGCAATTGATGATCCTAATGAAGCTATCGAAACTATTGGTAGGACAGCGGTATTAACATTTAGAAATTCTGCTAAACAGGTATTATTGACAGGTGAATATATAAAAGATGCACAGGCAGATTATGACCAGTATGGAAGACCTGTGGTAGCTTTTGAGATGAATAAAGAAGGTTCAGATAAGTTCGAAGAGATCACAAGTCAATATATTGGTCAAAAGATCGGTATTTACTTAGATGATGAACTTTTAACAAACCCGACTGTTCAGGATACAATTTCTGGAAAAGGTCAAATAACCGGTTATGAAACAGTTGAAGCAGCTCAAAAGGATGCGATTTTGATCAGAGAGGGTTCACTACCAGTTCCTGTTAAAGTAGTGGAAAGCAGGTCAGTAGGACCCACTTTAGGTGAAATATCAATTAGAAAGAGTCTGATAGCAGGCTCAATTGGTTTAATTCTGGTTGCCATTTATATGATGTTCTATTATAAATTCCCAGGTGTACTTGCTGCTGGGGTATTAATAATTTATGGAATATTGTTGATGGGTACTTTGGCAGGTTTACAGGCCACCTTAACTTTACCCGGTATTGCGGGTTTGATACTTTCAATTGGGATGGCCGTGGATGCTAATATCATTATTTTTGAACGAATAAAGGACGAAAGAAAGTCAGGCAAAACACTGAGGGCTTCCATCGATGCAGGTTTTAAGAGGGCATATAAAACAATTATTGACGCTAATGTTACCACTCTGATAACCGCTTTAATTTTGGCTTACTATACAAGTGGTACAGTTAGAGGATTCGCAGTTACTTTGGGTATAGGTGTATTAGTAAGTATGTTTACAGCTTTCTTTATAACCAGAAATGTCATAGACTTATTTACTCATTCTAACTTGCTACAAAGCGATGCTGCATTTGGTGCACAGAGGAGGTAGAGAAAATGGATATACTGGGCAAAAGAAGACTCTGGTATACACTTTCTATAACAATAATTGTAATAGGATTGCTCTTTTTAGCAATGGGTGGTCTAAACTTTGGGATCGATTTTCAGGGTGGTACTATTTTAGAATTTAAATTTGACCAGAGTGTAACTAATGAAGAGGTAAGAAATATTTTACAGGATATTAATATAACGAGCGATAGTAAAGTTCAACAATCTGACACACTTGATTTTCACGGTACTATTATTCGAACTAAAGAACTAACTCCACCACAGATTAATGATATAGAGGAGGGTCTAAAAAATAACTATCCTTCCACAGAGATGTTGAGAACTCAGACCGTATACCCGATAATAGGTCAGGAGTTAAGAACAAGAGCCCTGCTGGCATTGTTGATTGCCTCAGTGGCCATTGTACTGTATATAAGTGTTAGGTTTGAATTTAGATTTGCAATTGTTTCCATTATAACCTTATTGCATGATGTGTTAATTACAATTGGTATATTTGCAATTTTGGGTAGAGAAATAAATACGCCCTTTGTTGCTGCTTTATTAACCATAATAGGTTATTCTATAAATGACACTATAGTAATTTTTGATAGAATAAGAGAAAATATGAAGTTAATGCATAAAACACCGTTTGAAAAGTTGGCCAATCAGGCTGTCATTGATACATTACCGAGATCAATAAATACTTCCTTAACAACACTCATAACTATATTAGCGATATATTTATTCGGTGGGGCTTCCATTAAAGTATTTATGCTTGCATTATTTATAGGTATGTTTGCTGGTACTTATTCTTCAATTTTTATAGCCAGCCCCCTGCTTGTAACCTGGACCAACAGGTTAGTTAATAAAAAATAGAAAGGGGTTTTAAATATGCAGGGAACTATTATTTTTGGATTGATATTTGCCATAATAGTTGCGATATTTGCTCTCCAAAATGCTACTATTGTAGCCTTAAATATTTTAATTTGGAATTTTGAAATCTCACTTGCTGTTGTTGTGCTTGCATCGATTATTTTTGGAGCACTTGTGATTGGTATTTTCAGCTACTTTAAACAGTTTCAGCTCAAAAGGGAAAATAAGAAACTAAGATTGGAAAAGGAAGAGATACAGCAAAAATTGAATGATCTTAGGGAAGAAACTCAAAAAGTCAAATACAATAAAACTTTAGATCAAACTAATGGTGAACCTGATAAAGAAGTCAAAGAAAATCAGAAAGAAAAGAGAGGTTTTTTTAGTAAAAGAAATAAAAAAAGTTCAGATGATGATCAACAAGATGTAGCATATGATTTAAAAGAAGATGATCAAGACGAAGAACTTGGAAATGAAAATGATCAATTTCAGGATGTAGATACTGAAAATGAGAAAGATATTAATAACAATAAAAGCAGTTAAAAAGCTATAATTACCCCCTTAATAATAGGGGGTTTTGTATGTGCGACGGGCAGTTGCACTTGTTGTTAGAGTAACACGAATTAAT
>JAGYMU010000055.1 GCA_018399995.1 Halanaerobiales bacterium | reverse complement strand
AATGTGGTAGGTCTTATGGGCACTAAAATGAGTTTAAAACAAAGAAAAATGATAAATAAATATGCGACTTCAATTATACTAGCTTTAGATAATGACTATGATAGAGTAAAAAATTGGGGTAAATTAGCAACCTTAAAAATAGGAAAATCTTTATTAGAATATTCAGATTTAAAAGTTCTACAATATCCTAAAAACAAGAAAGATTTTGGGGATTTAAGTACAAAAGATACTTTAAATATATTATCATATATAGATTGGAGGAAGGAATGTATTACGCCGAAACTTTAAAATTACCAAAAGATTTTGAAAAATATGTTAAAAACGATTTGACTGTTTTAAACCCTGATTATATAAATGCACAAAAAATGAATCGTTCAACTAAAGATATAAAAAAGACTCTGAGATTTTATAATGAAACAAGTAAATATATAGAAGTACCTAGATTATATAGACACCCTGCTATACCTATGGATGATATAGTTGATAATACAATATGGGAAAATCCACGAGATTATTTAGAATTTAATGATGGGTATTCCTTAAAAGAAAATCAACAAGAGGCATTAGAGATATTAATTGATTCTAAAGGAAACAGAATTATAGAGATGCCTACAGGTAGCGGTAAAACTGTAACAGCTATAGGGGCTATTTGCTATTTTAAAAGAAGGACTTTGGTATTCGTTAATAAAAAAAATTTACAATATCAATGGAAGAGAGAACTTGAAAAGTTTTCTAACGCTAAAGTAGGCATACTAGGTGACGGAAAAATGCAAATAGGTAATCAATACGATGTAGTTATTGCAACAGTACAAAGTATTCAACCGTATCATAAAAAGAAATTTAAACAACTAGTTCAATCTGAATTTTTCAAGGATTTTGATATCGTTATTGTTGATGAGGCTCATAATTTTAGTGCTGAAACTTTTAATAGAGCTATTTCTTATTTTCCGGCAAGAATGAGGTTAGGATTTACAGCAACTGCTTTTAGAAATGATAATTTAGACTTTGTGTTTAAATTCACAATTGGTGATTCATCTAAAATTAATATGGAACAAGAAATAAAGCCAAAAATATGGGAGTGTAATACAAAGTGGGTTGATCATGCTCATGGATTTTTTAATAATAGAAATACTAATTTAGCGCAATTGATGACACGTATGACAAAAGATAAGAAGAGAAATAAAATAATTCTAAATGCTACAAGAACAATGGCCGATAATGATAGAAAATTTTTACTTTTAACAGCACGTGTAGCTCATGCTAAATTATTTCATAGAATACTATCGAAAGAGTACCCTAAAAAAGAAGTTGTATTATTAATAGGTTCTACCCCACAAGAAGAAAGAGATAAGGCTAAAAATGCAGATTTTGTACTAGCAACTTACGGTGTAGCAAAAGAGGGGTTAGATTTGCCACTTTTAGATACTCTCATTTATGCAACACCTATAGGGGGAAATAATAAAGTAGGTATTGTACAGTCCATTGGTAGATTAACAAGGGCAAAAGAAGGTAAAAAAGGGGCAGATATTTATGACTTTGTTGATGATGAACCTATATTTAAAAAAATGTATTTTAAAAGACGTAGCGTTTATTATTCTATGGGATTAGATGTTAGTAAAATTAATATGAAAGCCCTAAAATGGAGATGATTTTATGGGTAGAATAAAAAATACATATGTAAATATGCCCCAATTATATGATTTAGGTACAGAAGATGATCCGTATATAAGATACTGTTATAATATATCCCATGTATCTGAATTTTTGAACATTAATATTCAAACTTTAAGGTCATGGATCAAGAAAGAAGTTATTCCTGAAACACCTATATTATTACCTTATTCAGGGAAAAATCCTGCAATAAAATATACGAGACTCTACTTATGGGAACAATTTGAAGGGCTACATTTAGGACTTTTAAAGTATAAAAAAGGTAAAGGGTTTACAAATAGAAATAAACACTGGATGTACAAATTTGTATTAGATGAGTGGAGAAAATTTCCTTACTTAAGGCAATTTAAACCCTCAGATTTTTTATATACTCCTTTATCTGAACCCTTGAAAAAGAAATAATTTACACAATTGTTACATTCATACGCTTGACAAATTAATAGATTTATGGTATAATATGTATGAAGATGGACATTCAAGTCGCTTCTCCGTGGAGGAGTTGCTATGTCTTAAAGGCAACTTTTATGAATGTCTTTATGCCCCTCTATATGTTTAAAGATAAACTAAAAATTATCGTCATATAGAGGGTATTTTTTCCGTCTAATAAAGGAGACAGTACTATGTTTATATTAGGTTTTTTTGTAATATGGTGGGCTATTGTTTTTATTAAACCAATAAAAATAAAAGTTAATTTTATCCCAGAGAAATTTGCCGCCTGTGCTATAGCACCTATCATATTCTATAAAGATGAAATGACAGATAGAATATATAAACATGAATTTGAACATGTTAGACAACAAAGGTTTATATCTCCTTTTTTATTTTATTTGTTGTATTTGGCTGAGTACTTAACGAATTTATCTCAAAATATGAATTATTTTGATGCATACTATAATATAAGTTTTGAAGTGGAAGCACGAAAAGCGGAAGATAGCTAAGGGGATATAGTTCAATTGGTAGAGCATCGGAATTTGACTCCGAAGGTTTAAGGTTCGATTCCTTATATCCCTTCCATTAATGTACTCATAGCTCAATTGGCAGAGCTTCTGACTGTTAATCAGAGGGTTAAAGGTTCAAATCCTTTTGAGTACGCCATTAATTTGCGGAGTAGAGCAACGGTAGCTTGTCAGCCTCATAAGCTGAAGGTAGGTAGTTCGACTCTACCCTCCGCAACCATTTGGGGATGAATTAGGTTCGACAGATATATAGAGAAGTAATTTGCATGACGTTGAGAAACGTTAAATCTATAAATTTATTTGACACATATTCTTTAGCAGCATAAATATACTCGTACCACGAGGATTCTAATAAATTGTGGAAGAGAAGGATTAGATCATTTTTGACATTTTGTATATTTTACTCAAAAATTAAATTTAGAAAATATACATTATATTAGAAATTTTGGCTGTTTTGTTCTAATATAAAATATTAAAGCAGTCTATTCATGTAGATAATTATGGATCATGTATCTGGACGTGAGTGCAAATCTCACCATCTCCACCATTATAGTTTACTTAATCGTTACAATATCTTTACTTGATGTTTATTGACTTACCTCAAAAAATATGGTATAATACAGTTGAAAATCAAAAAGGAGGAAACATATGAAATATGAAATAAGTCTTTCGTTTGAGATCGGTTATGGAGATAACAAAGTGTCATCATTTTTTACAGTAGAAGATGAAGATAAAGAAAAGGGGTGGACAAAATTAGAAGAGATGACAGACAAGAAACTAGAGAATACAACAAACTAGATTTAACAGCAGATTATTTTATTGATGTAGCTTATGAAATTTTAATATTTATTATGTTCTCAGGATTAGCGGCAGTTATATTTGCACCTTTATTAGATATGGTTTTAAAATCTATGGAAATTTCAATACCTATAGATTGGTTTAATTTGTGGTTTTTAATTCTTATTATGAAAGGGATACAGTTGCCATTTACAATATATAGCGGTTTAAAAGGGCAATTATTGCTATTTGATATGGAAAATAATATGGAATTTGAAAATGAAGAGGAGGATGAAGATGAGTAAAATGTATGATGTAGAAGTAGGTGCGGGATTTACAAAACAGGTTAAAGCATATGAACCTATTAGATGCGAAGTTAGACTTAATATTAAGGATGTTAAAGATAAAGAAGCAGCTTATAAAGAAGGAGAAGAATTTGTCGAAGAAAAATTAATGAAAATCTTAAATGAAATCAAAAATAATTTAAATTGAGGATGTGAAAAAAGTATGCTTAGAGGATTGAACAAAGGACTTGAGAAGGTAAACGAAGAGAGAAAAGAAAGAGAAAAGAATCGAAAAAATGAGCTTTTTATTCCTAATACAAGTACAGGTTCAGATAAAATTATGGTTAGGATTTTGTCAAATGTAGGACTTATTAAGACACATAGTTTATGGAATAGCACAGATGTAGATGATAAGGAATATATGGCTAATACAAGAAGAGTGTGGGATTTTTGTATAAAACATGAAGGCGAATGTCCTCATTGTATGGATTTTTATAGTAGCGGTAAAAAACTAAAAAGAATATCAAATAAATTTATTCTTCCCGTACTAGTTAGACCTTATAAATATGTTAATAAACAAGGGAAAGTTACAGAATATGAAACATCAGTAGGTTATCTTCTTGTATCCGAGAAAGTTATGAGAGATATTGATGAACGACTTGACGATATTAAAGACGATGTTGGCGATGATCCTTCTGATTATTTGACATATACAGATATTAAAATGTGGAAGAGCGGTCAAGGTAAAGAAACAAGAACGGCTGTTACAGTGACAATGAAAAATCAAGAGTTGTCTGACGAAGATAAAAAGTTAGTATGCGAATTTTTTGATATTGATGAGTATTCGCCCGAGAAAGTCGAAGAGAAAATGATGGAACATTGGGAAAAAGAAGAAAAAGAAGCGATAAATAGATTATCTAAAAAGATGGAAGAAAAAGATAATGATGAAGCTGAAGAAGGAGAAGTGCCACCTCAATTTAATAACGATAATCGGGAACTTTAACGGAGGATTTAAATGAACGATATTAGTGGTATCCTAAAAAAGTTTTCAAAATATAATCTTAAACGAGCTTCTGATATACCAATACCCCGTAGACTTCCTACGGGGGTTGATACCTTAGATATTATAACAGGGGGCGGTTATCCTTCTAGTAGAATTGTTGAACTATATGGAAAAGAATCGGTAGGTAAAACCTTGTTAGCTCTAAAAGCAATTGCAGTGAATCAAAAAGCAGGTCTAAGCTGTGCTTTTGTAGACGCTGAAAAAACATTTGATTTTGAATGGGCTAAAAAACAAGGCGTTAATACAGAGGATTTAGTTGTTTATCGACCGGAATATGGGGAATTAAGTATTGATTTTATTAAAGAATTGATTCAAAGTGATGCGATGGATATAATTGTATTAGATTCTATTGAAGGTATCGTTCCTAAACAAGAGATAGAAGCTTCATCAGAAGAAGCTCAAGTCGCCTTAAAAGCAAGAATGATGAATAAAGCTGTTAGAGTATGGAATAGCGTTATAACATCTAGTGAAAGGCAGCCGCTTGTATTATGTATTAATCAGATGCGTTTAACAATGGAAAAATATAATCCTACGACTACACCTGGTGGAATGGGAATGAAGTACTTTACTTCAATGCGTATAGAACTTACACGGGGTAAAACACAAAAAGACACAAAAACAAAAGATAAACGATATGTTGAAATAAGAGCTAAAACAGATAAAAATAAGGTCTCTATTCCTGGTAAATATGGGTATTGGACTATGTATATTGGGTATGATGAGGCGTTTCCGCCTGGATATTGTGAATCCACTAATTTTGTAGTTTCTCAAGCTAAACATATTGGACTTGTTAAAAGTGCTGGAGCATGGTTTTATTATGGAGATAAAAAATTTCAAGGTAAACAAGATTTTGTAGATTATATTTATGAAAATCCTGAAATATACAAAGATTTTATGCAAAAGATTATAAAGGAAGTGCGAAATGAATCAGAAGAAAAGAAAGTCCCAAATACAGGAGAAGAATCTAAAGAAGAGAATTAATGGCAGACTAACAGTTAATAGCGGTGCAACATCTGTCTTTGATAAAGCGGATGTTGACACCTCAATCTTTAAAATAGAATGTAAAACAACAGATAAAAAGTCTTATTCTTTAAAAAAGTCTATATTAGATAAAGTAAATAAAGAGGCTGTATTTCAAAATAAAATGCCTTTAATGGAAATAGAGATAGGGCATGATAAATACATCGTAAGTAAAAGCGAAGATTTTTGGGCTATTATAAAAGATGAATTTAAGGAATGATTTAATGCACACATTTATTCAAACATCAAGTTACATGAAAATAGATAAAATTAAAAAGCGCTTCAGATTTTTAGACATGTTACATATATTGCAATTAGAGTCATTATTTAAAGATACTTTTATAGGATTTACTCCTTGTATTTATTATAAGGAATTAACAGAAGATATAGAATACTTTAAACATAAATATAGTGCCCTTTTTATTCCTTATAATACAAATAATATTATATATGAATTTAAATACGACAATATTAGTTTTTATTGTCTTGGTAGGTGATAGTATTTTTTCAAAATTAATTGAAGAAGAAAATAAGAGTATTGATTTACCTAGAATGATTGATAGTTTTTTATATAAAAATCAAGAAAAAAAGAATGATGTGTATCGCAGCGAACCTTTTTACTTTCATCCATCAGAATTTAATCGTTTAGGATGCCTAAGAAAAAAACAGTATAGATTTTTAATGGAAAATTTTAAAGATAATATTTTAGCTGAATCAAAAACTAAAAAATTTAAAGAGATGTTTAAAGATGCCGTAAGCGGTGCAAAATTATCTAGAATATTTGCTAATGGCGAGGATGTTCATGAAAGATACCAGAAATACTTTGAAGATATGGGAATTTTAGTTGAATCTGAGAGGACACTAAAAAATGACGCTTATCGAATAAAAGGTAAAGCAGATGCTATAATCGAACTAAATAATAAAGAGTATATTGTAGAATTAAAATCTATAAACGGGATTTCTGCCTCTAAACTAAAGAAACCAAAACCAGATCATGTAAAACAGATTAATTTATATATGTTTATGACAGGTATAAAAGAAGGTTTTATTTTATATGAAAATAAAAATAATCAAGAGATATTAAATTTTAAAATTGATTACAAATATTCTAAGATAGAACCAATGTTGATAGCAATGGAAAGTATTCTTAACAATATAAGAAATAATAAATTAATGCCTAAAAAGGTAGATAATTGTGCAGCTTGTCCTTTTTACAGATTATGTAAATACGATATAAAAGTATCAGAAACACAAAAAACTAAAATAGATTGGAATGATTTTAGTGAAGTTAAGGAGTAGAATTGACAATGAATTTTTAGAAAAAAATTTACCAGAACCACATACGCCAACATCCGATAGTACACAATTATTTGATAATGTTGAAAGTATATCCGATTTAAGTGATAATGAATTAGTTAAATACCAATCTAAATTAAATGCGTGGTATAACTTTTATGTTTATCAAACTATTAAGAAAAGGCACGAGACTGCTGAATTGGAAACTGAATATGAGGATTTACTTTATAAAATACTCGATAGTATAGATAATAAAAAGTATAAAACTATCTCTGAAAGAAGGGCTAAAGCATTAGAATATGATCCAAAGTTAAAATCAATGAGAGATAATTTAATTTTTGAAAAAGAAAAAACAAGAAGATTAGAAGGTTTAGAAAAAATAATAGATAAAACGCTTTATACTGTTTCAAGGGAATTCACACGGAGACTTGAAATTATAAAAGGTAAAGATGGGTATCATGGCCATAGATAAGGAGATAATATTATGAGTTCAATACATCAAAAAGGTAAAAAATACGAAAGACACATAGCTTACTTTTTATCGAAGTATATATTTGATATAGAACTATGTAGGGTACAAAATTCAGGTGGACTAGATATTAAAGGCGATATTAGACCTCGAATGCGGGAAGATGGAGTAATGCCACAATTTGATTGGGTTATTGAATGTAAGAATCAAAAGTCCATGAAATTAAAAAGCTGGATTAGGCAAATGGAGGAAGAAGAAAAAGCGAATAATAAAAACGGTCTTTTAGCTTTTCATGTTCATGGTAGTGCAAGAGACGTGTTTTTATTAAGAACGGAAATTGCTAATAAATATCTATACCCCCCTGTAGTTTCTGAATATGTTTTTGAATTTAATGGCGGCAATTATTTTAAAGGAAATACAACGCAATATGCACAAGTCCTACAGCTAACATATGATTTATTTAAAGTTCATGTTGTGATGCGTGTAGGCGATTATACACTAATGAACAAAGAAACATTTGGATTATTGTGGATGGATAAAAAAGGTGAGAAAGATGGTTGATAGTAAGGATGTTGAAACTATTTTAGACGATTTATATTTAAAATTAGAGTATGATGATGTAGACACGGTAGAGTGTTTAAGAGATATACTTGATATTTTAAATATGATTCATCAAATTATAAATTATAAAGAATTTAATTAAGGAGGATTTTTAAATGTTTATAACATTAGAAGGGCTTGACAAATCAGGTAAAACTGAACAAATAAGGCAGTTAAAGAGAGATTATCCGGAATGGAAATTTTACAATGATCCATCACATGATGTATTAGACGGCAAGATTAGAGAGTGGCTTTTATATGATAATAAAATTAATGACGAGGCACAACTGTTTTTACATCTTGCATCAAGGGCTTTATTAGGCGAGCATATTCAGGCAGATTTAGAAAATGGAAAAACTGTTGTTTGTGATCGATGGGCAGATTCGACACTCGTATTTCAGGGGTATTATAAAGACTGGTATAGTAAAATTGAAAGAAAAAGTTTTAATGACATGAATAGAATTGCAACATTGAGTACACGAGATACTGAGTCAAAAAATTATAAATATTATTTAGGATTAGTGCCCGATTTAACAATATTTTTAGATACGCCTGTAGATTTGTGTGAAAAAAGGCTTCATAAAGAAGGCGATACTACTTACGATAAAGAGTTTAAAGATTTGACTAGGCTTAAAAGAATAAGAGAGTATTATAAATTTATAGTTAATCAAGATAAATTGAATAGATTTGCTACAGTAGATGGCGGAAGTAATAAGGATAAAATTTATACGGACATTATAGCAGTACTAAAAATGAGGGGTGTTAATGTATGAGAGTAAGAAAAAGTGATGTATTAAAATGGATGGATACACAGAGCCTTATATTTCTAGGTCAAGATGACGAAGGTAATTTACATTTTGATCTAATTATTAATTTTGGTAAAAGGCTGGCTGTTACTCATGTAGTATCTAGATACAGAGACGGAAATATTGTTAGTATTGGCGGAGAAGAAGATTTTATATCTTTGGGCGATAATTCTGTTGTAGATTTAGACACTGAAATTATAACTAAAAAAGAATTTTGGAGGGTTTATTGTGAAGAAGCAGAATAGGTTTGCAATTGATTTAACGAAAGTAGATACTTTGATATTAGATAAAGAAATTTTTGATGACAAGGAAAAGTATGAATCCATTCTTAATGATTTCAAAGAAATGGGTTTTGATATACTTGAAAATAATGAAAGTTTTGGATGGGCTAAAATTAAAAATAGTCGGTATAAATTACAAGATGATAACGGTACGCCTTATACGAAAGATACAGGGGATATAGAAATTGTTAAAATACCTTATTTATCCAAAACTCTTGTTGTTAATGTATTTGAACATACGGATAGAGGAAAGCTATATCAAAGTGATACTATAACTTATTCATGTGAAAATTATCAAGCAATAGAAAGGGCTTTTAAATTCATTAAAAAACTCAATGTAAATAACAAGATTTTATATGTTGATAACGGTAATATAGTTTATGTAGAACCTAATAATATGACAAAAGAAACTTTGAATAAGATTTTGAAACTTGATACTGAACTATTCCTTTTAGATAAAGATGAAAATAAAAAAGCAACAAATAAACTTATTAATGTTATTCAAAATAAATATGATGAGGCGGTGTAAAAATTGAAAATAATAAAACAATGGGCGAAAAAACCACAGAATGTTTCTAAAAAATTAGAGCATTTAATCATGGAGGATGCCAGTAAATGCTATATGTATGTATCAGATTATTCTATAGAGAATTTTCTTGAACATTATTATAAAGCTAAAATTATGCAAACAATCGTGTATCTATCAATGATGCCCAATGTAGCTGAATATAAGCATATAAATGAAAATCCTGATAACGAAAATAATCATCCCAGTAAGTATCTATTAGCAGTTAAATGGGTTGATAAAGGCGATGGAGAAGACTTAGGCGTTAATATAAATAAACCTCGAAATGAACAAGATAATTTTATGGTATGGTGGGGTGATGAAAAAGGTCTTAAATATATAGTTGATACTATTAATTCAGAGTACAAAGATGAGAATGAACGTAGAGACGTATATTTAAAATTAATAGAGAAATTGGCAGGTGGTAAAAATATTTTACCTCGTAAAAGAAAGTCTAAATCTAAAAAAGTACAAAAGAAAACCGAAAAACCCCATCAAGAGGGTAATAAAGAATTTAATAAAAAATAACTTTCCAAAAGATATTACTCAATTAACAAAGGATAAAATAGAAGAAGCTTCTTTTGTTATGTATAAAAGTAAAAATGAGATTGTTGTCGCTATTATGTATAATAGTAGCGACAATAAGCTTCTTTATCATGATGGTGTAATAAATTTAAATGATTATATGGGAGGAGATTAAAATGGAATACGTTAATAAAATGCTAACAGGCAAATTTTTCAAGGATGATGCATCGGATGAATGTAAAATAGAAGGTCTCGGTGTACAAAAATGCTTTGATAAATCACGAGATATAGTTATTTCATATATCAAAGTAGCTGATAATAATAGAACAATGATGTATTTTGATGAGTTTCTTTTGAAAGGGTACAAGATTTATGAAAAAGAAGAGAAGTAGAGATATAGATTTTGACCCTAAGAAACGAAAATTATGGCAAAAATTCATAGTCGATGGAGGTTACACTGTTACACAGATTTCAAAAGCCATAAGAAAATTAAGGGGTAAAAAATGGGATAATACAGATACAACAATTAAAATAGATAAAATTAAGAAGTATTTTAAAGATAATAATATTCAGAAAACGTATGTTGAGTAAAGGGGTTTTTATATGTCTAATTTTATTGAGTTAGATGGTACTTCTATTATTACTGTTATAGGCAGAAATAATTGTAGTTCTTGTCAAAAACTAAAAGATGTTTTAACACAGATGGATTTTCCTTTCATTTACCAAAATATGGAAAATTTAGATCAAACTGCTAAAATGGATATTGTAAATAGTAGAAAGAGAAGTGACGTAAAAAATATAGGTTTACCCGTATGGATTTATAAAGGCAAACTTTATTCTGGCGTACCTAATAAAGATATATTATTAAATATAGTTAATAATTAGGAGGAGTAGATACATGTTAGTAAAGAAGAGAGATAAAACTTTATCTGAATTTAATAGTATTAGAATATTAGATGCTATTACTGGTGCAATGAATGATACAATAGGCGGCGTAAATATAGATGTAGCACATAAAGTAACTGATGAAATTGTTAAATATATAAAAGAAAATTATGAGAATGAAATTGATGTTGAAAAAATACAAGATATAGTTGAAAATAAATTAATGGATTTTGGTGAACATGAAGCTGCAAAAGCATATATACTTTATAGAGATAGAAGATCGAGAGAAAGAAAAGATGAAAAATATGGATTACTCTCCAAAAAATTCTTAAAACAATATAAAAATAAAAGACCTCCATTTACAGAATTAGGTGAGTTTGTTTACTATAGAACATACTCTAGGTGGCTGCCATATAGACATAGGAGAGAAGAATGGTGGGAAACAGTCAGAAGAGCTGTTGAATATAATTGTTCTTTACTGCCTACGACTAAGGAAGAAGCTGAAAAGTTATTTGATGATATTTTTAATTTGAGACAGTTTCCAGCGGGACGATTATTATGGGTTGGCGGAACTAATATAATAGAAAAAAACAATCTCTCTACTATGAATTGTGCTGCTGTTGTTATAGATGATTTTGAAAAACTTACAGAGCTTTTTTATTGT
>JAGYMU010000054.1 GCA_018399995.1 Halanaerobiales bacterium | reverse complement strand
ATCTTTAACTTGAAACAATAATTATTCAATACTAAATATTATTTTGGTTCTTCTCCAAACGAGTGGGTCAATTTATGATTATACATAAAATTATCTATAGTCATTTTCTTTAATTGATCGGCTTTTTAATAATAAAAGGATAATATAAATATCGTATGAAAAACCTATTCAATTAAGAAGATGGCAACTAATCAACGTAGCAAACAAACTTCACATTTTTTATCCACGGAAATGGAGAAGATCCACTTTTGTTAGTTATAAGTATTATCTTAATGAAGGTCTTTAGGTTAGATTAAGAAAATAAAAAGAAATGCTAAATTTCATAAAAAGAGTAGTATATTTATCTTATAAGCTATTATTAGATGTGACAGAAATTTTTTAAAAGCATTATCGGCAAATTGATAAAATAATGGGTGTTTAATGACATATACTAAATTGGTTGTATAATATTGTAAAAAATACGCGGGAACCCGGGCTATTTTATTTGAAAATATTTAATTATTGCTAATTAACTTAACATATATTTTAACATAAAAAGCTGCTCAATTACTTAGGTTTCAATAAAATCTTAAAATTTCAAATATTATTAAAATATTTTTAAAATACAGAAATAGATATTCATATTACTGTTATTAAAAGTGTAACAGGTTTAGAGCTTTTGACATAAAGAAAAACCTCATTAAATATCCTAGCTAAATTAAATTCATATTTTATGGTTTTTTTAGTGAAAATAAGCATAAAAATATTGATATCTTCAGCAAGATTACAGATTTAAAGATTTGTCATATTTAATAATAGTTTTGCAGATAGATGCTGTTGCTTTTTTTATTATTAAGGAGATTTTAGGATCATTAACAGTAGCTAATATTTTTCAGGCTAATTGATCACCGTTGTTTATAAATCCTACATTTAGATTAGGAAACCAATATTGTTACTTTTAAAGTATGGGAATTTTTGTATTTTACTGAAATTGAGATGATTTATTATAAAAATATTTCTTTAAATTCATAATAACTTCATATTTGCCTGTTAAAGTATAAATAGAATAAAAAATAATCCGAGGAGATGATAAAAAATGAAAAAAGTAACGACTTTAGTATTAGTATTTGCTGTATTGTTGGTGGGAGTAAGTTACAGTGTATTTGCAATAGGAAATGTAGATGGTCAAAACAATGGAGACTGTGTTGTTAAAGAAAACTTAAATTTGACTGAAGAACAAGAAGGAGATTTGATAGAGGCAAGAGAAGTTTTTGAAGAAAAAAGAGCCTCTATTCAGGAAGAAATAAGAGATCTTAATCGTTTAAGTGATGACAATCAGGCAGAGATCGATGAATTAAGAACTGAATTAGAAGATCTTAGAGAAGAATATATGAGTGATGTTGAATCAATTTTAACAGATGAACAGTTTGCTCAATTAGATCAACAAACAAAAGTTAACATGTATCAAGGAAACCAGGGACAAAATGTGCAGGCTGGAAATGCTCAAAGTAAAGGCCAGGGTACTAAAAGTGCAGACAGCCAGGAGAGAGGCGCCAGGCAAAGAAAAAATAAATAATTAAGTAAATCAATTACAGATAGCAATTTATAAATTCAAGAATATGAAGTCCCTATTTCACTTTGTGAAGTGGGGCTTTATTTTTTTAACACATAAATTAAAAAAATAGCAGGGTAATCTAGAACAATATGTCAATCCCATGAAATTTTTTTTAGAAAAAGATTTAATCAAAAATATTTTATTTGATCTAACAATTCAAAACAAATTATTTTTACATTAACTGTTTTTACAGAAGATTGAAATAAACCCAAAAATTACAAAACTTTGAAATTATATATTAGTTATGATATTATTTAGATGTGATATTATATAAGGTAATAGTATGAGCAGTAAACATCTTTTCAGTATCGTTAATACATTTAAATCTATGGCTTTCTGGAACATAACATAGATTTTTTTTATTATAATTGATTTCAATTATAATAACATAAAAAAGCAATATGTTTATTTAATATCTTCTTAATCTTCTTAAAAAAAGGAAGGATATTATTATGTCAGATGATAATACAGAGAATAATAATCATAATTTATTAGAATCAATATATAAGCATATAGAGCAGGGTGTCTGCATACATAAAATTGTTTATAAAGATAAACAGGCAGTAGATTATAGAATAACTGATGCGAATCCCGCTTATGTTAAAATATTGGGAATACCCTTAAGCGAGGCAAAAGGATTACTGGGTTCAGAGCTTTATGAATCAGTAGAACCTTTTTATATAGGAATTTATGCTGATGTGGCAGAAACTGGAAAATCGACTTCTTTTGTAAGTTACTATTCACCCTTAGAAAAACATTTTAATATCACGGTAACTTCTCATGAAAAAGGGAAATTCATAACCATATTTGATGACATTACTAAAATTAAAAATAAGCAAAAAAAACTAAGAGAACAGGAGAGATCAGGAGAATATTCACTCGATTATATTCCAGAAAATATTGCTGTTTTAGATCAAAAGGGTATAGTTCAATATACCAATAAGGCTTGGGATAAATTTACAAAAAGAGGTGGTATAACAGCTAGTGAAATTAAAGTTGGTACAAATTATTTGAATATTTGCAAAAAACAAGCTGAAAGCCTGCCTTGTTCGCCATATATTGGTATTAAGGATGTTATAAATAAAAAGAAAGAATCTTTTGTAATGGAATACAAGTACGCTTTTTCTGAGAATAGTAAATGGTATAAGATGAAAGCAACTTCCTTCCGAAAAGAGGGTAATTATAAGGTTTTAATAACACATGAAGATATAACAGGGCAATATACTACTCTGCGCGAAAAATTGAAAAATAGCAAAAAGAGGCTGCAAAACATGCTTTCTGCTATTCCTGATCTGGTTTCTATACATGACAAGGATATGAATATTGTTTATAGTAACTGGAAAGGGTTTGGTGATATTGACCAAGATCGGAGAATTTTGGGTAGCAAGTGTTATAAAACATACAGGAACTATAATCAGATCTGCCCTGACTGTCTAGCAAAAGAAGTTTTTAAAACAAAAAGTTCTTTCAAAAAGATAACCAAGCTAGATAACGATAAATGGTATGAAATTAGAGTTATACCTATAAAGGATAATTATGATAATCAGAGTGGTAAGGAGTTATTTTTAGAATGGGTGAGAGACATCTCTGAACTAAAAAAAAGAGAAGAAGATATTAAATATATTTCCTTTCATGATAGGATTACTGATTTATTTAATCGTAGTTTCATGGAACAAAAAATCAAAAATATTGATAAAAAAGATAATTTTTCTATTGGTATTATACTAATAGATATCAACGGTCTAAAACTAGTAAATAGCGGATATGGTCATCAGGCAGGTGATGAGATGTTGAAAAAGACAGCCGAATTATTGGGATTGTGCATTGGTAAAAAAGATATTTTAGCTCGGTGGGATGGTGATCAATTCATAATTCTATTATCACAAACTAATCACGTAGAAGTTAAAAAAACAGTTAATAAAATTCAAGAAAAGGCTTTAGACTATCAGTCTAATCAAAATCAAATGTTTTCGGTGGGTGTAGGGTATGCTATCAAAAATGATGATAAACAGGATATATATAAGGTGTTATACAGAGCAGAAGATAAATTAGAAAAAGATAAACTAACTAAAAATAGAAGTGATAAACATAAACTTGTTGAAAATTTGTTGAATACATTAAAAGCTAAAAGTGATGAAACAAGGGAACATGCCGAGCGGATGAAATATTATGCACATAAGCTTGGAGAGGAGATTGCTCTGGAAAATGAGGATTTAAATAAACTTTCCTTACTGGCTAATCTGCATGATATTGGGAAAATAGATATTTCCGAAGATATTTTAAGTAAGCCCGACAAATTAACAAAAGAAGAGTGGCAGATTATAAAAACACATCCCGAAAAAGGTTATACAATCGCAAAATCTACAGAAGAGTTCTCTTCCATTGCTGAGAGTATTTTATACCACCATGAACGATGGGATGGGAAAGGATATCCTGATGGGTTATCAGGAGAAGAAATACCGATTCTCGCTCGAATAATATCAATAGTAGATGCCTATGATGTAATGACACACAGAAGGGCTTATACGGAGCCTAAATCTCAAAAAGAGGCAATGATTGAACTAAAACGATGTGCCGGTACCCAATTTGATCCAATATTAGTGGATAGTTTTTTAAATATATTTAAAGATTAGAATGGCAATTAAATTATATATCTTTGAACATATTTTTTTACACCATAAAATTATTATTTTTTATGAAAGAATATTTGAAGTAGCGGATTTTAAATAAATAGTTTGTATTTAAGATATATATGATCATAATAAAGATTTTTGCAAACTTAAGAACCCAACTCTATTATTATATAATGAAATTGGACCCTGATTTAATTATTCAGATAAAAAAGCAGTAATTATTAAACTTAAGTATAATTTTTTTCATACAAAGAATATGTCAAATTGGATTTAGAAAAAAGTTTTAGAGATTATAGATATTTTAATTGAAGGGGAGGAAATTTAATTTGAGTAAAAAAGAACTTGCAATTGCTACCATTCACCCTAGAACGGGGGTTTTTCTTTCTGAAGAGATAAAAAAGCTTTTCAAAGATACAATAGAAATTAAAAGATATTCTTTTGAAGATAGAAGTATTGAACAGGGAATAGAATGTAATTTAATAATTATTTTGGAAGAAGCTATATTTGAAGCCTTAAAAAAATATGTTAAAGATAATGTTGAAATAATAATAGCTAAAAGAACAATTACTAAAGAAGGATTTCAGAAAATAATTAATATTGAAGATGGTAAAAAAGCTGCTCTGGTCAATGTAGATAGTGAAATGGCCATGGAATCTATTTCGCTTATATACCAGTTGGGCGCTAAAAATATTGAACTTACTCCAGTCTATCCAGGTATCAGTAAGATACCTGATTTTAACTTAGCTATTACACCCGGAGAAATAGAGTTCGTACCAGATTCAATCGAAAACATCATCGACATTGGTGATCGTGTATTAGACATCAGTACAATTTTTGACCTAGCTGTGAAATTGGGATTAGAAAATATATTAGAGGGTGAAGAGGCAAAAGCTTTTTTTGATAGGATAATGCCTGTTAGTTTTGGACTTGAGCAGATAATGGGAAAAAAGAATCGCTTGGAGTGTAAACTGGATATATTACTGGAGTCTTTAGATGAAGCTATAATAGGGATAAATTCTCTCGGGGTAATCAATTCCTATAATAGAAGTGCAGAAAAAATATTGGGATATAAAAGAAAAAATATACTTGGCGAAGACTATAAAGGTGTTTTTGATCAGATACCTTTTGATGAGGTACTAAAATGTTCACAGCCAGTTGAAAATGAGATAATAAAAATAAATGATACCAGTATCATTACAACCATAAATCCAATAATAAAGCATGAAACACTTTATGGAGCAGTAGCAATTGTCAAAAATTTAAATGAAACCGTCAAAGAACAGAATAAACTGCGAGAAAAGTTGATTGGTAAAGGCCATATAGCCAGATATAATTTTAATGACATATTGGGTAAAAGTGTTAAAATAGAAAAGGCTAAAAAAATAGCAAGCAGAATGGCTGATTCAAACTCTACTGTTTTGATTACTGGTGAGACGGGAGCTGGAAAAGAATTATTTGCTCAAGCTATTCATAATCAGTCCCGTCGTAAAAAGCATCAATTTGTAGCGATAAATTGTGCGGCTTTTCCGGAAGGTTTATTAGAGAGTGAATTATTTGGATATGAAAAGGGAGCATTTACAGGTGCAAAAAAAGAAGGTAAAATGGGTTTGTTTGAACTAGCAGATAGAGGTACTCTCTTTTTAGATGAGATAAGTGAAATGCCGCTCAAGTTGCAGTCCAGATTATTACGGGTACTTGAACTCAGAAAGGTAATGAGAGTGGGCGGTGATACTGTAATCAGTGTTGACGTGAGGATAATAGCCTCCACAAATAAAGAACTGAAAAAGATGGTTAAAAAAGGGAAATTTAGAGAAGACTTATATTATAGATTAAGTGTACTTCCCTTAAAAATTCCTCCTTTACGGGAAAGAAAAGGAGATATAATGATATTAATTGAAAATATAAAAGAAGAATTGAAAGCAGATTTTCAACTTTCCAGCCAGGTAGTAGATTTATTTTTAGAACACCGCTGGGATGGAAATGTAAGAGAACTAAGAAATTATATTGAATTCTTTGCCAATCTTAAGAAGAGTATAATTAAAATATCAGATTTGCCGTTCACTTTTAATGAAGACAAAAATTTATATATTCATCTTAATGATGAGGATAAAGTTATTCTTAATTCTCTTTATAACAATATTCCACCTAACAAATTAAAGAATTTTATATTTGTGCTTGATGAACTTGAAATAAGATTTAAAAGCAAACAACCTACAGGGCGCAGAAGTATAGCTGATGCTGCCCAACGACAGAATATTTACTTAAGCGAACAGGAGATAAGAAAGATATATAAGGAAATGGAGGACTATAACCTGGTAAATATAAAAAAAGGACGAGGTGGTACCAGATTGACAAGAAGTGGTCAAAATATCTTAAAATCTTTAAAAGATGATATTGTCAATTAAGTAATTTCTGATCCATTGATAAATACCTTATATACTTCAGTCATAATCGCAAGAGGATCACCGTCAAATATTACCAAATCAGCGTCTTTACCAATTTTAATACTTCCAACTCTATCGTCTATACCCATAATTTTAGCAGGATTAATAGTTATTGCTTTCAGGGCTTCTTTTTTATCCATGCCGGCCTTAATAGCCAAAGCGGCATATAAGGGTAAGTATTGAGTTGGAGTAACAGAATGATCGCTTATAATGCCTACCTGAACGCCAGTTCTGGATAATATACCGGCTGTTTTGAAGCTTTTATTTTTTAATTCAACTTTACTCCTTCCACCGAAAGAAGGCCCTACCATAACCGGAAATTGAGCGGATGTTAACTCTTCTGTAATCAAATGACCTTCAGTACAGTGTTCTATAACTATATCTATATCAAACTCTTCGGCTATTCTGATAGCTGTAATAATATCATCGGCTCGATGGGCGTGGACTCTTAAAGGACATTCTTTTTTTAATACCTTTAACAGTTGTTCCTGTTTAAGATCTATTGGAAAATATTCATCTTTTATCTTTTTGGTAGTTTTTTCATTTAGATAATTTTCTGCTTTTATTAATGCTTCACGTAGTAGGGAAGCGATTGCCATCCTGGTATAAGGTGATTTGTCTTTAGTACCATAAAATCTTTTAGGATTTTCCCCTAAAGCAGCTTTTATACCTACTGTTTGTTTGATAATCATTTCTTGTATTGTTTTTCCATAAGTTTTTATAGCAGAACATTCTCCCCCTATAACATTAACACTACCCGGAGCAACCATAACAGTAGTTACCCCGTTTTTATAAGCATCCTTAAACCCTGACTCTCTGGGGTTGATGGCATCAAGAGCTCTCAACTGTGGAGAAATTGGATTAGATTTTTCATTGAAATCCTGACCAGCCCATCCAATATCCTCTTCGCCTATCCCTAAATGAGTGTGACCGTCGACCAGTCCAGGCATCACTACTTTGCCATCAGCATCTATTATCTCTGTATCTTTTGGTACCTCTATCTCATTGCCTAGATCGATTATCTTGTCTTCTTTGATTAAAATAGTACCATTATTATATGTTTGATCTTCCATAGTTATGATTTTAGCATTAGTTATAGCTTTAATAATATCCCTTCTTTCTTTATTAATGATCATTTTGTTGAGCTTTCGGATCGAGCGAATCCCTTAAACCATCGCCTATAAAATTAATACTCAATACAGAAAGCAGTATTGATATGCCGGGTGGCAGCCAGAGCCATGGTTTAGTTTCTAAAGCGTGCAGGTCATTAGCTGCCTGCAGCATATTGCCCCAACTTGGGGTAGGAGGTTGAACTCCTAATCCCAGATAACTCAATGCAGCCTCTGTCATAATTGCCCCTCCTACACCAAGAGTGGCAGAGACAAGCAGAGGAGAAATTGAGTTAGGTAACATATGTTTAAAGATGATTCGTAAATTAGAAGCACCCATCGCCCGAGCACCTTCTACAAATTCTTCATTTTTTATTTGTAAAAATTGCCCCCTGATAATTCTGCAAGGACCTGTCCAGGATAATACCCCCAATACTATCATTACATTATATATGCTGGGTCCAATTACTGCAACTACTGTTATTGATAATAAGATGAAAGGGAAACTATTAAACATATCGACTGTACGCATTATTAAGGTATCAACTTTACCAGCGAAGAAACCTGCAGTGGTTCCTAAGGTGGTACCAATAGTCAAAGCGATAGCCTCAGCAATTAAACCAACTGATAGAGAAATACGAGCTGCATATAATAAACGAGAAAAAATATCTCTCCCCAATTTGTCTGTTCCCAAAATATGTTGTAAAGAAGGGCCTTCATCCATGTTTGCAAAATCCATTTCGGATAGTGTATATGGTGCAATTATAGGTGCTAATAAAGCCATAATTACCAACAATATAATTGTAATAAGTCCGAATAATGCCAGTTTGTTTTTCTTAAAATTATGCCATACATTCTGCCAGGTGCTGTTATTTCTTTTATTATTATCCATAATATATACCAGACTCCTTATATTTTATTTTTATTAATCATATCTAATTCTGGGATCTACTATCACATATGAAATATCTGCTATCAGATTACCGGTAAAAACCATCAATGCATAAAACATATTTGTGGCCATAATTACAGGATAGTCTCTTGCAAATACTGCATTTATAGAAAGAGTACCCATGCCAGGCCAGGTAAATATTTTTTCTGTTATAATAGAGCCGGAAATCAGCCAGGGTATTTGTAAACCAAAGATAGTAATAATAGGTATGAGGGCATTTCTAAAAGCATGCTTATAAATGACTATTGACGCTTTCAATCCTTTTGCTTTAGCGGTTCTTATGTAATCTTCATTAATAACTTCTAACATGCTTGATCTCATATACCTTGCCAGACTAGCAATTCCCCGTATTCCAAGAGCAAATGCAGGTAAAATTAAGTGTAAAAAGATATCAAGGGGCCCACCTTTGCCCGGTGTGATCATTCCACCAATTGGGAGTACAGGAATTTTTAGAGCAAATACATAGATTAGTATAATACCGAAGAAAAAACTGGGTAATGATAAACCAATAAAGATGAGAACAGTAATTGAATAATCGGCGAGACTATATTGATTTAGGGCAGAATACACCCCAATGGGTATAGCTAATGCCCAGGATATGATCATTGAACTTATTGCAAGTAATAGTGTAGCAGGTAATCTATTTACTATAAGTTCGAAAATTTGTTTGCGGCCTGTCTGCAGGGAGCGACCAAAGTTTCCTTTTAGAGCATTTGTTATCCAATTAAAATATCTTACTAACAAAGGATCATTAAGGCCCAGGGTTTCCCGTCTCTGTTCTATATCTTCCTGGGTGATATTTTTTGTTTGTTTTAAGTTGGCCAGGGGATCTCCCGGTGCCAGGTTAATAATCATAAATATAACTAAAGAGATAGCCAGTAATACTGGTATAACTTGTAATATTCTTCTGAGGATATAGGACTGCATTATTTTACCTCCCGAATATTGATAGATACCCCCACTTAATTTAAATAAGTGGGGGCTATGTTCAACAGATTATTTTTGTTTGTCTTTAGGAATCCATATTTTGTGAACCATACTACCCTTCTCATCAAGTAAGAGACCACGTGTGTTATCACTGTTATAACCTCTAACTCTTTCATTTATGACAGTAGTTAATTCCGGATAATATAAAAAGATATATGGAAGTTCTTGACTGATGTATTTTTGCCACTCTGCATAGATTTCTTTTCTTTTTTCTCTTTCCATAGTTGATTTGCCCTTATCTAAGAGTTTATCGTTGTAATCGTCAAAGAAGCGTACATCATTCCAGGCAGCATTTGAGTGGAATATCCAGCTCATATCAGGTTCTGGGCCTGTTGCCCATCCCATGATATACATCCCCCAATCTTTTGAATCAACTAACATATCAACTAAAGCATTGAATTCCATCAACTGGACATCAACCTCTACTCCGATTTGCTTCATGAATTCCTGAAAGAGCTCACTGATTTCAACTCGGATGTCCTGGGAGGTAGTATTTAAATCAAAGGAAAGTTTTTCACCATTTTCGTTTTCCCTTATACCATCCCCATCACGATCTATATAGCCTTCTTCTTTCAAGATCGCCATAGCTTTGACTGGGTCAAATTCATATTTACAAACATCTTCACTATAGCCCCAGGAAGAGGGTGGGATTGCACCATTTGCCAGCACACCATATCCATTTAAGATCTGAAGAATAATTTCTTTCTGAAAACCATAAGCCAAGGCTTGTCTTATATTTTTATTTTGTAACAGTGGGTGCTTTTGATTTATGCCAAAGTAGCGAAATGCTTCTGAGACACGTGTGAATCCTTTAAGGTTATCCAATCTTTTTAATTCTTCAAATTGTTCTTTGTTATCCAGGCTAACCAAATCAATTTCGTCTCTCTTTAAGTAAACTGGTACAGAATCTGTGGCAACTTTTTTTACCATATATTGATCCAGATAAGGACGGCCCTTATGATAATCTTCAAAGGCATCTAAAATTACATACTGTTGACTAACATATTCTGCAAATTTAAAAGGTCCACACCCAACTGGATTACTATTAAATTCTGCGTTTTCTAATTCTGTAACCGGAATATCTTTTAGCAAATGAGCGGGTAAGATTCCTCTCTGCATATTACCCATAAAAGTAGCATCACTGTACTCTGTAGTGAACTTAATAGTATATTTATCAAGTATTTCAATTCCACTTACTTGATCAGCTTCACCTTTATGGTATGCTGCAGCACCTTTAATACTACTATAACTTCCGTATCTAACTCCAGTATAATCTGGATGGAGCATTGTTCTGAAAGTGAAAGCAACATCTTCAGAGGTTAACTCATGTCCATCATGATATTTCACCCCCTCTTTAAGATGAAAGGTTATGCTTTTACCATCTTCTGAGAAATCCCAGGACTTTGCCAGGTTAGGTACAATAGCTCCGGTAGAATTCCTTATAACCAAACCATCAAAGACCAGATCAATTACCTGGGAGTCATAACTCGATTCATATTGAATCGGATTAAATATTTCTCCAAAATTTGTTTGTACAGTATCAACGAATGTGCCACCATAAACTGCTTCTTCTGCCTGAACTGAGGAGACAAAAGTGACCAATAAAAATAATATTGTGATAACAGATAATATCTTACTTTTCATTTTATTCCTCCTTTAAAAATTTATAATATTCTTTAATGAAAATCTATTTATTTTAAATATTCACCTCCCCGATTTTTTGCATTAAGTACTTTTGTTCATATATTGATTCTTGTATTCATGACTTTTATCGACAAAATATTCAAATAATCTTAGATGTATTTTAAAATGTGAGAACATCATTTCAGGATGCCACTGAACTGCTGTAGTAAAAGATTTATCTTTTACTTCAATACCTTCTATCGTTTTATCAGCTGTTTGAGCTGTTATTTTAAGATTATCTCCTAGTTCATTAATCGACTGATGGTGTAGAGAATTGGTATTAATAGAACTTACTTGATAGGCTCGAGCAAGATGAGAATCTTTTTTGATCTTTACCTTATGAATTTTATGCCATTTTGGTAAATTTATAATATCGTGTTTTTCTTGTTTGGGGTTAGCAAGATTAATATCCTGATGTAAGCTCCCATTATAAAAGACATTTATCAATTGTAATCCTCTGCATATACCGAGTACTGGTATATCTTTCTTAACTGCCTGTTTTAATAGCATCATTTCAAATTTATCTCGTTGTGGAACTATTGTACCCGATTCGCTGGGGGTTTCCCCATAATACAATGGATTTAGGTCAGAACCTCCGCTGAATAAGATCCCATCACACATATCTAAGACCTTTTTTATATATTTATGATTGGCTATGGGAGATAATATTATGGGTATTCCTTTAGCTTTATAAATTGCATTAAGATAATCAGTACTGCACATTGACATGTCCTGATTGCTAACTCCTCTTAATCTTTCCTGTACAGTACCCATTTCACTGTCGTTTACATAATATGAACTTATTCCAATTACTGCAGAAATATAACTCCCTCCCTTTATGGTATAATATCTATTCATCTTTAATTACTGCAATAAACATACCAGTTGTATAAATGCCTAGAAATAAGTATTTAAATTTGTTAGCCACGAAAAACCATTACTGAATCCATTTTATTGGGTTTAAATGGGAAAATAAAAAACCCAATAAACCCAAAATCACTATATGTTTTAAGTCTTTGATTATTTTAAGGATAATCTTTTTGGTAAGAACTTCTATTTTATAATTTCAAATTGATCTTTTTGTATTTTTTCGAGATTTTGACAAGATAAAGAATAATGGATCTTCTCCATTTCCGTGGGTAAAAAATGTGAAA
>JAGYMU010000053.1 GCA_018399995.1 Halanaerobiales bacterium | reverse complement strand
TTTTTTAATTGATTTGTTTGCTATGAAAGGGATTTTATCTTTTAAAATGTAGGCTAAAGAAAGATTTTCGTTTATTTCAATAGTTTTTCAAGTTTGTCTACTTACTTATCTTTTAGATTTTCTTTATTTTTCAAAAGCAGCCATCTACTGCCTTTATATATTTTGTATTTGGAATTCTCTTTTGATTGTTCCCGTTGTTCAGATCGTCTTATTTTATTAATAACAGCTCTATTATAGTTGGCTATAAAATGGTATTTATTAAATATTATTAAAACTTGAGGACAATGTTCACGGAAAGCCTTAATAAAATGATCCCACATATCCATAGTGACAACTTTAATGTTTAAAAAATCTTTTTTAGGCATATTCTTAAAATATTCATCTAGGGTTTTAGATCTTCTATTCTTGCCAACCCAGATTATACGACCAGTAATGAAGTCTAAAACAACTGTCAGGTATTTAAGATATTTACCAACTGAAACCTCTTCGATAGCAATATAAGTAGAGTTAGTATGATCAGTTTTACTATACTTTTCTTCTAAAAAGCTTTTATCTATTTTTTAACCGTTTTCCAATCAAGATTGAAGTGCTGAGCAACCTGGAATATTGGTATTAATGAACAGGGTCATGTATATAACGGGCCATTCTTTCTGTTACTTAAGGTCATTTCGGATCACTTATAATACCTAAATCTTCAACTCTGGTTTTGCCACAATTAGGACAAGTAACCTTGCTTTATTTATAGATAATAAATCCCGGGTTGTTGCCAAAGTTCAAATCTCGTAAAATTCTTTGATCATGTTCATGGATACCGTTAGCTTTGCTGGCGCATTTATAAAAGATAGGAGTATATCTTTTATTATGACTTACTGTAGTTAAAAGAACCATACCTTTATCAGGATCAATAATTTTATCAAAACTGTCAATTTTTACTCGACGAAAGAAGAATAAGGATGATATACTAAAATTAGACATGAGTGAAGACCTCCTCTTATATTTTTTCTTGCTAAAGAAATATTAGAGGTCTTGTAACTTATGTCCTTCTTTTTTATTCAATTTTTCACCCACTGAAATGGAGAAGAACCTTAATTGAAATATCAATATGAATCTTTTATCTTAGTTGTTATAAACTGGGAGTTTTTGTTTATATTTAATTATAAATTAATACAATAGTTCAATAATCTTAATGTTATTTTCATATTTACGGATCAATTTCAATTTGAAATAAGAACGAATTTTCAATGATAAAAATATTCTTGAAAATAAATATGTTGATTCAAAAATGAATTTATTATTTATTTCCGGTTTGCAAGGTTTTGAAACACACATTATGTTCAAATGTCCTATTGAAAAAAATCAATAGAATATTTCCAGTCAAAAAAACTGGTCTTTTTCTGAAGAATTGGTTTATAATATTTTCAAAAATTATATAAAAAACGTTGATTATTATATCGATTTACATTCTGCAGATCTGATTGAAGATATGATTCATTTTATTGAAGTTCATGAATCAGTTTATAAAGAGATTGATAAAAAATCTTTTTTATTAGCAGAACATTATGGGAATAAAGATATAACCATAAAAAAAGCAAAGGTAAAAATGAATTATAAAGGCCAAAGTTGTTTTGCTTCTAAAGAAGCAGGGGCTCCTGTCATACTAGCTAATGCTAATAAAATAAGAGAAAAAAATAGGAAAATATTCATTTTGAAGATTTATGTAATATTTTAAAATATACAGATAATATTATAGATGAGGCTAAACAAGTTAAAGAAATAATATATTATAACTCTCCTATTCATATTAAAAGTAAGGCCAAAGGGATATTTATTAGCTATGTGGGAACAGATAACTATATTTACAGAGATAAATAGTAGGTGAAGTTTTACAATATAATGTGAATATTAAATACTCTGTAAAAGCTCCTACAGATTGGGATATTTTTGTTCAAAAATGCTAGTCTTTCAATTTAAAGACAGTTTATTATTAGAAATATTGAACAAAAAATTGAAAATAATACCATGTTTATTAAAAAGACTGACTATTTATAAATTAAATGATTTTTCTGAAACAATGTACTATAATAAATACATTTTAAATAAGATAAAAGGACTTTTAAAAAAAATATATAATATATTAAACAAACACTAAAAAATGAGGTGATAGACTTGCTAAAAATAAAAAATGTTACTAAGATTTATGATAATAAAAAGAAAGCTGTAGATAAATTAAGCTTAGAAGTAAACAAGGGAGAAATATTTGGGTTTTTGGGTCCTAATGGAGCTGGTAAAACAACAACTATCAGAATGATGACAGGTATTTTGGATATCACAGATGGTGAAATTTTTATAGATCAGTTTAACATTAAAAAAGATCCAATAAAAGCCAAAAATTGTTTTACATATGTTCCCGATCATCCTGAAATATTCGATTCAATTAAAGGAATTGATTATCTAAACTTTATTGCTGATATGTATGAAGTATCCAAAAAAGATAGGAAAGATATTATAGAAAAATACACTGAAGACTTTGAAATATACAATGATTTAACCAATCCGATTAACTCTTATTCACATGGAATGAAACAAAAGTTGCTGGTTACAGGAGCTCTATTACCCAAACCTAAATTACTTATATTAGATGAACCTTTAGGTGGTTTAGATCCTAGATCTGCCCGTATTTTAAAAAATGTTATGAAAGAACACTGTAGTGAAGGTAAAACTGTATTTTTTTCATCTCATATATTAGAAATAGTAGAAAATTTATGTGATAGAATTGGCATAATTGATGAAGGAAAGTTAATTGCCTGTGATACAATGGAAAATTTAAAGAAAAAATCAGATAGCACTTTAGAAGACATCTTTTTGGAGCTGACAGAAGATGAAAAAATTTAAATCATTAGTATTATTACAGCTTAAAGACTTTATCAATAACGCTAAAAGTGGTTTGAATGTAAAGAATAATAAGCTTATCACACTTCTGCAGTTTGTTTTGATAGCTGCAATATTTGCACCGGCTGTGTACTTTAGTGTTGTTACATTTGATGCTTTCGTACAGATAAACCAACCTGAACTGGTGATTACTTCCATGTATGTTAATTCAATAATCTTAATGTTCTTCTTTGGTCTACCGATTATTGTTTCAGTGTTCTTTTTTTCAAAAAATACAAGGTTTTTAATCTCTCTGCCAATTGAAGAAGATAAGATTATATTTGCAAAGTTAAGTACAGTTTATATGTTCTTATTAGCAATAAGTGCTGCCTTTGTTTTACCAAGTATAGTTGTCTATGCAGTTAATACTTCAATAACTATAAGCATTATACTTGGGGGATTAATAGCTTTTATTTTAGCCCCACTACTGCCACTTTTGATTTCTTCATTGTTGGTTTTGATGTTTAATAAAGTTGTCAGAAAGAACAAATATAAAAATATTTTAACTATGGTAGGCAATCTATTGCTAATTGTAGCTATTATAGTTATACAGATGATAGTATCTAGAAACGCAGCAAACCCTGTATTAATTCAAAAAGCATTTTTAAATAATGAAAGTCTAATTGGCATAATAGGTGTTAGTTTTCCTCCTAGTATCTGGATGACAAAAATGATCCTCGGTTCGATAATAGATGCTTTTTACTTTATTGGAATAAATGTTCTGTTTATCTTTACATTACAGTTGATGGCAAAGTATTTCTTCAAGAAATCTTTGCTTTCATTAAATGAAGCACACAATTCTTCCGGAAAGATATACTATAGCCCACATAGTAAGGGTTGGCAGTTACTAATGAGACATAATTTAATTATTGTAAAGGAGCCTACATTTCTTTTAAATGCTCTATTAACAATGATCGTACCCATAATACTATACATTGTGATGACTTTTAGTGGTAGTTTATCATTGGATATCTTAAACTCTGAGCAGCTCAGTTCCTTTATGGTATTAATATATAGTGGTATTTTAATAATGCCCGTAATAGTATCGAATATCTCATCAACTACGATTACTAGAGAAGGAAAGGCCTTCTGGCAGACTAAGGTTTTACCAATTAGTGAAAAGATGAATATTAAATATAGGATAGTTACTTCTTTAATTATTAATTTTTTAGGTAGTTTTATTGTTGGTTTTGTTGGATTATTTATACTTGATTTAAATATAAAAATGATTATAATAGGTATCTATTTTGCAGTAACTACTACCTTATTTTTAAGTACTGTAGATTTTATTATTAATATATACAGACCTCTACTAAATTGGTCTCATCCCACTGCAGCTGTTAAAAATAACTTAAATGTAACTTTTGCACTTGGTATAAGATTTGCTGTTGCAATAATTATCTTTGGTTTATATAAAATCAAACCCAATATGTTTAGCAACTATGATCTAATATTAATAATAGTAGGATCTATATTCTTAGTTTTATATATTATCACACGCTATATCTTATATAACTACTATACTGAAAAATTTAGTAAAATATCTCTATAGATAATATAGTAACTAATTAATCTAGAGAATAAAAAAAATCAATCTCCATAAAATAACTTAGAAGATATATTACTAGTAGCTCCAGAACGTTTTGATGATCATTATGTCAATATAGACTGACATATAATTAATTACATCATCAACAATTATAATGTGTGTGATAAAATTGAATGTCCATATAGTTGTAAGGCCTTAAATTTAACAAATAATAGCATACAATATGCTTGTTGGAGTTTTGCCAATTGAGGATTATATACTTGTCCAGTAGATAAAAGTGGAAAAATATCGAATGTGACTCAGCCTAAGCCGTTACATCTGAAGTTAAACAAGTTTTCTGGATATCAGAATAGTTTAACTGCTTAACTCAATATAAAAGTGATCCAAAATTCTAACTGGATAAACTCACAAAAAAAACCAGCTGGAAGAATTTCGTTTAACCCGGCTGGTTCTCTTTTTTTTATGAATAGATATGACGATAATTCAAATACTTACTTTAAAATAGCATACGAAAGACATATGCAGTTTTAAAATGGTTTGTTATATCAAGTTTTAACACTAATAATATGTCTTGTATTATTCTTTGTGTAATATTAGGAGTAAATACAGCTATTTAAACAACGTTAAAGACCTGGAAAACGGTAATAAAAATTTTCTGTTTATAATTGAAATAGAAACTTGTTTCAGATGTTTTCTCTTTTAAAAAACAGACTACTAAAATCAGGAATTTAAAACAATCATAATTCTAATCCCATCAGTTCTTAAATTTAATTATATGTTTAAATTGATGGTCCATAATTACTACATACTGTTAATATATAGGCAGATAGTTTATTGAATTTATTTTCAACCTTTATTAACATTAAAATACCTCTAGTTTTACTTACATGGGTAATGGAATCATATATATTTTTTCTCCATTATTAAAGATCGGGACCTAATCAAGGAAAATTTTATTAAAAAGAATAGAATTACTTATTAATCTAATAGTGTTTAACAACAAATATTTTTATAAAAAGTTGTTATTTGAGATTTTATAGTTATTATTAATACTTATTAGACAAGATTAAATTTATCTAAAGATCAATAAACTAGGTAATCAACTCCTTTCTGACATGCCATTGTAGTAATTAAAATATTAATACAAATCTTTTATCCTAGTTGTTATAGACTGGGATTTTTTGTTTATATTCAATTATAAGTTAATACAATAGGTCAATAATTTTAATGTTATTTTCAACTTATGTGGGTCAGTTTTAATTTGAAATAAGGGCCAATTTTCAATGATAAAAATATTCTTGTAAATAAATTTATTGGATATAAAATTAATCCAAAAAATATCTAGGGCAACTATTATTTTGTAAGTAACTACTTTACTAATATATTCAACCATGCTGTGTTATAATTAAATATAAATAACAACTATGTATCTGATATTAACAATTTTTAAACAAAAGGAGATGTATAAAATGACTTTATATAATCACCTAAAAGGTGAGGAAAGTCCTTACTTAAAACAGCATGTAGATAATCCTGTTGATTGGTATCCTTGGGGAGAAGATGCTTTTAAAAAGGCAAAAGAAAAAGATATACCTATATTCTTATCTATAGGATATTCTACCTGTCACTGGTGTCATGTTATGGAAGAAGAGTCTTTTACTGATAAAAAAATTGCAGAAATTTTAAATAAAAACTTTGTTGCAGTTAAAGTGGATAGAGAAGAAAGACCGGATATTGATAAACTATATATGGAAGTATGTAAAACAATGACAGGTGGAGGTGGGTGGCCCCTTACAATATTTATGACTCCAAATAAAAAACCTTTCCATGCAACCACTTATATACCTAAAAATGACAAATATGGGCGTAAAGGCCTGTTTACAATATTACCAGAAATAATAAGTTTATGGGAAAATAAGCGAGATAGAATAGAACATGCTTCAAATAATATCTTATCTCAAATTAAATCACAAGAAAATTCAAATAAAGTAGATTTAAAAGAAAGTTTACTAACTGACACAGTTTCTATACTTGAAAGAATATATGACGACACATATGGTGGCTTTGGCAACACACCCAAATTTCCCATGTCCCATTATTTATTATTCTTATTAAGATATTGGAATAGTCATAGTTATAGTAAAAGTATTAATATGGTTCAAAAAACTCTTGAGGCAATGCGTACTGGCGGTATATATGACCAAATAGGTTTTGGTTTTCATCGATATTCAACAGATAGAAAGTGGCAGACTCCTCATTTTGAGAAGATGTTATATGACCAGGCACTGCTTATCTATACCTATATTGAAGCATATCAAGTCACTAACAATAAAATATATAAAGATACAGCCAAAGAGGTCATTAAGTATTTAAAAAGAGAAATGTTGTCTAATACAGGCTGTTTTTATTCTGCGGAAGATGCCGATAGTAATGGAGTTGAGGGTAAATACTATCTATGGGAAAGAGATGTATTAAAAAATTTATTAAATCCAAAAGAATTTAATCTTATTAAAAAGATATTCAATATTGAAAAATCAGATGATATAAACTTAACATTAAAAGATATAGATTATTATGATAAGATACCTGAAATAAAAGAAAAATTATTTAAGTTTAGAGAAAAGAAAGATTCTCCTAGAAAAGATAATAAGATATTAACAGATTGGAATGGTCTGACGATCGCTGCTTTAGCAAAAGCTGGATTTGTATTAGATTCAGATGAATATATTAAAATGGCAGAAAAAGCAGCAAAGTATATATATGAAAAGATGAAGACTAAAGATAACAGATTGGCTCACAGCTTTTGTAATAAAAAAATCACAGAAGTTAATAACTTAGATGATTATAGTTACTATTTATGGGGGCTAATTGAGCTATATCAAGCTACTTTTAATAAAATATATTTAACATGGGCTGTAAATATAACCGATGAGATGATTAAATATTTTTGGGATGATGAAGGTGGGTTTTATTTCACTTCAAAAGAAAACAGCGAATTGTTTCTAAGACAAAAAGAAGGAAGTGATAGTGCTATTCCATCTTCAAATTCGATTGCTGCTTATAATCTATTAAGATTATCTCATATTACTGATGATTTATCCTATAAAAAAAAGGCAGAAAAAACTATTAATGCTTTTTCTGATAAAATATCAAGATCACCTGTTAATTATATCTTTTTACTATTGACATATTATAGGATAGAGAATCCTTTTATTGAGATAAAGATAATTGGAAATAAGAATGACGATTTAAGTAAAAAGTTAATAAATAAAATTAGAAATAGACATTTATCTGATATTGTTTTGAAGTATGAAGAAAAAGACGAAGAGACTAAAATATCTATCTGTCAAAATTTTGTTTGCAAACAACCTACTACTAATCTGGATGATATATTGAAATATTTTGATTAATAATTTGCTGAAATGTATAATTTAATATACGGGGGGCAAAAATAATAGAGATATATATTTTGCCTTTTATATAATGTTGAGAAAAAAATTAAATATTTAAGGGTATCATAATACTGTATAAATACCTCAGGTTTTTTGTATGATCAATGTATATACAATAGGCCTCTATTTCGAAAGGAAATGAAAATGATTACCAAAATAAAAAAACGGGAAAATAATTTTACTATAATAATTTTTAAATCATTCACTGTTTAAGCACTATTAGAAAAAAATCAAGGATGAATATGTTTATGGAAGATAATAAAATTATTATTAAACCTGTGATAGAATTTAATAGAAAATATTTGTTATCAAAGGTAAACTAAGAAAACATCCATGATGAATATTTTACCGGTAAACAGGAGAATAAGAAAATATGATGAAATTAAAAATTTGGAGTATAGTGTTTCTTTGATTATGATAGTTCTATTGGTTATTTTTAATTATAAGGAGTTGTTAAAATAATGTTAATTCAATGCACCAAGAAATTGTTGGATGAATTAAAAAGAAAAGCTATACCACTTAAAGGAGAAAATCCTCTCTTTTGTTGGCACGCTAACCTTATTAGGGTAAATAGACGAAAAACTGCAGTATTCGTTAATGACAAAAATCGTTATGTGATAGTTCTCTATGGATTGAAAGTAAAAGATTTTAAAAAATTTAGTGACCGTATTAAAAAGGGAATGAAATATACATTTCAAGCTGAATGTATAAACGATGAAATTATTCAGGCTTTCATAAATTACAATAATTTTGTTTTCACAAAAACTAAAAATCTTTCTCTGGTAGCTAAAATAAACCACGCCTGTAAAGAAACAAATTATTTTCAGAAATTATTAAATGATAACTCCCCTTATCAACCGGCCGTTAGTAAAAAGTTGAGTAAAAGGTTAGTAAATGATGGTAGTGGCGATTATCTTTATCCCAATAAAGAAATGTATAAAGATCTTAAAGAATTCTTTGACATTAATATCTTTGGATGTAGAGCAGTAAGACTTAAGATTAATTTAAAACTTGAAAAACACAATGTATGGAGAAAATTAATTATTCCTTTAAATTTTTTCTTTACTGATTTACATAAAGCCCTTCAAATTATTTTCAACTGGCAAAACCGACATCTGCATGAGTTTTATATTTATGATGAAAAAAGAACTCAGGAATTATCGATAAATCATCCTGCTTATCATCATGATAATTTTAAACCTATAGTTAACATACTAAGCCCCTATGAAGAAATTTTAGAGGAAGATAAAGATATTAATTTGTTCATAGAAGGTGAAATTAAATTATCTGAATATCTACCCGGCAAAATGAAATACAATTATGATTATGGTGATAACTGGCAGCATTATATTAAAGTAGAAGAGTTAATAGATGAATATGACAAAAATTATCCAATTTGTCTTGATGGCAAAGGTGAAACACCGCCAGAAGATGTAGGCGGAGAAACTGGATATGAAGATTTTCTAAATAAAATAAGAAACGAAGATCATCCTCAACATTCTAATATGCTTACCTGGGCTAAAAGCCAGGGACTTGAGAGATTTGATATTGAAAAAATTAATAAAGAATTAAAGAAAAAGTTTCAATAAGTTGTTCTGAGTCCCTGCTGTGGTCTGATATTCATGGGAGGGTCTTTTTTACTTAGAACAGCTAAAGAAGCAGAAATTAGATGATAAAAATCATTTCATAAGAGGCAAAAAATGACTGAAGAGAAGATTAATTTAATAAAAAAATAACAGTTTCAATAATCCATTAAATAGTTTTGAATATTAGGTGGTTAATATCCATAATTTTAATGAGGGGTTTTTTATGGATAAAAGACTATTAATTTAAGTGAATGATTGAGAAAGAAAAATTATTCTGCTCAATTAAGGAAAAAACGGAAATAGAGCATATACTGGTATAGGTGAAAATGGTCATATTGCTTTTATTGACTCTCCAGTTGCTGATTTTGATGATCAAAAGCTTATAAAGATTGTTGAATTGGATAATAAATGCAGGAGGCAACAAGTTCATGATGGTTGTTTTGACAGTATAGAAAAGGTGCCTGAATTAGCTTATAACCTAACTGTCCCAGCTATAATGACGGCCGATTTTATTGCATGTGTTGTCCGGGTCCCACAAAAATAGAAGCTGTTAAGCATACATTGAATGGGGATATTACTGAAGATTTTTCTGGGTCTATTTACGAAAACATAAAGAGGCAGTATTATATCTTGATAGGAAAGCCAGTGCATAGGGGAGAGATCTATATGAGACCTGAAGAAAAAGATAAACTTTTTGGTTATACAAAACTGAGCTCCAGAGAGGAGATATGTGCCGGTAATATTGGATTGGTTCCTGGTTAATTACCTATACTGCTGGATTACATGGTATTGATGATAATGGTTCCATAATTATTACCAGAAGAGCTGCCGATGATTCCAGTATTCCGCAATTTAACAGTCCTGAAGAAGAGGGTTTTATTCAAGTTACAACTGATGGAGATGTTCTTTTGAATGTAGCTTTTTAAGGAAAAATATCATATACGACCCAACAGAGCTGCAATAATTATTAGTGTTCATGATGGTTCATTAAAACAGGGTGAAAAGATATTTGTTGATATCGGAGGTATTCAGGAGAACCATCCCGGCTACAGAATACAATCTTTTCCCGAGAATAAACATAGATTTTTGACTTTTGTTGATGCCTATGGAACCGGTGAATATGTTAAAGTAAAGAGTCCAACCTTTAAGGTTGTTCCTGGACCTGCTGATAAATATGAAGTGGTGGCCCCTTCTACAGTTAATACCGGTGATACCTTCCCCCTTTTTATAAGAGTAAGATTTTCGGCTAAATAAGCCCTTTATTCATAAGACTTAATAGCACCTTCCAAAATTTTTCACTCCAACCTGAAACCAATATTTTCCACTGTCATTAAACCCTTCAAAAAGCAGATAAACTGCGATTAACACATCATTATTTAGATATATTAAATTCTTAACCTTCCAGCTCTATCTATGCTTTATTCTCAGGCTTGACTTTTTCATTTTCGCTATTTTCCAGGCCATCCATAATTAAATATAGGGACATATTTTTACCCTAAATACTATAAAACAGGATGGTGTTTTTTATGTTTAAATCAGAACGTTCTCACAAAGAGTTTCGAAGTCATTTAATCCTTCTACTTAATGTCTATTATGCCAATGATCACTTCTTTAAAACTGTCATTTTAAAGGCTACCATTATCTTTAAGGCTTTTTCCACCGACCTTACCCCTGTTCGAGACATTCTTCTTTTTACCTATCATCCCAGAGGTGAAAAACCATGGGACCCTGTCTGCCTTTTCCGCTCCTACTGGCTGATGTGCCAGTATGGTGACGGTGGTTCCATTACCCGCTGGGTTAACAAATTAAAAAGCGAACCCTTCTGGGCTATCATCTCCGGCTTTTACCCCGGTAATATCCCAGGAGTCGGTACCTTTTACGATTTTGAAGACAGACTCTGTGATTTTGATTCTACTCATCGAATTGAACGCTGCACTAAAATGCATAAGCCTCTTTCAAAACCTAATAAGAAACTGAAAAAGAACCAGAAACAGCCGCCAAAACACCAGGGTGTTGTTCAAAGGCTGGTTGACCGTATCCTTAGAGACGAAGATAAACCTCAACCTGAAAAAGCTGATAAATATCTCCAACAAATATTCAAAGAATGTTTTGTTCTACCTTCTGCCAGAAGAGGTCTCCTGGGAGATACTACTAACCTGGCTGTTTCCGGTGACGGCATGGTTTTTGAAACCGGTGCCTCACCAATGGGCACCAGAGATTGTGAATGCCGTCAAAATGGGATCTTTAACTGCAACTGTCCACGTCGCTTCAGTGATCCCACTGCTAACTGGGGCTGGGATAGCTATCGTGAAAGATATGTCTATGGCTACAGCAACTACACCTTTACTGCTGCTGATAGTTCCTATGACCTACCTGTCTGTTCTGTACTCAATCAGGCTGCAAGACATGACAGCGTATCCCATACTACAGCTCTATTTAAAATGAGAACTCTTTACCCCAAATTTAATTTCAGTAAAGATATTTTAGATAGTGCACATGATAATTATGCTACCTATGATCTGCTTGATCACTGGAACATTGAGCCTTTTATTGACCTCAATGAAAAAAACAAAGGTAATTTTAAATATGATCCACCTGTAGCTGTTAATGAAGATGGTGTTCCCATCTGCAAGGGTGGTTTTTTGATGACTAACTGGGGCCCTGATAAAAAACTTCACCGCCATAAATGGAGATGTCCCCATGTTACCCGTAAAAACTTCAATTGCCCTATCTTTAACTGTACCGACTCTGATTATGGACGTACTGTTCATACCAAACCCGAGTGGGATAAACGCATATTTACCACCACTCCACGCGGTTCAAATAAATGGAAAAACACGATGAAAAAAAGAACTTCTTCTGAAAGGCGCAACAGCCGGGTCAAAACAGATTATGATTTAGAAAATGATAATGTCCGCTCTAAATCTCGCTGGCTTATCAGGATAATCATGCGGGATGCCGCCATACATACTAATGCCTGGATTAAAGAATCGGCTATAGCTCTAAAAGTCTGGGTCACCACCTGGTTTAATTACAAAGTAGCATAATTAAATCCGGTATAAAAGATTATTCTAAAGTTATTTTTAAAAATAGCTTACAGGTCCCGGGGAGAAGTGCGCCTATTTTTAGCTTAATTTTTTTAAAATAGTTGGTTTCAGTATGGAGTTTTCAAAGTTCAATATTTTAGTCATTTTTTACTATTATTCCTGTTTTTAGACTGTTATTTTCTGGATTTAGCCGAGAATCCTCAAGAGCTATAGATAGTTATGGAAATGTGACAGGGAAGGCTAAAGGT
>JAGYMU010000052.1 GCA_018399995.1 Halanaerobiales bacterium | reverse complement strand
TTTTGTCTTTGGCTTAGTAAGCTGAGAGTTCAAGTCCTTCAGGTACGGCTATTTTAAAACCCATCATAGTTAATTATCTAAGGTTATACGTCTTGTTTTTATAGACTTTTAGTTTTCTGCAGTGATTTTGTTTGTGATTAAACCTATACATCTTAATAGTGTATGGGTCATAACTTTTTTTATCTTAAACCCTGAATTTTAAGCTGAGGGTTTTTAATCTTTTCAAAAAGGTCCGTTTATCACTGATCCATTTATTATAAATATTATTAGAGGTATTTATTTTTTTTAGGCATGATTTAGTTATAGGATTGTAATTTAATCATAAAATCAAACAGATTCATATACACAGACTACTTTATTTACATACAAAGGGATATCTAAATTTGTTATATTTGTTGATGTATTATTAATTCTTACTGATATAGAATAATGCTCAACTTTTAGGCCAAACTATAGGTTGACAATTATCTGTACCTCATTTTCATTTAAAATCTTAAAAACATTTTGTTTTATTAAAATGTGCTATATTAAATACCAAGTGAAGTAATTTTTTTGTTTTAAATTATTTTTTGCTAAATTGTAAAAAAATAAAGGACTTTTTGATATTTTCTTGAATATATTTGGTATACAGTATCCCGAAAAGTTGGAGTGATGGCTATGAGTGAGTTAATTGATGATTTGAATGGTGATGAACTAAAACCTATACGTGATCAAATATATGAAATATTAAGAAGAAAAATTTTTACTTCACAATATAATGTTGGAAAGAAGCTTATAGAAAATGAGATTGCAAAACAAATGAATGTGAGCAGAACACCTGTTAGAGAAGCATTTAGAAAATTAGAAATCGAGGGTTTAGTCGAACACAAACCAAGAAAAGGAGTTTTTGTTAAGGGTTTAGACAGAAGTGATATAACAGAGATATATTCTATTCGAAGTGTCTTAGAGGGTTTGGCTGCTAAAAATGCTGCTAAAAATATTAATGATGAAGAACTCAAAAAATTTAAAAATATTATATCAAAAATGAAAACAGCAATTAAATTAGATGACAGTGAATTATTTAAAAGATCTTGTATAGAATTTAATGATGTAATTAGAAATGCAAGTAAAATGCCGAGATTACATAAAATGATAAGTCAATTAAAAGAATATACCCAAGAAACTCGTGAGATTACGTTATCTGATAAAAACAGAAGAAGAAAAGTTGTAAAGGAACATGAAGCCATTTATAAAGCTATATATAATAATGATTCTGAAAAGGCAGAAGCAGTAACCAAAGAACATTTAGAAAAAGCTAAAAATAAATTTCTTGAAGCGACCAAAGGGTAATTTTGAATTTATTGTACACTTTAAATAATAGATAATACAGTGATACTAAATTAATAAAGAATTTAATTCCTATCAGATATGGGCTTAAGTTAATAAGTAAAAATGATATTATTATATACAATTTGTAGGATACAGTATCCTAAAATTAAAAAATATAAGAAATGGAGGTGTAAAAAATCGATAAAAACAAAAAAACTGAAATTATAAAAATAGTAGATAAGAAAAAAGAATTGTTGAAAAACATTGCACTAAAAATACATAGGAATCCTGAACTTGCTTTTCAAGAAAAAAAAGCAGTTAAAATATTAACGAAACCACTTAAAGAAGCAGGTTTCAACGTTCAAGTTGGATTAGCAGGAATGGATACGGCCTTTAAAGCTGTATGGGAGAATAATAATAATAAAAATAAACCTAAGATCGCATTTTTAGCAGAATATGATGCCTTAAAAGAAATGGGACATGCCTGTGGGCATAATTTAATAGGAACTATTGCTGTAGGTGCTGCTTTAGCTCTTACTGAGGTATGTAATGAACTTCCCGGGACTTTAATGGTATTAGGAACACCTGCAGAAGAAGGTGGTGGAGGCAAAGTTATTATGGCCGACCAGGGTATTTTTGATGATATTGATGCTGTAATACTCTGTCATCCTAAAAATAAAACAATGACTATCAGGGATGGTCTTGCCCTTGTTCATGTAAAATTTAAATTTTATGGAAAAGAGTCACATGCGTCAGTTGCTCCTGAGAAGGGAATAAGTGCTCTGGAAGCTATGATTAATTCATTTGTTGCAATAAATTCTTTAAGACAATTTGTTAAGGATGATGTGAAAATACATGGAATTATTAATAAAGGAGGTGTTGCCCCTAATATAGTTCCAAAATATTGTGAAGCAGAATTTTTAATTCGTGCTTCAACTTTAGAGGAATTAGAAAAAGTGAAATTAAAAGTTTATGAAGCAGTGAAACATGCAGGTGGTACTGTTGGAGCAGATGTAGAAATAGAAGAAGGATTAGAATATGCAGATAGAAATAATAATAAAAAGTTAGCTAATTTGTTTAAAAATAATTTAGAAAAACTGGGTGAAAAAGTTTCACCACCACCAAAAATAGGCGAGATTGGTTCTTCAGATATAGGAAACGTTAGTCATTTAACAGCGGCTATACATCCGTATATCAAGATTTGTTCAGAGGATATAATTAACCACACACCAGAATTTAAAGAAGCTGCTGCTTCAAAAAAAGGGATTGATGGAATGATTAAAGCGGCAAAGGCAATGGCAATGACAGGTTATGATTTATTTTATAAGGATGGCGTTTTAAAAGAAGTGAGAAGAGAATTTAATACATGGGAAGCAAAAGAAAAAGGAGGAAGTAGTAAATGAGAAGAAAATTACTTATAAGCTTCATTGTTTTATTAGTTTTCAGTATTGGCTTTACATCATTTATATATGCCCAAGATGGAGAAAAAGTTCCAACACAAACCATAATGACAGCAACTCCTGAATATGATCAGGCTCGCTATGAATCAACATATCTGATTAGAGATTCTTTAGAAAAGTTAGGCGTTGATATCGATGTAGAACCTATGGATTTAAAGGTGATTCTTTCAAAGATAAAGCCTGAACCGTGGGACTATGATGCTTATGTAAAGGGGTGGGGAAGTACTGTTGAGAGGATTGATCCCCACTTTTTTATGTATAATCTTTTGCATTCTGATGAAGCCCGACATAATGGTAGTAACAGACAGGGTCATAGTAATCCTGAATACGATAAACTTGTCGATAAGGCAGAATCAACTATGGATCCTAAATTAAGACAAGAATATCTTTACAAAGCACAAGAGGTATTGGTTGACGATGTAGGTGTATTTCCGATATATTATGAAGACAAATATCAGGCTTATAACAAAAATCGTTTGGCTAATGTCGAGGTACAGGGTGGTATAGGAATTATAAATTATGAAAATTTCACCGATATGGAAATAATATCAGGAGAGAATACTTTGAAAATCGCTCATAGGAGAGATCTTGATTTACTTAATCCATTATCTTCTACATTATATGTAGATAGGCAGATTTTTGATTTAATTTATGATTATTTAGCAAGATTGGACAATACCAATGAACCTATTCCTTCGGCTGCAAAGGATTGGGAAGTTGAAGATGACACAACTGTTGCTGTAACATTAAAAGAAGATCTAAAATTTCATGATGGCGAGCCATTAACTGCAGAAGATGTCAAATTCACCTTTGATTATGGTAAAGAATACGGTTTTGGTAGTCTTGACAGCTATGTTCAACCAGTTAAAGAAGTTGAAGTTATTGATGATACAACTTTAAAATTCCATTTAAACAAACCTACCGGTTATTTTATAAGTGGTACTTTAGTTAGTATTCCAATATTGCCAAAACATATTTGGGAAGATGTAATAGAAAGAGAAGATTTAGACACACCACATGATTGGCCAAATTCAAACCCAATAGGTTCTGGGCCATATACATTTGATCATTGGAGAAGTGGGGAGGAAATTAGTTTATTAAAGTTTGATGATTTCCATACACCGGCCAATATAGATAGAATCTTACAAATACCTTTTGCTAATCCTGATGCGGTTATAGGAGCTTTAGAAACAGGTACTGTTGATATAGTTAATCCAGAATTAAATGCTATGCAAATAAGACAGGTTAAAACTATGGAAAAAATAGAATTAGTTCGTACACTTGGGATAGGCTTTACATTTATTGGATATAATCAAAGAAGGTTACCATGGAGTGATGTGGAGTTTAGAAAGGCAGTTGCTCATGTTATTGATGTAGAGGAAATTACCAATACAGTATATGAAGATTATGCAACACCAGCTGGTGCTGGTAAAATTATTTCCTTTTCCAATGAATATTGGCATAATCCAAATCTCTCAGAATATGAAACTAGTCTAGATAAAGCAAAAGATGTGTTAAAAGAAGCAGGATATACTTGGGATGAAAATGGGAAATTACACTATCCTAATTAATAATAGCTTATAAGAGAATGAGTTGAAATATTATAAAAACATATTTCTATAGCTTGTTATAAAAAAAATACCCCCTTGGTATCAAAAGAATATAATAAATTCATTGATTTTTAAAAAGCCGAGGGGGTATTTAAATAATAGGAAAAAAAGTATTAAACTATTAAACTAAGAGATACAATATTAATATTAAGAGTTGTTATTTAAAATAATGCAAATCTAATTCACGTTTTAGCTAAAAGGATTAATAAAATCATTATACCTATTAAGTTTATATTAATTTCTTTTATAGAGGGAGGGAAAATATTGCTTATATTTTTAGGAAAAAGACTTATTCAAGCTTTAATAGCTCTTTTTATATTGATAACGATAGTTTTTTTTATGTTCAGATTACTTCCAGCCGATCCGACAGCAGCGATGGTTGATGCTTCATTATCACCTGAAACACAAATGCAAATCAAAGCTAGTTTTGGATTGGATCAGCCATTATATAAACAATACTTCATATATTTAAAGAATATAATTTTGCATGGAGATTTTGGTATGTCATTTTTTTATAGGGAATCAGTTATATCTGTATTGGCGAGTAGAATATTAAATACAATTATATTAGGTACAACAGCTATAATATTTGCATATTCTTTGGGATTAATATTAGGGGCTTTAATGGCTTGGTACAGGGGCTCACTATTTGAGATGAGTTCAATTATTGTAGGTTTATTTTTTAAAGCTGCTCCTCAATTTTGGACCGGTATGATTTTTTTGATGATATTTTCATATGGTTTGGGTTGGTTTCCTTATTCAGGTATAAGAGAAGCAGGTTATGAAGCTTCTGGAATTATGAAGTATTTTTCAATGGATTTCTTACACCATCTTATATTGCCTGCAACTGTAACTGGACTTTACTATTTGGCTCAACCTATGCTGCTTATGAGGAATGCAATGTTGGAAATCACAAATGAACCTTTTATTGAATTGGCCTTCGCAAAAGGTTTGCCAGAAAGAAGAATAATTTTCTACCATGCAGCTAGAAATGCCTTATTACCCGCAACAACAACATTGGCCACCAAAATGGGTCAATTAATCGGTGGAATTGTTCTTATTGAATATGTTTTTTCTTGGCCAGGTTTGGGAAGAGAAATAGTTATGGCGGCATCACGTTATGATTATCCTTTAGCACAAGCATCTTTTTTATTAATTGCCTTTGTAGTTATGTTTTATAATGTATTAGCAGACTTATTATATGGATTTTTAGATCCAAGAATAGTCTATTAAGGGGGCATATCAAATGAAATCAAAAAAAATAAATTTGTTGTTTAATGATCCCCTCGCAGTGGCTGGGATTATAATATTAACTATTTTTATTATTATAGCAATTTTTGCTCCTCAAATTGCTCCCTATGATCCTAATGAAATAATAAGAGTTGATGGCAAAATACAGCGATTACAAAGACCATCAGGTGAATTTATCTTTGGTACTACTTACATGGGTAGAGATATATTTAGTCAGGTTGTAATTGGAAGCAGAATTGCTTTAAGAGTTGGACTATTGGCTGCAATTTTTGTTGCGATAATCGGTACTGCTGTAGGATTAGTTAGTGGTTACTATGGTGGGTGGATTGATACTATAGCAATGAGATTTGTTGATATATTATATGGAATACCTTTTATTCCTTTTGTAATAATACTTGTTTCCTTATTAAAACCAAGTATATGGAATATAATATTAGCTGTTTCTATTTTGACCTGGAGAACGGTTGCTCGTATAGTTAGATCTCAGGTTTTAAGTATTATACAACGACCATATATAAAAGCAGCTAGAGTAGCTGGAGCTAGTGATTTTAGGATAATGGTTTTTCATATATTACCGAATATACTTCCGTTAATTTTTGTGGAGATGAGTTTTATTGTAGGATGGGCCATTATTTCGGAGGCAAGTGTTAGTTTTGTTGGATTTGGAGATCCTAGAGTTGTTTCCTGGGGAAAAATTCTTCATACAGCTTTTAATAATGGGGCTGTGAGAGTTGCACCTTGGTGGGTTGCACCCCCTGGTTTTGCTATAGTTCTACTTGTAATCTCAGTATTTTTAATTTCTCGTGGTATAGAACAAGCAATAAATCCACGACTAAGGGATGGGCGGTGAAAAAATGGCATTATTAAAAGTTGAAAATCTCAGTACAGAATATGATACATTAGAGGGGACTTTAAAAGCAGTAGATGATGTTTCGTTCGAGGTCAAAAAGGGTGAAGCTCTGGGAGTTGTTGGTGAGAGTGGGTGTGGTAAATCGACTGTTATGAAATCAATTTTACAACTTTTACCTAGAAATGGAAGGATATCATCCGGTAAAATTCTGTATAAAAATAAAGATATAACAGGATATAATAATAAACAATTGAGGGAAATAAGATGGAAAGAAATATCGATGATTTCTCAAGGAGCTATGAATTCTTTTAATCCTGTATATAATATTGGCAAACAACTTATAGAAGTAATGATAGTACAAGGAAATTATAGTGAAAAAGAAGCTAGAGATAGAGCAATTGAATTATTTGAAATAGTAGGTCTTGATAAAAAAAGGTTGAATGACTATCCTCATCAAATGTCTGGAGGTATGCGGCAGAGGAGCATGATAGCAATGTCATTAGCCTTAGATCCCGGATTAATTATTGCTGATGAGCCAACTACTGCGCTTGACGTAGTCATGCAGGATAGAATATTAGGTAAAATATCTGAATTACAAAAGAAAATGGAATTATCAATGTTATTTGTTACTCATGATATTTCTATAATAGCGGAAGTTTGTCAAAGGTTAATGGTTATGTATTCTGGAAAGATAGCAGAAATTAGTACCACGCATAATATATTTAAGAAACCTTATCATCCTTACACTATGGGTTTAATAAACGCTATTCCTACAGTTGTTGAAGATATTGATCATTTGGTTTCTATACCTGGTTATCCTCCCAATTTAATCAATGTTCTAAAGGGATGTAGATTTGCCCCACGTTGTCCTTTCGCAACATCAAAATGCAGAGTAGAAAGCCCTGAGATGAAGTTAGTAAACGAAAATCACAGAGCTGCCTGTCATTATATAGAAAAAGCAGATGAATTTCGTGAAAAATCTCATAGAACAGAAACTTGGGAGGGGTTATTAGTATGAATCAAAATAATAATACAGTTTTAAAAGTTAATAATTTAACTAAACACTTCCCGGTTGGAAGAGGACTTTCATCAATGTTAGGGACATCGAAATATGTTAAAGCTGTAGATGGAATTGATCTTGAATTAGATAGAGGAGAAATACTTGGTTTAGCAGGAGAAAGTGGTTCGGGGAAAAGTACGACTGGCGAATTAATAGTAAGACTGATTGAACCTACTGCTGGTGATATATTTATAAATGATAACAACATTGCACATTTAAAGGGGAAAAAATTAAAACAATTTCGTAGTGATGTTCAAATGATATTTCAGGACCCCTATGGAACATTAAATCCTCGATATAATGTGAGAAAAACAATTGGGGAACCTCTAATTATTAATGGAATTAAAGATAAGGATGAAAAAGAAAATCAAATTAATGAAGCATTAGAAAAATCAGGTCTAAAACCAGCAGAAAAATACATCAATAAACACCCGCATGAGTTATCAGGAGGGGAAAGACAACGTGTAGCTATTGCCAGGGCAATTGTTTTGAATCCAAATATATTAATTGCAGATGAACCAGTATCAATGCTTGATGTATCTATAAGAGCTGGTGTTTTAGACCTGTTAAAGAATTTAAGTAACAACCTCGGATTAGCAATGATTTATATATCTCATGATCTATCGACTATCCGTTATCTCTGTAAAAGAACAGCTATTATGTATTTGGGAAAGCTGGTTGAAGTGGGTTTAACAAAAAAAGTATTAGATAATCCCAAGCATGATTATACCAAGTTGTTATTGTCTGCAGTTCCTATTCCTGACCCTGATTATAAAAGAGAAAAATCGGAAGACAAAGGCGAAATGCCAGATCAGATTAATTCGTATCCAGGATGTAATTTTGCACCTCGCTGTCCCAATAAAAAAGCAATTTGTGAAAAAGAAGAGCCACCACTCATAAAAATATCAAAAGATCATGAAGTGGCATGTCATCTTTATAAAAATAACTTTGATAAATGATTAGATACACAATAAAAGGGGTTGATTTTGTGAAAAAAAATGAAATAAGAATCTTAACTCCAACTGCTATGTTGGGTTATGGGTTTCCTGAAAAATGGTTTAATAAAGGTTTAGAGATGGAACCTGATGTGATCGCAGTAGATTCAGGCTCAACTGATAGTGGTCCTCATAAATTAGGACTTGGAGATATGACTTGTTCAAGGGATGCTTACTATCGAGATATATCGAAATTATTAAAGGCGGTATATGATAAAAAAATTCCTTTATTTATAAGTTCAGCAGGAGGAGCAGGCACCAATGAGCAGGTAGATACATTTTTACATATCATTAAAGAAATAAGCAAAAAAAATGATTATCATTTTAACATTGCGGCAATTTATAGTGAAATAGATAAAGATTTTGTGAAAGGTAAACTGCAAAATAATAAAATAAAACCGTGTGGACTTGTAGATGAGTTAACAGAAGAGGAAATAGATTTAGCTACCACAATTGTTGCTCAAATGGGTGTAGAACCATATGTAAAAATATTGGAAGAAAAAAAAGATATTGATATTATTATTTCAGGTAGAACATACGATCCTGTTCCAATTGCTGCAATGGGTATTAAAAATAACTTTGATCCAGGTTTATGCTGGCATTTGGGAAAAATAATGGAATGTGGGGCTTTATGTGCTGAACCAGCCGGGAAAGTGATTTTTGGAATATTAAAAAAAGATCACTTTAAATTAGTCCCTCTTAATCCTGATAATAAATGTACTGAATCTTCAGTTGCAGCTCACACTCTTTATGAAAAAAGTCATCCTTATATTTTACGAGGACCAGGAGGAGTTACTGACTTGACAGAGACCACTTTTAGCCAGTTAGATGAAAGAACAGTTAAAGTAAAAGGAAGCAAATTTATACCTGATGAAAAGTATACTATCAAACTAGAAGGTGCTAAAAAAATTGGTTTCAGATCAATTTTTGTTGCTGGGATGAGGGATCCGATCGCAATTAAAAATATTGATGAGATTATTGACCATGTAAAAAAAGATGTAGAAGAAAATTTTGATGATATACCGAGAAAAGATTATAAAATGATATTTCATCTTTATGGTAAAAATGGAGTTATGGGAGAACACGAATTTCAAAAAGATTTTGTACCGTTAGAACTAGGAATTATATTAGAGGTGTTAGCTCCAGAGCAAGAGCTATCTGAAGCCATTTGTTCGCGTGCCAGAACTGAATTATTACATGCTCCCTATGAAGGAAGAATTGCAACAGCAGGAAATATTGCGCTTCCTTTTACTCCGTTAGAAATCAATTTAGGTCATGTATGTAGTTTTAATGTTTATCATCTTATGGAGATAGATGATCCTATAAGTCTATTCCCAATTAAGTATTTGGAGGTATAAGGATGAAGAAAAATGTATTATTAAAAGATGTAGCAAAAGTAATACGCAGTAAAAATGCCGGACCATTTGAGATCACATTGGATATCATTTTAAAAAATAAAAGTGAATATGAGAAACTGAAGTCTTCTGGTGTAATAACTAAAGAGTTAATATCAGAGTTATATCATCTCCCTATAGATAAGATAATCCATTTTGTTTATTTTGATGCAGCGAATGCAATAAAAATAACTATTCCTAGACCTCGTCCTCAGGGTAGTGTTGGTGAGATTGATATGCATGCAGCTCAACAGCATGTTCCATTGATGAATATATTGATAAGAGAATAAATTAATCAATTATAAAATAAAAATTCATTAAAAATTTTCTAATAAATAATAGTATTATTTTATAGTTTAACAGGTTATTGGGTTGACTAATTACAATACAAGCCCGATTACTTCATGTAGATATTATTTTTTTCTGAAAATAGGTCAAAAAGTTCAGAGTTTGTGTTGCGTAATATCTTCTTTCCTTACATCAAAGCAAATTAAAATTATTAATCGAAGTTTAATACAAAATGCATTTGCCTAAAAAACAGGAATTTTATTAAAGACTTTACAGTATAATAATATTTCTGCAACTTTTCATAAATATATCAGTTATGAAAATCATCTCTATCAGCAAAAGGAAGCATTAAGTAATTTTACCCATGAAGTCGATCTTAGTAAAAAGAAAAGATCCAAAAAAAACAAATAATTTCAAAAATAATTGCAGAGAAATACTATAAAACGTAGATTATAAAATATTAGACAGGTATATTTCAACTATGGTTTTTAAAAAAAGGCAGTTGATGTATATAGTTACAAATTCAACTTTTACCATGAAAAATCATAATATAAAAAGTTTGCTTATGATATGTAACAATAAAATATTATTTATGCTTCTCCGTCAACTATCTATAAGGTCTTTAAAAGCTAGTGAATCAGCTTTTGAATAAGAGAAAAATAAATAATATCAAAATTTAGGTAGCCAGATTAAGTTCTGTTATTTAAGCCAAGTCCAGCATTTTATTTATTTAATGGTTAGTGGTTGATAGTATATGCATTTCTGGTTATGTAATTTGTTAACCTTATCATATTAATATGATAAGGTTTTTTATAGTGTGCCCTGTAAATACAAGTTTAGTAGGTGTAAGTCCTATCCACGCTGTTCTCGCCGGTTCGGTGTGTGAAGTCAACAATGACATGGTGTTCATCGCGAGGTGAAATCTTAAGAGTCTGAGACGTATAACCAGTCCGAAATGTAAATGAACCAAAGGTGGCTTCAGTTATGGTGACCCGCCTATATAACGGGGAAATTCAAGGCCGGCATTGGGCCGCTTTCGCAGGGAGATGGGTAGCGCCAGTTAATACGCGCAGCCGGAAGAGTCTTTGTCGGATAACTGGGTGTGATTAGGGTTGGAATGGTTGTAAGGAACTTGTAATTGACCGGGGGATATTCTGATGAGTTTCTCATTGGAACTAATGAGGATAAGTAGAAGTATAACCCTGATTGGGAAAGCAGAAGCAATGCTACATCAGAAGTCAGATGGTATCATAGTAGTGTTGATAGTTAGCCCTAAGACCACAGGGTGACCTGTGAGAGGACAAAGCTAACTGTAGCGAAGGATACTAATGCTATACTCGAAGCTGGAAACAAAACATGAGTGGTATTTTAATAATAGTAGTTTAAACGCTGGTTTAACCAGTGGGTTTAATGAAGTATGTGGACGGGAAGTAATAACCGGAGACAGGATAGTTGAAAACACTACGACCTGAGTTGTGTTATACGAGAAGGAGCGATTGACCGTGATGGTCTAGGAACGTGTCTGGTAATATCATGAAGTACAGGGTTAGAATACTGGAATGTAGAGTAGATGGCTGGTAAGTCGTGAGGAAAGGAATAGGTGAGTAAGTGTCAGATAAACGAACCTATTACACACTGAAAGATAAAATAGTAACGAAGAAGAATATGTATAAAGCGGCTATGGAGGTAATTGCGAATGATGGAAGTGCCGGAATAGATGGTGTAGGAATAGAAGAATTCAATAGAAATTACAAAGTCAATATGCGAGAATTATACAGACAAATGAAAGAAGATAGATATGAAGCACCTCCGGTACTGAGAGTATTCATACCAAAGGGCGATGGTTGCGAACGACCGTTAGGAATACCCACAGTAAAAGACAGAGTGGCTCAAGGTACGTTGAAACGAATAATGGAACCAATATTTGAGAAAGTATTTTGTGACTGTTCCTATGGTTTTCGTCCGGGTAGGTCACAGTTAGATGCTATAAATAAAATAGAAAATATAGAGAGCAGGGTTACAAGTGGGTAGTGGATGCGGATATCAAAGTTATCACCAGTTAATAGTTATCACTAGTTTGCACCTGATATTCTTTTGACTTTCAAAGCAATAACCATAATACTAGCAGAAACTGTTGAAACGACTCATTTTCAAGTGGGGATAATAATTTATGAAATTGAAGCGAATTATACAATTACATAACTGAATACGAAAAAATTATTTCTAAATCCCTGATATCTAATGCAAATAATTGAGTCGATAATCCATTGGTCTTATTACAGCGTCATACACTGTCGATAAGTTTACTGATATTCAAATTTATAAACCTTTATAATTAATTTCAGTATCAGTGCAGATAAATTTATTAAAAAGGAATATGATTATCTCCAGTAAGTAATCATAATAGCCTCCTGTATTTGTGGTTAATCCAGGCTTTTGTAAAAAATTATTGCTATAACTCGGGATAATCATTAACTGGTGATAACTTTGATTATCACTAGCTAGTGATAATTAAAGGATACTTTGACAATATAGACCATGACCTTCTGTTGAAATTTATTAAAGAAAGAGTGACAGATGGCTGGGTTCTGGATATGGTAGAGTCATGGCTGACTGCAGGAGTCATGACCG
>JAGYMU010000051.1 GCA_018399995.1 Halanaerobiales bacterium | reverse complement strand
ATGTTGGGTATTCCTTCCCAGACCTCAATGCAGAGAAATATTATTATCTTATTATTGTGGACGTTAGTTACCTTGGTTTTAACCATAAAATTTTGGAAGTGGGAATAAAAAAGAGGTGTGTTGATTGAAAAATATTTTAGATTATTCCGAAAAAGTTGAAGAGGCACTTAAAAATAATCAAGTTGTTGTTGCTCTAGAGTCAACGATTATAGCACATGGTTTTCCCTATCCTGAGAATATTGAATTGGCTATGGATTTAGAAAAACAAGCAGAAGAATCTCAAGTTACACCAGCTACTATTGCAATCATAGACGGTCGTATTAAAGTTGGGTTGAACAGAGATGAATTAGAATTTATAGCCAAATCAAAAGAAGTGAAAAAAGCCAGTTTGCGGGATTTATCTGTTTTGTTAGCAAAGGGTTTAAATGGAGCAACTACAGTAGCAGCTACGATGAAAATTGCTTATCTAGCAGGAATTGATGTATTTGTTACAGGAGGTATTGGGGGTGTTCACCACGGGGCAGAAAATACCTTTGACATCTCCGCTGATTTGAAAGCCCTTTCCCAATATCCCATCATTGTTGTCTGTGCTGGAGCGAAATCCGTATTGGACTTAGCGAAAACAAAAGAGGTTTTGGAATCCAAAGGGGTGCCTATTTTGGGTTATAGAACAAATAAATTACCGGCCTTCTATATCCAGGATAGCGGACTAAAAGTAGATTATAGAATAGAAGATGGAAAAGAAGCTTCCGAAATTATTAAGGTCAATAGGCAGCTTAAAAATAAGAATGGTATTCTGCTTACAGTACCGATCCCCAAAGAAGATGAACTCAATCAAAAAGAGTTTAATGAAATTATAGAGAGGCTGACTGGAGAAGTTACTGAGCATAAGATTAAGGGTAAGGCTATTACACCCTATTTATTGGATCGTATAAAAGATGAAACCAAAGGAGAAAGTTTAAAGGCCAATATATCTCTTGTAAAAAATAATCTGACAGTTGGAATTGATGTGGCCAAAAATTTAAAGGGTTGATTACAATATGATTTTAGTTGTCGGTGATATAAATTTAGATATAATAGTAAATTTAAGAGAAAAGATAAATTTTAATACAGACAGCCGGTCTAAAATATATTTTCAAGGGGGAGGATCGGCTGCTAATTTTTCTTATTGGGCAGCTGGTTTAGGCCAAAAAGTTAGATTGATTGCTAAAACAGGTAGTGATCTTGCTGCTGATTATTTAAAAGATGAATTTAAAAAAAGCGAGATTGAATTTATTAACCTGATTAGTCATAAAGAAGATACAGGACGAATAGTTATACTACTGAGCAAAACTGGTCAGAGGACTATGTTAACTGATCGAGGGGCAAATATTACAGTTAATCCTCTGGATATAAGAGATGAATATTTTGAAAATATTGATCATCTTCATATCGGTGGGTATAGTTTTTTCGGTGGAGCCAACATGGAAAAAACGGCTTTAAAAATAATAGAAAAATCTAAAAATACGGGAATAGACATTTCTTTTGACCCCTCTTCTTATTCAGAATTAAAGAACTATGGACCGAAAAAATTATTAAAACAAACCCATGGACTGAATTTTATCTTTCCTAACTATGAAGAGGGAAAAATATTAACAAATAAAGAAAAGCCAGAAGAAATTGTAAATGTTCTAATGAAATATTATAAATTTGTTGTATTGAAATTGGGAGACAAGGGCTGTTATATAAAAAGCGAGCAGATACAAAAATTTGTAAAGCAGTCTCATGAAGCAACCGGAGGAGACACAACAGGAGCAGGAGATGCGTTCTCTGCCGCGTTTATAGTTTATTATATAAAATACGATGATTTTGAAAAAGCAGCTGAATATGCTAATCAGATAGCTTTTAAATGTGTTGAACAATTTGGGGGACATTCTTTTATCAAAAAAAAGAGTTAGTATTAGATTAACAATTATTTGATGAAAAAAACAAATATAATATTGACATTAATAATATAATGTTAATTTTTTAACACATATATTAGGAAGGAATTTAATACACTATAGCGAATACATAATAAAAGAGAAATAATTAATAGAAGGGGCTGAAATTTCTATATGGATCAGGTTTATGAACAAAAAAGAAAACAACTACTGGATGATCTAAGTAATATGAGTGAAATCGCAGAAGAAATGCTACAAAATGCTATTAAAGCGCTAGATGACAAGGATGAAGAGTTAGCTAGAAATGTTATAAACCGGGATGATGTAATGGATAATTATCAGGTAACGATTGAAGAAGAGGTCACCAGATTATTATCTCTTGACAAACCCCTCTTAAGTGATGTGCAATATAGCATTGCTTTCGTAAAGATGTCCAGTGACCTTGAAAGAATTGCAGATCATGCAACCAATATAGCTGAGATAGTTCTAGAATTAAAAAACGAAGAGTACTTGCAATCTTTGGTTATGATTCCCGAATTAGCAGATATCGTGAAAGATATGCTTGATGTTGTTTTAGAGGCTTTCATAACAAAGAATGCAGATTTAGCCGAAGCTGCCTGTCGTCAGGATGAGCGGGTAGATAATATTTATGAACAGATATATAATAGTAATTTAAAATTAATTAGTGAGAATAAAGACTTACAAAATATTAATCAAATTTTTAGATTTACTAAAGTGGCCAAATCTCTGGAAAGGATCGGAGACCATGCTACTAACATTGGAGAAGAAACTATATTTATTTTGACAAAAAAAAGAACGAAATACTAAAAATATCAAAAAATATATTTTTTATGCCTATCTTGACATCTATAGATAGGTTTTTTTTATTAAAGAAAGGGGATTGAAATGAGTATTTATATAAAAAATAGCAGAGTAGTTAAAGAAAATGAAATTAAAAAATTGAATATTTTAATTGAAGATAATTACATAAAGAAAATCGATATACCCGAAAATTTTTCGTTAAAAGAAGAAAATAATTGTAAGATTATTGATGCTGAGGGTTGTTATGTTTTACCAGGCATAATAGATGCCCATACACATTATCTTTTAAAATCAAGAAATTCAGTTACTACTGATGATTTTTACAGCGGTTCGCTTGCCTCTGCTTTTGGGGGGGTTACTACATATATCGATTTTATTGATGATCAATATGAGCAGGGCTTTAGTTTTAAAGAATCACTGGAAAATAGAAAGAAGGAAGCTAGAGATTCAGTTGTTGATTACAGTTTTCATCAGGTAGTAACACATTATAATCAAAATACTGCAAGTGATCTTAGAGAAATCAAAGATGAGGGGATCAACAATGTTAAGATTTTTACCACTTATAGACGAGAAGGATATCTAATTGAAGAAACAAAACTTTATGAATTATTCAAGGTTCTCAAACAGCTTAGATTATTACCTGTTGTTCATGCTGAAGATAACCAGATAATAGAAGAAAAAGAAAGAGAGTATAAGCAGGAAGGCAAAACTAAAATAAAATATCATCCTGATATCAGGCCAGCTGAAGCGGAAGCAAAAGCAGTAGAAAATATTGCTGAACTGATAGATTTATTAAAAATGCCGGGCTATATTGTACATCTTTCTTCTAAACTGGGATTAAAAGAGTTAAAAAAGCAGATAAACAGGGGGATAAATATTAAAGCTGAAACTGCTCCTCATTACCTTATCTTAAATAAAAAATTTTTAGAAGGGGAAAACGGGCGTCGGTACTTTATGACTCCCCCTCTCAGAACTAAAGAGGACAATAAATATTTATGGGAAGGATTAACAGATGGTTTTATAGATGTAATAGCTACTGATCATTGTGCATTTAGTGAGTCCCAAAAAAATATAGGCGATTCTGTTTTTAATGTATTACCGGGCATACCGGGTTCAGAAACATTGTTGCCACTGATTTATAATTACGGTAGAGCAGAGGGACTCAGCTTGGTTGATATAGTAAAAAAGCTTTCTACAAATCCAGCTAAAATATTTGGCTTATATCCTCAAAAGGGAAGTTTGCAGTGTGGCACTGATGCAGATTTGGTAATTTTTGATCCTGAAAAAAATAAAAAATTGGATGGTATGTATATGCATTCAAATACAGGGTATAGCCCTTACGATCATATTGAAGTAAAAGGATATCCAATTACAACTATTAATCGTGGCAATATAATAATTGAAGATGGTTTTTACCGGGGATACCGGGGGAAAGGGGAGTTTATAAAAGCCGGGCAGAGTTCTTTATTTTAAGTAGTATATAAAAAAAAGAAAAAGATTATGAAATTGATTGTGAATGCTTGCACAATATTATTTATTATGTTATACTATCTTTAATGGAAAAAAGACAATAAATAAATATTTTTATAAGCTTGTGAAAAATTAATAACACAATATTAGACACCCCTTCCCTATCTGTAATCAGATAGGGTTTTTCTCTTAAATTTACTTTTTTAATGATATTATACAAATCTCTTTATATAAACTACTTCTTATGCTTTCAATTTATTATATAAGTATGGTATAATTTAATTAACTATTTTGGAGGTGGTATCAATGGAAAAAAAATATAATGTAGATCAAGACAAATTAAAATGTTTATGTGATCCTGAAATTTTCTCTTTTGAATCCACAGCTGAATTAAAACCATTCAAAGATGGAATCATTGGCCAAAAAAGAGCGGTCAATGCTATAGATACTGGTATGAGAATAGACCAGGAAGGTTATAATATTTATATATCTGGAGTAACTGGTTCTGGTAGATCAACATATGCTAAAACGATTGCTGAGCGGAAATCTTCTGAGAAAAAAATTCCTAATGATCTTTGTTATGTGTTTAACTTTGACAATCCAGAAAAACCCAAGGCTTTGAGTTTATCTCCGGGTACCGGTATAAGATTAGACAGTGATATGGAAAATATTATAAAAGATCTAAAAGAAGAAATTCCGGAAGTTTTTCAAAGTGATGAATATGATGAAGCTCGTAATAAGATAATGAGCCAATATCAGGAAAAGTCCAATAATATTATGGAGGAGTTTGACAAGAAAATCAATAAAGAAGGATTTACACTGCAAAACACAGCCAGTGGGACTGTACCTGTCCCTATTGATGAGGACGGAAATACAATAAAACAGGAAGAGTTTCAAAAATTTAATGAAGAGAAAAAAAGCAAGTTAAGAGAGAAGAGTCAACAGATTCAAAATGATATGGAGAAAATGATGCGGGAAATAAGAGAATTGAAATCTGAAGCTCATAAAAAGTTAAAAGAAATGGAAAAGAATTTGAGCTTAAATGTGATTGAACCTCGCATAAAAAGCCTTCAAGATAAATATAGTGATGTGAAAGAAATCGTTCAATATCTGGAAAAAGTTAAGTATGATATAACACAGAATCTAGATAAATTTAAAGATAGTGAAGACCAACCACAAAAGCAAAAGTTAGCAAAATTATTTGAACAAAAAGATGATAGTTCTTTTTTTATAAGATATAAGGTGAATTTATTAGTGAATAATAAGGATACTGAGGGGGCACCTGTTATAGTTGAACATAACCCCACCTTCTATAATCTCTTTGGCAAAATAGAGGCGAAAAGTCAATTTGGCACTTTAACCACAGATTTCACCATGATAAAAAGTGGTGATGTGCATGAAGCTAACGGTGGATATTTGATCATGAAGGTTAAGGACTTACTTACTAAACCTTTTGCCTGGGAAACTCTTAAAAGGGTATTGATTAACCATGAAATTATAGTAGAAAATATTGGAGAACAATATAGATCGATACCAATAAGTGGTTTGAAGCCTGAAGGTATTCCTATTGATATAAAGATTATTTTAATTGGTGATCCTTATATATATCAATTATTGTACCATTATGATGAAGAATTTAAAAAATTGTTTAAAATTCGAGCAGATTTTGATTATGAAATGAAGAGAAATAAAAAGAACATGAAAAAGTTTGCTTCCTTTTTGGCTTCGGTTTGTCGAAAGGAGTCTTTAAATCATTTTACACCAAATGCAGTTGCAGAGGTTATAGAATATAGTTCAAAAATGTCAGAAGATAAAGATAAAATGACTGCTAAGTTTAATCAGATATTAGAGGTTATTTATGAAGCAAATTCATTATCAGAAAAAAATAATCGCAAGCTGGTTCAAAAACAAGATGTGCAACAAGCCCTTGAAGAAAGAATTAAAAGAGCTAATCTTATTGAAGAAAAGATATTAGAAAAAATAGAAGATGAGCAGATATTAATTGATGTTCAAGGAAAAGAAACAGGTCAAATAAATGGCTTATCTGTTTATCAGACAGGTCAATATTCTTTTGGGAGACCTACCCGAATAACAGCTCAAACCTTTATGGGGCAGGAAGGTATAATAAATATTGAGAGAGAAGCAGATATGAGCGGTAATATTCACAATAAAGCAGTCCTAATTTTCACAGGTTATGTTGGTAATAAATATGCTCAAGATACTCCCTTAAGTTTAAATGCCTCTCTTGCTTTTGAACAAAGCTATGGAGGTATAGAAGGAGATAGCGCAACCGCGGCTGAGTTAATTGCTATTCTTTCTTCGATTTCCGAATTTCCTCTCAAACAGAATTTAGCCATTACAGGCTCAATGAACCAAAAAGGTAAAATACAGCCAATCGGTGGTGTGAATGAGAAAATAGAAGGGTTTTATAAAGTATGTCAGGGTAAAGGTATTTCCGGTCAACAGGGTGTTATTATTCCTGAACAAAATGTAGATAACTTGATGTTAAAAGATGAGATTATACGGGAAATAAAGGATGGCAAATTTCATATTTATTCGGTTAACAATATAGATGAAGCCATTGAGATAATGTTTGACAAACCCTCAGATGAAGTCCATCAAAGAGTTAAAGAGGTAATGAAGGAAAAGGCTGAAAAGGCTATAAAATTTAAATCGGAAGATAAGATGGAAGACAAATAAAAATTTAATTTGTTTGAAAAGATAAATAGATATAGATTTTATCGGCATACATACAGAGGGGCTTGCCCTCTGTATGTATGCCGATATTTTTATGCAATTTACATTTCGGACATTTCTCCTATCATATAAGCTTAAGATTGTAAGCAAATATTTTTTAAGTGATAACTAATGAAAAAAATAAATTAAAATATATTTTTTCATAATAAAAAGATCACCTTGAGACTTTTAATAATTACGGATAAAAAAATTAAAACAAATATATTATTATACTCAACTGTTTTGATTACTAAAAAAATTCTTTATAAAGATCAAAAAACCAACAATCAGCCTTGCTAATTGTTTTAAAAAAAGACAATTTAGCATAAAAGAAGATAAGTTCAGCCCAATTATCTTGATTTAAAATACAAATAATTATCATGGACATAAAATTTACAAAGAGTTTTTCTTGATATTTAATTAATATAATTACTAAGAATTGAATATTACATTTTTTAAAAATGATTATATATGAAAAAACGATTAATTTTAAGATTTTAGGAGTATGAGCTATTTAATCTAAGATAAACAACGATATATTTAAATATCAACATTTTTTAATGTTTGAAATTTTGTCCAAATTAATTATAATAATAATTAGAAGGTCAAATAAAGTCAAATAGTAAAATAAAATCAAAATTCAGGAGGTGTCAAGATGTTTGATTTAATTCCCCGTCGGAGAAAAGAAGGTAAGATGACTGAAAGGTCCGAAGATCCTTTTGATGCATTATGGAACAGTTTTTTCACTAATGTAATGGATCGTTCTGAACTTGGTTTTAGAACAGATGTTAAAGAAAAAGAAGATAAGTATTTAATTGATGCTGAACTACCCGGTATGAAAAAAGAAGATATAAGTGTTGAAATGGATGATAATTACCTGACTATTTCTGCAGATAATGATTATTATGAAGAAGAGGAAGAAGAAGGATATATTAGAAAAGAAAGAAGAAGAGGTAGTTATTGCAGGAGTTTTTATGTAGAAGATGTAAAGGAAGAAGAAATTGAAGCAGAATATAATGATGGTATATTAGAAATAACTCTTCCCAAAAAAGAAGAATCAGTTAAAAAGAAAAGATCAATAAACATTAAATAAATTATAAACTTATTTTACCCGGCGATAGCCGGGTTTTTTGTAGTTTGCCGGGCATGTAATAAATCTATAGGGTGAAAGTCCCGAATTCCAAACGCGATATAGGAATTAGCTGATGACAAGGGTGTCGTGGGTGACTGCGAATCTGGAGGAAGTCTAAGGCAAAATTTTGGTCCGAGGTACACGAATCACATTTGAGGCTGACTATAACTGGATGAGTTTGCTATACAAAACAAAGTCCTTATCGTGCGAAAGTTATTACAGTAAATGTGGCGGATAGATGAGATGAAAGATTTAGTACTTAACCTGTGAGATCTCATAGACACATTAGAAATGTGGTTGAAATAAGATTTACTGTGAGAAGTCAGTTTCTGTCATAGTACTGATAAACTTTTAGAAATATAAGTTTAGGAAGGACAGAACGATAATTATTTATTTAGTGGTTAACTTCATAGAGCATGAAGAACACAGCCAACCTTTAATAAGGGCTTCTTAATTGAAAAGGGAATGGAATTCCCTAATAAATATTAAGAGTGTGGAGTGTAATATGGGAGTTAATACAATCGAGAGATTATAAATAATTATTGAACCGCTGTATACGAGATCCGTATGTATAGTGGTGTGGGAGGTCGGCAGATGAACTAATCATCTGCCTCCTACCCGATTATTTATAATATTTATTTAAATTTAAAATGATTTCTAAAAAAGCATTTATATAACAATTAAATTACAATTAACATCAAATTCTTAATAATTAAAGCATTGGAAGGTTGTCCGGTAATTTTTTCTATAAGCCATGAATATATATCTAAAAATATATCGGTCTGCAGTAAAAAGATAAAAACTATGGCAAATATTATCAGAATTATTGAGTAAATGTACATGTTCTTTTCTTTTTTATTCAAAAAAGCCCTCCTCATATTTTTTATATTATTTAAAATCAGTAGGTGTATTTTTGTTATTCAATATTTTTTAGCAATCCTAATAGCTTAATTCAATAACATATTGTATAATCCTGCATTCTAATAGATAAGGGATATTAAATAAACTTTAGAAGAAATCAGCAAAAATCAATTATTTTGGCCCGATTTCATGTGTAGCTTTAAAGTTTTTAAAAAAGTTTTCTTAATTTTTGAAAGATTTTAAATCAAAAAAATTTCTTTAAATTTATCTTATCTTTAATATTATAATAAGCAGAAACGAATTTCCTTACTATTCGCACATTCCTCTTATTATAAGAACCGTGCATATTCAGCAATAATCATGATTATATTTATTAAAATATTATGATGAATTTAATAAAGATGCTATTAAATTGTTTTCACTATAAAAACTGAAATTACATAGGATTGCTTTCACAATATAATTAATTATAAAGAAGGAAATTTATAAATATTCAAGAATAGATAAATAGATAATTATTTTAAAAAATAGGGGGATAAAGATGTCTAAAATTATTGATGGTAAACAGATAGCAAAAAACATTAGAATGGAATTGAAGGAAGAAATAAAGGATTTAAAAGAAGAAGGTAGGGCACCAGGACTTACAGTAGTTATGGTTGGAGATAATCCAGCCTCAGAAACTTATGTAAGCATGAAAGAAAAAGCCGCCTTAGAGATTGGTATGAATTCCAGTCTTATTAAAAAAGAAGAAGATATTAGCGAAAAAGAATTATTAGATCTTATTGATGATTTAAATAATGATCCGGATGTGGATGGTATACTAATACAGCTTCCACTACCTGATCATATTGAGGAAAAAAAGGTGATTGAATCCATAGTACCTGATAAAGATGTGGATGGATTTCACCCAATAAATACCGGTCGTTTATTCAGCGGTCAGGAAGATGCCTTAAGATATGAGGCATGTACACCACTTGGTATCATCAGGCTTATGGAAAGAGAAGGAATCGAAATAGATGGTAAAAATGCAACAGTAGTGGGAAGAAGTAATATTGTGGGTAAACCTGTTGCTCACCTTTTATTAGATAGACATGCCACAGTTACGATCTGTCATTCACATACAAAAGATTTGAAAGCAGAGACTAAAAGAGCTGATATTGTAGTAGCGGCTGTAGGTAGACCTGAAATGATTACCGGAGATATGATTAAAGAAGGTGCAGTTGTTATTGATGTTGGTATTAATCGAGTAGATGGAAAACTACTGGGAGACGTTGAATTTGATACAGCAAAAGAAGTAGCTTCTAAAATTACTCCTGTTCCAGGTGGAGTTGGACCTATGACAATAGCGATGCTCATGGAAAATACTGTTAAAGCCAGAAAGTATCATGGAATATAATATAGATAACTTTTATTCGGTTAGCCAGATTAGTAATTATCTGGAGGCCATTTTAACTCAAGATAAAATACTGCAGGATCTATGGGTCAAAGGAGAGGTTTCCAATTTTTATCAGGCCAATTCAGGTCATCTTTACTTTACCATAAAAGATGAAAATGCCCAGTTAAAAACAGTTATGTTTAGACATAAGAGCAGAAAAGTTGATTTTGAAATAGAAGACGGTATAGAGATCGTTGTACATGGATATATTAATATATATAAAGATAGAGGAGAATACCAGCTTTATGCAGACCAAATAGTTCCTGAAGGTAAAGGTACACTTTATCAGGCTTTCGAAAAATTAAAAGAGAAACTAGAAAAAGAAGGGCTTTTTGATAAAGAGAAAAAAAAGAAGATACCACTTATTCCTAAAAAAATAGGTATTGTAACTTCACCCACAGGAGCTGCTGTGCGTGATATACTTTCAGTTGTAGATAGAAGGTTCGAAAATATATCTATTTTAATTGTGCCTTCTTTAGTTCAAGGTGATCAGGCCTCACAGCAGATAGTAGAGGGTATTAAATATTTAAACAACCGCTCAGATATCGATTTAATCATACTCACTAGGGGTGGTGGATCTATTGAGGATCTCTGGCCTTTTAATGAAGAGGAGGTTGCCAGAGCTATATACACTTCCAAAATACCTGTAATTAGTGGAGTCGGTCATGAGACCGACTTTACCATTGCAGATTTTGTGGCTGATTTACGGGCCCCAACCCCTTCAGCAGCAGCTGAACTAGCTATTGCCAATCGTGAGGAGATCGGAAATTATCTGGATAACTTAACAAAAAGGCTTTTGCAAAATCAAAGATCCAGAATAGAAACCGCTCATAAAAGGCTTGCTTCTATTGCTGAGCGAAGGCTGTTTAAAAAACCATCTGAACTGTTTATCGATAAAATGCAAAATTTAGATGAACTCAGCCGAGAATTAAAATACAAAATGGAGCAGACCTTAAATAAGAGCAGTCAGAAGTTTAATATATTAAGCAGTAAAATAGATGCTTTAAGTCCATTAAAGACTATCAAAAGGGGTTACAGTATTACATATGATCAAGAAAATAATTTGATCAGTGATATTAATCAGATCAAAGTAGGACAAGAACTTAAAACAACTATTATCAACGGTGATATTATAAGTGCCGTTCAGAAAATAGAGGAAAATGGTGGTTTAGATGAATAAGAAAGAAGATTTAAATTTTGAAGATGCTATCGAGGAGCTAGAGGAAATAGTAGATGATTTAGAAGAGGGCGGTTTGGCTTTGAAAAAATCTTTAGAGAAGTTTAGCCGCGGGATTGAATTAATTAAATACTGTAATGAAGAGTTAAATAAGACGGAAAAGAAGATAGAGGTATTGATCAAAAATGATAAGGAAATAAAAAAAATAGTTCCTTTTGAAGATGAATTCGGACAATAAAATATTATTAAAGATGGAGGTTTTCAAAAATGCAATTATTAGAGCCTTTAGAAAAAGACCGCAGTAACCTAATTAAAGCTATACAGATGGTTCAGGCGGAAAAAGGTTTTATCTCTACAGAGGCTATCAAAGAAATATCAGATCATTTCGATATTCCAGTAGTTGAAGTAGAGGGGGTATTGAGTTTTTATGCTCAATTTAAAAGATCCAAGCCTGGCAAATACAAAATAGCTGTATGTGATGGTACAGCCTGCCATATAAAAGGTTCAAGCAGAGTGAAAAATTGGCTAGTGGAAGAACTAAAAATAGATGATGGAGAGACTACAGAAGATGGTCTTTTTTCTATGGAAACTGTGGCATGTTTGGGCTGTTGCAGCCTGGCTCCTGTTGTGAGCATAAATGGAAAAGTATATGGTAATTTAGACCGCAAAAAACTTCTCAAGATAATCAAGGATTATAGGAATCGGGGTGAAAATTAAATGATAAAGCGCATCAAAGTAGGTATGGCCAGCTGTGGAATTGCAGCAGGTGCCTCTGAAGTAAAGGAATTTTTGCAACAAAATATCGATGATGAGAATATAGAGATAATGGAGGTTGGCTGTATAGGACACTGTTATGCTGAACCTCTGGTTGAAGTAGAAACAGAACAAACATCCATATTTTTTGATCAGGTTGAGCCTACAGAAGAATATTTAGAAAAAATATTGAGTGTAGATAAAAATTCAGCTATGACTTTTAGAGATGAAAGGGTCAACCGGGAGAAGTTAAAGGTAACAAGACTGGCCGGGCGTATTGATCCTGTATCATTTGATGAATACATAGAGCACGGTGGTTATCAAAGCCTTAAAAAAGCCCAGAATATGCAGCCGGAAGAGATTATTGATGAAGTAAAAACATCCGGATTAAGGGGTAGAGGTGGAGGAGGCTTTCCAACCGGTTTGAAATGGAGTTTTCTTGCAGCTAAAGAAGCAGAGAAAAAGATTCTAATCTGTAATGCAGATGAGGGTGATCCCGGGGCTTTTATGGATCGTTCGATGATGGAGTCTGTACCCCATCAGGTTTTGGAAGGTATGTTGATTGCTGCTCTTGCAACCGGTGCGACTGAACTTTTTATATATGCCAGGGCAGAATATCCACTGGCTGTAAAGAATATTAATAAGGCAATTGACCAGATATATGAACATAAGGTCAATGTTTTTG
>JAGYMU010000050.1 GCA_018399995.1 Halanaerobiales bacterium | reverse complement strand
TTCTAGCAGTCAAAGCTGCAAGGAGCGATAGTTTTATTATCCAACCTATATACTTATAGTCTAGGAAGAATCATCCAAAAATACAAGTTTTTGTTGTAAATTTGTTTTAGTTTCTTAAATATATTATACGAGGAGTAAAGTCATGAAGTTTAAAAATAATTGGCTCAATAAAAAATTAAATACTATTAGGTATTGTTTAAAACCACATCGCCTTAACACTAACCAAAAAAAAGAAGATCTAGAAGAAGCAGCCCCCATAATACTACCTGCAGAGGTAAAAAGTTATATAAAAAAATTTAAAATAGCCTTAGTTAAAGATACAGATTCCAAGCCTTATTACACCAAGTTTAGAAGATTTCTAAAAAATAATGATCTGGATTTTGAATATTATAATATATTTGATTCTACCTGGCAGAAAAAAGCTAATCAATTTGATATCATAATCTGGAGGCCAATGTCATATTACTGGGAAATACAGTCGGCTAGAGAAAAAATATATTTTTTAAATCATTTTTTAAATAAAATAACAATGCCATCCTTTCCAGAAATCATGCTTTACGAAAACAAAGCCATGCAGTATTATTTATTGGAAAATAAGGGGTATCCTTTAATTGAGACTTTTATCTCGGATGATTATGATGAATGCCTTAAATATATTGAAAGTTGCGATTATCCGCTTGTATCCAAAACAAAACTGAGTTCAGGTTCCACTGATATCACTCTGCTGAAAAGTAAAAATAGGGCAAAAAAACTCATAAATATTGTATTTAAGACTGGTCGCAGTACATACTGGCCTTTTTTAAAGCAAAAAAATTATGTTATATTGCAAGATTATTTAAAAAATTACGGTTATGATCTGCGGATTATTGTCGTTGATAGCCAGCATATTTTCGGATACTACCGTTATCCCCAAAAAGGAGATTTTAGGGCTTCCGGTTCAGGTATTATCATCAAACAAGTTTTACCTATTAAGGCTGTAAAAATTGCCTACCAATTATTTAAAGATCTTGATTTCAATATAATAGCGGTAGATCTCCTTAAAGCAAAAAAAGATAATAATTACTATATATCAGAGCTGTCCTTTTTTGTAGACGTAATCACCTGTATCCAGGCCAAAAAAAAAGATATAGCAGGTCGTTATATCTTTAATAAAAAAGAAGACCATTTGGAATTCAAAGAGGGTAAGTTCTGGCTGCAGGAACTAATCCTAAACAAATTCTTTATAGATCTATATAAAAAAAACCAGGGTGAACAAGATGAATAAAAAGATCAGAGTACTTCATATTATAACCCGGCTGGCCGGGGGTGGAGCAGACGAAAACACCATATATACTGTTCAAAAACTGGACAAAAATAAATACAAAGTTGATCTGATGACAGGTATAGAAAACCTGGATGTGATGATCGATAATCTTCAGCTTAATGAAGATACAGAACTGTATGTAATTGATAAAATGGTTAGAAATGTTTCGCCTTTAAAAGACCTTTTAGCCCTTTATCAAATCTATAAAATTATTAAGATGAATAATTATGATATCGTTCATACCCATATCGCAAAGGCAGGTGTATTGGGAAGAACTGCCGCTAAATTGGCTGCTGTGCCTCATATCATACATAGCTTACACGGTATCACTTTCCCTAAGACCATTCACCCTTTGAAAGGGTTTTTTTACTTACTTGTTGAACGCTTTTGTGCCCTTTATACAGATTATTTTTTAGCTGTAGGAGAGGATATAAAAGAAAAATACATCAAAGCTAAGGTAGGCCAGATAGATCAATACAGGGTTGTATATAGCGGTATAGATCTGGATAAATTTATTAAAGCAGCTAATTATGAACAAAATAAAAAAAATAAAATAAAAGATGAACTCTCTATAGACCACAATAAATTGATAATTGGATGTGTTGCTGCCCTGGAGAAACGGAAAGGCCATCAATATTTATTTGAAGTATTTAAAAGACTTAAAGAAAAGTATGATAATATATTACTTTTAATTGTAGGTAGGGGAGAAAGAAAAGAACATTTAAGCAATTTGGTTGATGAACTTAATTTAACAGAAGATATAATCTTTACCGGTTACAGAAATGATATAGAAGATATCTTTGCTATTATCGATATTAAAGTGCTCACTTCTTTTTGGGAAGGTTTACCACGCGTATTAATACAGGCAGCTACAATGAAAATACCGATAGTCAGTTTTGCAGCAGAAGGGGTCAGTGAGATAGTTGAAGACGGTAAAAACGGTTTTATTGTAGATATCTATGATACCGATGATTTTTATGAAAAATTATCAGTCCTAATTAAAGATTCAACCCTTCGAAAAAAAATGAGTCAATATCTGGATATTAATATTAAAAATAAATGGAGTTATCAGCAGATGGTCAAAAAAATAGACCATTTCTATAGACAGCTTCTTTGACAGATTTCATGTTAATCTTTTTTATATACAAAACAGCTGTTTATAAATATCTTTTGTTAAATTAACACTTAAATAACTTTATGTCTTGATTTTAAAAAAAATATTAGTTAAAATTAAGAAAATGATAACAGTATAAATATATTAGCTAATGGAGTTGTTTTTTTATGAATTTAGTAGTACAAAAATATGGCGGCACTTCACTTGCTACAGTTAAGAGAATAATAAACGTGGCAGAGAGGGTTGTTAAAAAGTATAATGAAGGTAATCAGTTGATAGTCGTAGCATCAGCTATGGGAGATACTACTGATCAGCTGGTAAAAAAAATGAATATGGTTTCAGATAATCCTACACCAAGAGAGGCTGATATGCTCTTAACAACAGGTGAACAAATCTCGATTGCTCTTTTGACAATGGCCATTCAAAATCACGGTTGTCCGGCTATTTCTTTGACCGGTAGTCAGGCCCGCATCAAAACTGATGACAAACATAATCGAGCAGTTATAAAGGATATAGATAATAAAAGGATTAAAAAAGAACTAAAAAAAGGCAAAATAGTCGTGATAGCAGGCTTTCAGGGTATTAACTCAAAAGAGGACTTTACAACCCTGGGAAGAGGGGGATCTGATACAACTACGATTGCCTTAATGGCTTCTCTAAAGGCAGCTCGATGTGAAATATATTCTGATGTAGATGGTATCTATACAACCGATCCCAAAATACTACCCGAAGCAAAAAAACTTAATTTTATCTCCTATGATGAGATGCTGGAGCTGGCCAGCCTAGGAGCAGAAGTCTTACATCCACGCGCTGTGGAATTAGCGAAATTATATAATTTAAAACTTTACATAGCTTCCAGTTTTAATAACAATAATGGTACAATCGTAAGAGGTGTTGAAAAAATGGAAAAAAAGAGAAATGTTACAGGGGTGGCCTGTGATTCAGACGTAATCAAGATAACAATCAAAAAAGTCCCTGATCAACCGGGGATTGCCGGCAATATATTTACAGGACTGGCTGAACATGGAATCAATATTGATATGATCATCCAGAATCTTCAATATAATAATCTTAATGATATAAGTTTTACTATCCACAATAGTGACTTAAAAAAAGTTAAAGAGATCATTTATGAGATCGCTGAAAATGTGGATTCAAGAGGGGTAGAAATAGATCAGGATGTGGCCAAAGTGTCAATTGTAGGGGCTGGTATGATCTCAACTCCCGGTATCGCAGCAGAGATGTTTAAAGCGATGGGAAAAGTTGATGTAAATATTCAAATGATAACTAAATCAGAGATTAAGATATCCTGTTTGATCAAAGAAGATGGTGCACAAAAAGCAGTTGAATCTATCCATAAACAGTTTAACTTAGGAGAATTATAAATATGAAGTATATCAGCACAAGAGATAATCATCCACCCGTAAGCGCAGCAGATGCAATAAAGATGGGTATGGTGCCTACAGGTGGATTGTTTATTCCCTCATATATTCCAAGCCTGACAAAAGACGAAATCTTTTCTAAAAAATACAGCAGCTATCAGGATTTAGCTGTCTGGATATTAAATTTATTTTTAAAGGATTTTAAATTAAAAACAATAAAAGAGATAGTCAGTCAAGCATATTGTAAAGAGAATTTTCCCACTAAACAGATTACTCCCTTAGTCAGTTTAGATAAAAATACATATCTATTAATATTATGGAAGGGACCAACAGCTGCTTTTAAAGACCTCGCCCTCCAGCTGCTCCCTTATTTATTAAAACAGGCTGTTTTAAAAACAGCTTCAAATAAAGAAACAGTTATCCTTGTAGCCACCTCAGGTGATACCGGCAAAGCCGCTTTAGAAGGCTTTAAAGATGTTGAGGGTGTAAGAATTATCGTCTTTTTTCCAGATCAAGGGGTAAGTAAAATACAAAAAGATCAGATGCTGACCACCGGTGGAAAAAATACCTCAGTTTTAGCTGTCCAGGGTAACTTTGATGACTGTCAAAATGCCGTCAAAGAACTCTTTGCCAATCAGAACTTTAACAAATTATTGGAAAAAAACGGCTACCAATTTTCATCTGCTAATTCTATCAACTGGGGAAGATTACTCCCTCAGATTGTATACTATTTTGCCGCTTATTTAAAACTGTTAAGAGATAATAATATTCAAGAAGATGAAAAGTTTAATATTGCTGTTCCCACGGGAAATTTCGGAAATATTCTAGCCGCTTTTTATGCCTATAGAATGGGGCTGCCTGTTAATAAATTGATCTGTGCTTCTAATGAAAACAACGTTTTAACCGATTTTATAAAGAGAGGAATTTATGATATTGAACGTGAGTTTAAAAAAACGATAAGCCCCTCTATGGATATTTTAATATCCTCCAATCTAGAGCGCTTTCTCTTTGAAATAACCGGTCATGATAGTACTAAAATAAAGAGATGGTACCAACAACTTTCAGATAAAAAATGCTTTACAATTGATCAAGAAACCCTTACCAAAATACAGAAATTATTTGTTGGTTACTACGCTGAAGAAAAAGAGGTCAAAAAAACTATAAAAAACACATATCAAAATTATAACTATTTAATAGATCCTCATACCGGGGTTGGCCTCACCTCACTAAATAAATACAGAAATGAGAGTGGAGATTTAACCACAACTATACTCGCATCTACCGCAAACCCCTATAAATTCAGCCCGGCTGTTTTACATTCTATAAAAAAGGATGTAAATAAAAAAAATCAATACGTATTGATTGATAGATTAAATGAACTGACAAAAATTAAAGTCCATCGCGGTTTAGCTGATTTAGAAACAAAAAAACATCAGCATAATAAAAAGATTAATCTTAAAGATATTAAAGAAGAGATCAAAGATATTTTAAAATTGAAATAGACTAAAAAACATATTCATATTATCGTTAAAAAACTGTATATATAGTTTTTTTATATAACTTGCGATAATTTTATCTTTTCGTTATTAATAATCAAAAATTTAATCCATCTCTACAGCCTTTTTTAAATAGCCTTTTTATCAGCTAAATCTTTCCTACCCTGGCTGTAAACCTTTCCTTAATTAAACTCTCTTATATATCTATTGATATTATAGCTTTTTATATATATAATAAGAACAAAGAAATTACAGATTCAGTATTAAGAATGGGGTTTTAAAAATGGCTCAAAATCAATATATGCAGGTTAAAGATATCTTAAGTGAAGCAATTGAACTTAAAAAAAACAATAAATACCAAGAGGCCAAAGCAGTCTTAAGCGAGGCTTTTATAAATAATCCTGATAATATATATATTAAAGCTAGCCTGGCCGATACCCTATCACGGCTAGGAGAAACCGAAGAAGCCTTGCAGTTGGCAGATAAGGTGCTTGAAGAAAAGCCTAATAATTCACGTGCTCTGATAGTTAAGGGCAATATTAGTTTCGCCAAAAGGGAGTACGAAAAAGCACTTGAATTATTCGAACAGGCTCAGCTAAATAATAAGAGTGATTATTTGACATCCCGTTTGATCAGAACCTATCTAAAGCTAGAAAAATATGAAGAAGCACGCAGCCTCTGCTCAAAAGAATTAGAGCAATCTCCAAAAAATTTCCCTTTTCAAAAATTAATGGCGGCCATTTATGAAAAAATGGGCGAAACCGATAAAGCCGCTCAATATTATGACAAATATCTGGATAAGAAACCAGAAGATGACTTTGCCTACAAAGAAAAATTGAAATTGAAGATGGAAAATAAAGAACCTGCCAAAGCGGTCGAAGAACTGAAAGCCCTACTCAAAATTAAAAATAAATCCAACAATGTCTTTTTACACCATCTGTTGGCAGAGAAATTAGAAAAAATGCATAAGGATGAAGAGGCCTTTTTACAATACAAAAAATCTTTAGAAATTGAACCAGGTAATGATTTTGCAGTTAAACAGGCCGGTTTTTGCCTCTACAGAATGGGTGAATATGAAAGAGCCCTTGATTATTTAGAAGAAGCCTTCCGGGATGATCCCTCTGATTACTATATTAAGACTACCCTGGTCAGTATCTATAAGAATACAGGCCTGATTGAAAAAGGTATTGATTTTTTCAAAGAGATTATAAACAATAATCAGGGTTATAATAAACTGTGGGGAACAATTAAAAAAATGAGTAAAGCACTGGGTGATGATCAAGATGAAAATTAAAGATCTTGTTAATGTAAAAGATGTACGCACCGTTGTACAGATAGCAGATATTTTGGATCCTAAGTTAAGGGATTTTTTAACTGAAAGTTTTGTAATAACTGATGAGGTAGAAAAGATCCTTCTCTCATTTTTCAAAGACCTGTCCGCTAATCAGGGTAAAGGTTACTTTATCGAGGGCAACTTTGGTTCCGGTAAATCTCATCTTTTAAGTGTAATCAGCTTATTGACCAGCTATAAAAAATCCTGGGAACATATATTAAAACAAAAAACCAATACCAACAACCTTAAAAAACTCTCAGAAAAAATCATAAATAAAAAATACATAACTATCAACCTTTCCCTAGTTGAACACTCCAACAAGGAATATTTAGAGGATATAGTAATTGAAGAACTTATCAACTTTATAAATGAAGATAATAGACTGACTGATTTTGACTTTAAAGGAGAAGCTGAATTTATCGAAAAGATCTCCAACATTATTATCAATGAACACCCCAATCGGCTCAAGAGTTTTTTAAGAGAAAACAAAATAACAAAGTCGGAACTTTTTCAACCCGGGCAACTATATTTAATAGAAAAATTACTGAATAGATTGAACCTACCCTATAGGTTTAATTACAATAGACAGCAGATCTTCGCTCAGATTTCTACCATTATAGATAACAACAAATATGATGGTCTAATTATCCTGATTGATGAGCTCTCTGAATTTCTTCGATCAAAACCGGATGGAAGGCGATTCAACGAGGACATCAGGTTCATGCAGTTCTTAGGTGAATATGCCAAACGTAAGCCCTGCTGGGTTTTAGCCAGTCTACAGGAAGAGATAGAAAAAACCGGTGAAACCACTCCAGAGGCTTTTAATAAGATAAAAGATCGTTATCCAACCCGCTTTTATCTTACCGGTCAGCATATCAAAGAGTTGATAGACAAACGGTTAATCGAATTAAAAGAAGATAAAAAGGGTTTTGTTGAAAAAATTTATGGTAATTATCAGGAATCCTTTCCCCATCTGCCTTTTCAAAAAGAAGAATTTATTAAACTTTACCCGGTTCATCCTCAGGCCATCGATCTATTAGATAATCTAAAACCGCTTTTTTCTCAGCACCGCGGTATAATAGATTTTATCCACTACCAGTTAAAAGGAGACCCTGGCCGTTCAATAGAAGGCATGATGGATCTATCTGCTGAAAATCTTTTAACAGCTGATAAAATATTCGATCATTTTGTAGATAGGATCAGAGAAATGATGGAGACCAGCCCCTTTTATACTAAAGTATATAAGTATTACGAACAGGAAATAGGCTCATTATTAGAAGAGGGAGAGAAAAATACAGGTTTAAAAATAATCAAACTATTAATATTATTTGCCATATCTCCCATAGATAAAAGGTACAATGTCGAGGAAATTGCCAATATGCTCTTTTATAAGATAACAGACCTCGATCCCGCCATTAACTATGAATATATAGATGACATTTTAAACAGGTTATACCAGCGGGGGGCCTATCTGTTAAAAAAAGAGGCCGAACAGAAAAGATCAAATGTATATTTTATAGACCTTAAAGCCGATGTAAACCTAATAATAAAAAGGCGGACTGAATATATTAAGTCCAATCTTTTTGAAAATGATAATAGAATATTTACAAAACTGGGTAGACAGGTAAAAGAAAAATTCTTACCCTTAAATAACCTTTTTGCTAACAACAAACAGCAGAGAACTGTCAGCTGGCAGAATACTGATAGAAAAGGCTTTTTATATTTTTTGCCCATCAGGGATATTTCGATCGATAATATCAAACAAACTGCTCAACATTTGACCCATGGTGAAAAAGATTTTATGCTCATAATGAGTTATGCTTTGAACATAAAAGAAGACAAAGAATACTTAAATAAAGTCTTGTTACCTGAACTAAACGAAGCAGAAAAAGCATCTTTTGTCTTTTGGATTCCTCAAAAAATTAAAGATAAAGAATTTTTAAAAAATGCTTTGGCCAGAATTATTCTGCTGGAAAAATATGAAAAAGACAGCTCCAAAACAGGAGAAAAAATTAAAGCACAACTCAACAAACAGATTAAAGAAGAGAAGGACAGAATCAGTAAAATTTTTAGGGATGTCTACTTTAGAGGAGAAATTATTAATGGTTTTAAGGAAAAGGTCATTAATCTGGCTGATCTAGGTTTTCTACCTTTTCACAGATTAATTGATAAAATCGTCGCAGGACTTTTGGAAGACAAATTCCCTGACCATAAAAAGATCTCTCCCTACCAATCGATTTTAACCACAGCCCAACTAGAAGCTGTTTTAGAGAATTTTATCAGTGTGGGAGAAATTGAAAATCTTAAAAATATAGATGGACAGGTCTTAAATGTGATCGATGCTTTTATGAAGCCAATGGATTTAATCAAAAAAAGAAAAAGCGGTATAAGATTAAATATAAAGCCACATAAAAATCCATTGATCAAAAAACTATTTCAGCTTATCGAGGAAGACAGAACAGCTATTGACGATATTTATCTTAAGGTAAGAAAGGGCAGTTATGGTATGAGTAAAAACCAGTTTAAGCTGCTTATTTATTCACTGCTTTATTCTGGTTATCTCAGTGCATATAGTGATCATAAAAAAATAAGCTTAAATAATTTAAATGCCCGCAACTTTAAGAGAATAAAATACATTGGTTATGGTGAATTAATTGATGAAGAATTCCAAATGGTATTAAGTAGTTGTACATTGCTTCCACCTCGTTATCAAAAAAGGCATTTTACTCTTCCACTGCAGCACAGCATCTGGCAGCATTTAATAGATAAGAAAAAAGAGCTTACCCAAAGACTGAACAATATGAGATATCAAGTTGAAAGATTAAAAAGTGATGATGATTTTGCCGAATTTGATTTCACTAATATGATAAATTATATAAACAAAGTAGAGAATTTGCTCTCAGAAATTATGGTCAGTTATTCTTCAGAGGAAGGTTTGGAGAGATTTGCGGCCAAATATAGGAATATGCCCAATATAGATTCATACCTTGAAAAGTTTGAAAAGCTCGAATATTTCTTATCAAATAATTTAAGCAAATATAAAAAAATGCTTAACTACCTAAAACACCCTGAACTTGATATACCCTCAGATCAAAAATACAGTGATCTTTTAGAACTGAAAAATAATCTATTAAAAGCAATGAACGACCAGGCTGTTATTTATGACAAAAACTTCTTTAATGAACTTGATAATAAATTTGGAGAATTCAAACAGAGATATATTGAACTGTATATTGATGAACACTCTAAACAAAAAGGCAGTGACCATTTTAAAAATATAACTGAAATGCGCACAACAAGAAGTTATCAGGTTTTAAAATCACTGGCTGGTATTGACCTTATCTCTGTTAAAGATGACTTAGTTAAGATAAACCGCCTGATAGCAAAGGCCTTAAGTAAAAGTTGTAGTATAGATCCACAAAGCAGATTACAGGATATACCGGTCTGTGAATGCAAGTTTAAACTCGGTCAAAAAATTGAACTGCCTTCTAAAAATAATCTTCAAAAAATTATCGACTCCGGTGTTAAACAGTATATTAACAGCCTAAAAGAAGAAGAACATAAACAGAGATTAGAAAATTATTTGGCTAATATGGAAGCGGCCGGTAATAAGAGGTTTGCCCGCCCTATCCGTAATCTGCTCGCTGTAAAGATTAATAGAGATTTATATAAAAACTTAGATAAGATCTTAAATCAAAACGTTATAAAAAGAATCAACTCCGTTTTGTCAGGCGATATCTCACTGATCGAAAGAAATCTGGATGAACTATATGAAAATTTAATCAATAGAAGCTTTTCACCGACTCAAATCCGACAGATCTTTAATGAGTGGTTAAAAGGTAGTACCGGACTCGGTCAAAAAACTTATATAAAAGTGAAAGGCAACTTCGGTCAGGGTTCACAACAAATGAAAACAGCCCAAGACAATCTAATATTAATTGATTATATAAAACAAAATTATCCGGAGTTATTAAATCTAATTGAAGATACTGATTTCAACATTTTTATAAAACTTTTAGCTGTTGTTGTTTGGAAAAATATATACAAAATAGATAGTGGTTTAGAAAGTCTGACAACTAAAATCATACCTGAAAACAGTACATTGATTATTGAAGAACTTCAAAGAAATCATAATTTAGAAGATTCTTTTACAGAAATGTTTGAAAGTCTATACAGCAGTAATCAAAATCAGGCCATCAAAAAATTAATTACAGCTAAAATTGATCAGATTGATCTTTCCAGACGATTAATTGATCTAATTTCACCGGCCAACTTGGATGAAGTTATAGAAATTATAAAAACCGAAAAACTATCAACTAAAGTAATCAACAAGGTTTTAATACAGTTTGTCAAAATGATAGAAAATATTCACCTTGATTATCAAAAAAAAGAAAAACTTATTACACAAACTGAAAATATAAATAAAAAAATAGTTAAAAGCCCACTCGCTAAATGTAAACGGGATGCCCTTAATTTTATATTCAACTACCTTTCTTTAGAAAAGAGTTTCGCTTATCTTGACTCTCAGGATAATTTCAACGATATAAAAGAGTGGAAGGAAGTTTATGTAAACCATTTAGCAAACCTGGAATTTAACTATTATAAAATTATCCAGCTTTCATCTCAGTTAGATATAACAGATATTATACCACAGTCTATAAAGTATAAAAAAACAATTCAGACTCTACACAACTACCAGAATCTTTTCAGCAATTTCCACGACAGTCGAGATATAATGGGGGAAGACTATGAAAAATTTATGGGAAATAATCTTATATATTTATTGAAAGATCGCTACCCTTACTTATTAAAAAAAATGAATACAAAAAAAGGTTACCTGCTTCTTTTAGATGGTATGAGATGGGATATTTGGAAGTTGATCAAAAAAGAAATAGACAAAAGCCTGCCTCTGCGCTTAATTGAAGAAGGTTCAATCTTTGCCCTAAACCCTACTAATACCGAAACGCAGTTTGATGCGCTTAGAAAGTCCGGACAAAAAATAACGCTTGTCGACCAAAAAGAAGTAAGCGGCTCCTTACAATCTCTATCTCAAAATAAAAAAGCATCTAAGGAAATAATCAAATTCTCATTTATAGATGATAAAGTACACAGTTTCAAAGACAATTATACTGAATTCTTAAAAGAAATAGTTTTTTTAAGTCAAAACCGATTACTACCTTTTTTAGAAAATATTTCTTCTGGTTCAGCTATTTTGTTTTTTTCCGACCATGGTTTTAAGATTAATCATGGGTTTAAAGAAGTTAACAAATATGAAGAACCCCGTTACTTACATGGAGGAAGTTCTTTCCATGAAATTATAGTACCCTGGGCTTTTATGTATAAACCTTAATTCGATGAGGAGTGAAGGTATGGCTACTTTAAAAGAACACGAACAGGAACTGATTAAAAATTTAACTACTGACGGTTGGAGGGCCCGGCCCCATGAAATTGAATGGCCACAAGAGCTATACTGTGTCAAGGCAAAGAGAAGGGTATATATTCTATTAAAAAGGATTCATATCTATATACTAATTAAAAACTGTAATTATGAAGACCTAGAGAAGATAGTTGAGTTGATCAAAAGTAAATTTAGGACATACCATTCGATCTGGATTGTGGCTGACAGTTTTACAGAAAAAGTCCATGAATTTGCCCATAATACACAGCTGTTTGGGTTAATTAAAATTAATGTAGATTAAATAACTTGAGGAATGAGTATATATGTTGTTAGAAAAGGAGAGGCAACTTATAACTAAATACGGTAATAAGTTGATTAAACAGGGACTAACCAGGCAGACCGGTGGAAATTTAAGTATATTCAACCGAGATGAATCATTAATGGCAATTTCTCCATCGGCTATACCATACAGCGAGATATCAGCTGAAAAAGTTGTTGTTGTGGATTTAAATAAAAAGAAAATTGAGGGAGATAATAAGCCTTCCAGTGAATATGAACTGCATAGGATTATCTATGAAAAAAGAAAGAAAATTAATTCTGTCATTCATACTCATCCTACTTATGCAACAACTATTGCCTGTCTTAAAGAAGAGATACCGGCCATTCATTATTTAATTGCATTTGCCGGCTTTAAGGTCCCCTGTGCTCGCTATGCCAGATTCGGCACGAAAAAATTAGCCAAAAATGTATATAAGGCTATGGGCAGTAAATATAATGCAGTTCTACTCGCCAATCATGGATTACTATCAGCTGGCAAAGATATTCAACATGCTCTAACTATTTCAGAAATGGTTGAATTCTGTGCAGAACTTTATTATAGGACTAAAGCAGCTGGAGAGCCTGAACTATTAAGTAAAAAACAGATCAAAAAAGTGATTGAAAACCTACAGGATTATCAAAAGAAAAGTGATTAAATAATAATCACTGAGGTTTTTAAATCTATTATTCAGGAAGTATTTTTAATAATAAAATAAAAAGAACTAATTTATACTCCTTTAATGGGAGTATTTTTTTATAATAATGTTAATTTGATGTAAAAATTGTAACCCGAGTTTTACAGTTCATAGGTAAAATAATAGCCCAGAAAGGCTGGTATAACAATAATCTAAGCCATATTTGTTT